>CAZKVF010000216.1:0-6730 GCA_964556085.1 uncultured Solibacteraceae bacterium
CGCAAACCGCCACCGCGAGTGCGCCCTCGGCCTAGGCTATAAGAAGCTCTAATTGCTAGCCGACTTCCGATGAGCGCTGCTTATGCGAGTCCGGTTTCCAAGCTCCCTAGCTCCTATCCCAGCCAAAAACTCCCGCCCCAATTCGCCAAAAATTCCCCCAACCGTCACCCAACGTGTCCCTTCATGAACTCCTCGCGCCAAGCTTTCTTCTCTGCGCTCTCTGTCTACTCTGCGCTCTCAGATTTTTTAGGCTTTTACCTTTCTCTGTGTCTCCGTTTCTCTGCGGTCCAAATTCCGCCAATCAGCCCTTCCGAAAAATGCATACCGCTGAAAGCGCACGCTCAAATTGGGTTCGAATTGCAGCAATATAACTCCCGAAGCCCGGGTCTTAACGGATGACATATTATGTGTGGAACGGAGGAGAGCCTATGAGAATGAGGTGCCCACTCACCGCCGCGTGCCTGACTGTATCTTTCAGCATTGCGGCGTTCGCACAACAGGGTAGAGGCGGTCGCGGGCCGGCTCAAACATGGTGGGTGAACAAGACTGCGGGTGGGGTTTACAAACCGCCCATGCGGCCATTATGGAAGCTCTCCGACCTGAAGCAGATGCATGCCGGCCAGAACACCTGGCAGGAACAGATCATTCTCGATCCGGAGCAGGACGCTACTTACAACTCAGGCGCGCCCGGAACGAAATACGCCGCGCGCATGCACCCGGATACCGCCACCATGTTCGTGGTGGTTTCCGGACAACTGCATTTCAGCGTGGAAGGCCAAGAGCCGGCGAACGCCACGCGTGGCGCCATCGTGAACATTTTGAAGTCTACAGTCTTCTCCTATGAAGTGACCGGCGATCAAAATGCGCTCTGGGTGGAAGTGCATCCCGCGAACTATAAAACCGTGTATCCGTCGGACGGCCCTCAGCCGGCTCCGGGCAGCGGCGGGACCATCGTGAAGGTGTCCTTCAATCACAATCCTGCATCCTACACGCCGCCGAATCGTCTCCTGTTCAACACCTTCACGGACGCGATTGCCGCCTGCAAGGGCGGAGTCGTCGTGCTGGAGGATCACCTATTCGCCAGCCCTCTGATCGGTTACGTAAACGCCGCCGATAACAAGTGCGGTAATGGCAACGGGAATATCGGAAGCGGTCCCGCAAAGCCGGGCGATCCGCCGTTTGATCCCCATTCGGTTTTCGGTCACCTGCATGCCGGTCCGGCGGAATGGTGGATCGTGCAGGTGGGTCAGATCAGCGGCAAATTCGAAAATATGGGCGAATTTCACGCTGTTGAAGGCGACGTACTTTATGCCGCTCCCATGACCTGGCACCAGATGGCCGCCGAGGCGCCGTCCGGACCCAATGTCCGGTTGGCGATGGGCGGCTATCAGCTCATCAACATGAACAATACCGAGAATCCCCCGCGCGGCGGAGGCGCCCAATAACGTTGAGCGCAGCGCTCACCGGAGCAGCGGCGAGACCTGATCGAGCGCGGCAAAGCATTCCCGCAGCCAGGTGCGGCAATACCGGCGTTCGGTGTAACCAAAATTTCCCGCGTTGCTTTCCGCGAACGCGGAAAACGGTATACTGGCGCGATCCACCGACTGGAACACGGTGGTGTCCAGCGCCGGCAGCACCATCTCCTGCGCGCCTGCGCTCAGAAGTTCCTGCCGTACGTGCGACTGTTCGTAGACTGTGAAATGGCTCGCCACTCCCAGGTTCTTCACGATCAGATATTTCACGTCCTTACCCAATGCGGCGAAACATTCCTTAAGATGGCCCACGCTGTCCACGGCGCCGCCAAGCACATACGCGACCGTTACGCCAAGCCTCCCGGCCGATGACTCCTCCAGCGCGCCGCCGCGATAAAGCCAGGATTTCAGGTCGTTCCCCGCGCGTGCTCCGAGGTCTACCAGCGCCAGGTGCGCGTTCCCGCCGTCCATCAGATGATCGAGAACGGGCGAGATGCCGGCCGCGTCCGTGAACTCGATCGGAAGCGTCTGATCCGGATGAAAGCGCATCAACTGACCGGTCGCTCCCTCCCCGTCGTAGGCGCGGAACGCGAGTTTGCGCGCCACCAGATAGTCGGCCAGAACGCGCGCAATGGTCGTCTTGCCAACTCCGCCTTTCTCGCCATGTGCAATCACCAGCCGGCGGACGGCGCCGGGTGTTAAATCCTGGGAATGGTTTGTCGTTTCCATATTTTCTCAGCTCCTCATAACTCCTCGATCCGGGCGAACGGGTGCCGGTTAGTGTTAGCTCTCGCCGGGCTGGGCGCCGCCGCCCGGCCGTTGCCTGCGTTCACGCCGTCGCGGGCCACCGATCCCACCGCGCTGTGCCGCGCCGGCGGCGGAAGCAAAGCGTAGATCTCCAGCGCAGGCATCAACCACGTGGGTACCCTCGTGTCGCCGGTAGTCCAGGAACGCGCGCTGCGCGCTGAGACGCGGAATATTCGCGCCAGATCCTCCACGGTCAAACCGAGCGTTTCCATCTGCTTCAAAAGCTGGTTCGCCGGTTTGGGGGCTTTGGCCGCGGGTTTGGGGACTCCGGGCACTCCTTTGGGGACTCTGGGTACTGGTTTAGGAACTCTGGGCACTGATCGAGGCAGGACACAATTATACGCGGAGTGAACTGTTATTCACAATATCTTGGAAGAGTGCCGCTCTAGTATGGGCGTTTTGATCCTTTGGCCGATGAAGTGCCGCCCACTGCGTTGCTTTCGCCATTGTGCCCGGAGACGGGCGCCAACGCAGATCGGCGTGCCATACTATAATGCTTCAAAGCTTTGAGCAAACCGCTGACGGCCGAAAAGCTGACTGCTGAAAGCTTCCCCCACGGAGGTGTTATGGCGAAGTCCCCTGCGAAATCAACCATTGCTGTCGATCGCCGCAATTTTCTGAAAAGCGCGGCTGGCGGCGCAGCGGCGCTCACGGCCACCGCGACCACCACGGCGCAGGCCCCGGCGCAGGAAGCACGGCCCGTTCGCACCGCCGCCGCGGTTGCGGCGAAGGAGGTGGACCCGCCCTCCACCGTAGAAGTGCTCACCGCAGACCGGCCTGGCTCCGATTTCATGGTGGACGTCATCAAAAAGCTCGGTTTCGAGTACGTCTGTTCGAATCCCGGTTCAAGTTTCCGGGCGCTGCACGAATCCGTGATCAACTACGGGGGCAACTCGGCGCCTGAGTTCATCACCTGCTGTCACGAGGAATCCTCCATCGCCATGGCGCATGGCTACGCCAAAATCGAGGGCAAACCGCTGCTGGTGTTCGCGCACGGCACGGTTGGCCTGCAGCACGCCGCAATGGCCATTTACAACGCCTATTGCGACCGGGTCCCAGTCTACGTCATCGTGGGCAACAGCATCGACGCGGCCACGCGCCGGCCGGGCGTCGAGTGGGATCACAGCGTGCAGGACGCAGCCTCCATGGTGCGCGATTTCGTCAAATGGGACGACCTGCCGATTTCGCTGCAGCACTTCGCCGAATCGGCTGTGCGCGCCTACAAGATCGCCACCACGCCGCCCACCATGCCCGTACTGCTGGTGGCGGATAGCGACCTGCAGGAAACACCTGTGAAGGATAACGCCCGCCTGCACATTCCCAAGCTCCCGGAAACCGCCCCGCCCCAAGGCGATGTTTCCGCTGTAGCCGAAGCTGCTCGGGCGCTTGTCGGCGCCCAAAACCCGGTGATCATTGCCGATCGCGTTGCTCGCACTCCGAATGGCATGAAGTTGCTGGTGGAACTGGCCGAGACTCTGCAAGCGCCCGTCATCAATCAGGCGGGGCGCATGAATTTTCCCTCGCGCCATCCCCTCAACCTTACCGACGGCAGCCGCGGTCTGATCGCTAACGCCGACGTTATCCTCGGCTTGGAGCTAACCGATTTCTGGGGCACGGTGAACAATTTCCGGGATCAGCAGGAGCGCTCCTGGCGCCAGATAACGAAGCAAGGCTCGAAGCTCATCAGCATTACCGCGGTGGACCTCTTCACCAAGAGCAATTACCAGGATTTCCAGCGCTTCCCCGAAGTAGATCTGGCCATCACGGGAGATGCCGAGGCCACGCTGCCCTCCTTGACCGAGGCCTGCAAGAAACTGCTGACCGCCGATCGCAAGCGCGCACTTGAAGAGCGCGGCAAGAAACTGGCGGCGGCGCGCCAGGATGGCCTCGAACGGGCTCGTAACGAAGCGGCGTACGGCTGGGACGCCAGCCCGATCAGCATGCCGCGCCTCTCTGCTGAGTTGTGGGCGCAGATCAAAGACAAGGACTGGTCGCTAGTCTCGGGCGGCGGGTGGCCGCTCCGCCTGTGGAATTTCGATAAGCACTCGCAATACATAGGCGGATCGGGGGGCGCCGGCGTGGGATACGGCGCGCCGGCTTCTGTGGGAGCCGCGCTGGCCAACAAGAAACACGGCCGCCTCTCTGTCAATATCCAGAACGATGGCGATCTGATGTACGCCCCCGGCGTGATGTGGACCGCGGCGCATCACCAGATCCCGCTGCTCAGCGTGAAGCACAACAACCGCGCGTATCACCAGGAAGTTATGCACATTCAGCGCATGGCCAATCGCCACCAGCGCGGCATCACGCACGCCGGCGTCGGCACCACCATCACCGACCCCAACATTGATTTCGCCACTGTGGCGCGCGGCATGGGCCTACACGGCGAAGGGCCGATTACCGATCCCAAGGATCTGGGGCCGGCCATCAAACGCGCGCTCGATGTGGTCAGCCGCGGTGAGCCGGCGCTTGTGGACGTGGTGACGCAGCCGCGTTAGGGAGCCGGTATGATGCGCCTGCTGCTTCTCGTGTTCTGTAGCGCCGCGCTGTACGCCCAGGCTTCGGCTCCTGCCGGAAACGCGCAAAAAGGACGGCAGCTGTTCCAGAGCTATGGCTGCTATCAGTGCCATGGCCGCGAAGCCCAGGGCGGAGCCGGAACCGGCCCGCGCCTGGCGCCCAAGCCGATCGCGTGGGCCCAACTCGAAAAGTACGTCCGCCAGCCCACCGGTCAGATGCCCCCGTACACCAAAAAGGTGGTTTCAGACGACGAGCTCGGCGATATCTACGCCTTTCTAAGCGCGCAACCCCAGCCCCCAGCGGCCAAAAGCATTCCGCTGCTGAACAACTGAGGGCGCCGCCACTACACGAGCTGGCATCGTGCGGGCCCCGCCCGTCCGGCCGCGTTTGGGTGTATTCTTCAAAATACCTGCGAAATGGAATTGCGCACTCAGGAGGTCGTATGCGCTGGAGAAATGGAATGAAACATATTGGGATAGGTTCGTTTTGGCTGCATCTGTGCTGCTCCAGCGGGCTGGTAGCACTCGCTTTCGGCGTCGCCGGCTCTTTCGCGCCTCCTGTGGCCGCGCAATCCGAAGCCCGCAAGAGCAACATGGAACTGGTCGGCTACAACGACCTGCAGGCGCGAAGCGCATATCAGCCCGTCATCCAGCAGCAGGGCGACCGCTGGATTGCCTATGTCGGACACCATGCCGGCGTCGAGCCCAACCCGCTTACCGGCAAGGAAGAGTCAAACGGCACATCGGTTGTCGATGTCACCGATCCGCACAACCCGCGCTACCTCGCTCACATTCCCGGCGAGCAAACCGGGGGCGGCGGGGGCGGGGAAGCCGCCGGCGGCGCGCAAATGGTGCGTGTTTGCGGCGGCAATCAGCTGCCTCATGCCGACAAAAACAAGTTCTACATGCTGCGCAGCTTTGGCGGAAGCGCCCACGAAATGTGGGATGTCACGGACCCCGCGCATCCCAGCCGCATAAACGTGATCGTCAGCGGCCTGCGCGATACTCACAAAAGCTGGTGGGAATGCGACACTGGCATAGCCTATCTTGTCTCTGGAGTGGTTGGCTGGCGCGTCACGCGCATGGCTCAGATTTACGACCTCAGTGACCCGGCTAACCCGAAATTCATCCGCAATTTCGGCCTGCCCGGCCAGCAGCCCGGCGCTCGGGGACAAACTCCCGGCGGCCTTCACGGTCCTATGTCGCTGCCGCAGCGCAACCGCGTTTATTTTGCCTACGACAACTCCCGGAACGGCATCATGCAGATCGTCGATCGCGAAAAGCTGTTGAACGGCCCCAAGGAACCGACCGAAGAAAACCTGCGTTACCCGGAAATCTCACGCGTCGATTTGCCCGATGATATCGGCGCGCACACGGCTTTCCCCATGCTGCAAATGAATCTTCCGGAATTCGCCAAGCAGCGCAACGGCAAGACGAAGGATTTTCTGGCGCTGGTGGGAGAGACGGTGGCCAACGAATGCCAGGAGTATCGCCAGATGGTGCGGTTCTTCGACATCAGTACCGAGACGAAACCCGTGGGCGTTTCGCTTTGGACGGTTCCGGAAGACAGCGGCAACTTCTGTAGCGCCGGCGGCCGCTTCGGTGCGCATTCCTCCAACGAAAACCTGACGCCCATCTATTACAATCGCATCTTATTTCTCGCTTTCTTCAACGCCGGCGTGCGCGCCATCGACGTCCGAGATCCCTTGCGCCCCAGGGAAATCGGCTATTTCATCCCCGGCATCACCAGCAAGACGGACCAGCGTTGTGTTGGCCAGGGCGCCGACCGCCATTGCAAAGTTGCCATTCAAACCAATAATGTCGAGGTGGATGACCGCGGCTACATTTATGCCGTGGACCGCGCCAATACCGGCATGCACATTCTGGAGGTCACCGGCCCTGCTCGCGCGGCGGCCAACTTCTCGCGATGACGCT
>CAZKVF010000217.1:0-4843 GCA_964556085.1 uncultured Solibacteraceae bacterium
GCAGCACACCGGTGGCGGCGAACAATAGCCAGAGCGGCTGGGAGAGGCTGCGCCGCAGTGGAGAATGGCCCTGGGGCGCGGAGGTGAGTTCGAGAGTGGTTGCCAGGTACTCGCGGCGGTGGTCGGCCGAAATCCTCGGGAAGCCGGGGCGAAGCGTGCTGTCGTCGAGCCACGCCTTGAACCACGGCTGCAAACCGGTCTGCGCCTGCGCGAATGTAACATCCGAACGGAGGCGGGCGAGGATCTGCAGCCAGCGGGTGTGGCCGTTGAGGAGATCCTCATCACCGGTGTCGAGGTTCGCGTCGGCGTACATGGACGTGGGCATCCAGAAGGCAGGCACGGCGCCGACGTCGACGCCGCGGAACCCGGCGGCAGCCACGCCGACCACGGTCATGGGGTGATTGCCGATCAGGACCTTGCGGCCGACGATATCAGCGGCGCCGCCGAACTGCGCCCGCCAGAAGTCATACGAGAGCACCACCACCGGACCGGCGCCGGCCGCGGCATCGTCTTCCGGTTCGATGATGCGGCCGAGCGCGGGGCCGACGCCGAGCACGGAGAAGTAGCTGCCGGAGACGATCTCGGCGGCGACGGGCCTGGGATCGCCGCCGGCTGTGAGGTTGACCTCGATTTCGGCACGGCAGAGGACGCCGTCGAAAATGCGGGTCTGCTGCTGGAGGTCGCGGCAGATCGGGTAAGGCATCAGGTTAAACGAGCCGGTGGCGTAGGTGATGAGGTCGTCGCCGTTCCAATCCACAAGAACCAGGCGCTCGGGCTGGCGGACGGGCAGCGCATGAAGGATCACCTGATCGACGAGCGAGTAGATGGCGGTGGTGGCGCCGATGCCGAGGGCGAGCGAGAGCAGAACGGCGGCGGTAAAGCCGGGACTGTGACGGAGCGAGCGGGCGGAATAGCGGAGGTCGTAAAGGAAATCGCGGAGCCAGCGGGTGAGCCAGACATCGCGGACTTCCTCGCGGACTTGGGCGAGGCCTAGCTCGACGGCGATGCGGCGGCGGGCCTCGGGCTCGGGGATGCCGGCGGCGGTGAAGTCAGCGACGCGGCGATCGAAGTGATATTGGAGCTCGCGGTCGAGGCCGCGGTCCAGGGACCCGCGGCGGAACCAGTTGAAGAGCTGGATCATCGGCTGCCCTCCTCAAAGATCAGGTTGACGGCGCCGGACAGGCGCGCCCAGCTATCCTTCTCGACCGAAAGCTGGCGGCGACCGGCGGGCGTAAGGGAGTAGAACTTGGCCTCCCGGCCGGTCTCCGACTGTTTCCACCCGGCGCGTAGCCAGCCCTTCTGCTGCAGGCGGTGGAGGGCTGGATAGAGCGAGCCTTGGTTGACCTGGACCACTGAACGCGAGATCTGCTCCAGGCGTTGCGCTATGCCGTACCCATGGGCGGGTTCGAGCGAGAGGATTTGGAGAATCAGCATGTCGAGCGTGCCTTGCGGGATGGGGAAACGCGGAGACGGCATCGATACCTCAACCTTCTACCGTTGAGCATATATCCTGGATAGGTCGAAGGTCAAGGTATCGGAGCAGCCGAGCTGCGAAGCAGACGGTTTGTGGTCGGCTCGGGACGCGCCCGCCATTGTTCTTTGGTCGGATCACACGCGACTCTTCCATCGCCAATTCGTGGAATGGCTGCCGCGCAACGCAGACCTTCTCGCAAAGCGTTTCGCACCAGTCACGTTTTAACCATTAACGCTTGCCGTTTATCGGGGCAATGGTCGGATCGTCGGCCACTCGGAAGTTGAACGTGGATGGGCCTCACCCCCGCCGAGTCGGCCGGCGTTCAGAAGGAATTTCCTGGGTTTGCGTCGGATCGATCTGGGAAACCTGTGGTTTATCGGGACGAATCCGAAGGCCGAAAGGAACAACCGCTTCCCAGCATTCTCCGAGTAGCGCGTAACCAGTCCCTAACTGCTTCCTGACCGAGTACACTTGGTAATTCGCTCCTATGCCTCTTTCTGCCGGTGACAAACTGGGCCCGTATGAAATCGTTGCGCCGATTGGCGCCGGCGGAATGGGCGAAGTGTACCGGGCGCGCGACACGCGCCTGGGGCGCGACGTCGCGCTCAAGATCTTGCCGGCGGACGTGGCTGGCGATACCTCCCGGCGTCAGCGCTTCGAGCTGGAAGCGCGGGCGGTGGCGGTGCTGAATCACCCGAACATCGTGGCGATCTATGACGTGGCCTTCGAAGACCGGGCGGCTTTCATCGTCTCGGAACTGGTGCAGGGCGAGACGCTCCGCACCGTGATCCAGCGCGGGCCGGTTCCGCTCCGGAAAGCCCTGGACATTGCCGTGCAAACCGCTGACGGACTAGCGGCGGCGCACTCGGCCCACATTGTACATCGGGACCTGAAACCCGAAAACATAATGCTGACGGGAGAGGGCCGCGTCAAAATTTTGGACTTCGGCTTGGCGAAGTCGATCGGCCGGGGGGCGCACGGGGATGCGACGCGAACCATTGCTGCGACGCAACCGGGGACGATTCTCGGAACGGCCTCGTATATGAGCCCCGAACAGGCCAGTGGCGCGGTGGAAGTGGATGGCCGGTCCGATCAATTTTCCCTGGGCCTGATCGTTCATGAATTGATCACCGGTAAAAAGGCGTTCGAACGCCCCACCGGGGCCGAGACCATGGCGGCCATCATTCGGGAAGATCCAGCACCGCTTCCGTTGTCATTGCAGGGACCCTTACGCTGGTCGCTCGAACGGTGCCTGGCGAAGGAGCCGTCACAGCGATACGACGCCACGCGCGATCTCTTCCTAGAATTGCGCCAGTTACGGGATCACGCCTCGGAGATTTCGACAACATTCGCCAGTGCACCGGCCCCGGTCAAGTCCAAGCGCATCTCTGGTCTCGTACTGGGCGCACTGACGGCAGGGCTCGCCGCCGGATTTGCGCTCGCCTTGATGTGGCTCGAAGCGCCGCTCGCTCCGGCGCGATACATCCCGTTCGCGACGGAGCCCGGTATACAAACTATGCCGGCCTGGTCGCCCGCCGGGGATCGGATCGCTTATTCCGCCGAAATCGACGGAGTCTTTCAGATCTTGGTGCGCAAGATCGGATCTTCGACGCCGGCCCAGATTACGCGGCAGGACGCTTCGTGCTTCCTTCCCTTCTGGTCCCCTGACAGCACCAGGATTTATTACATCGTGGACCGGCCAGGGCTGGGCCGGAGCCTGTGGTCCACGGGCGTGGCGGGTGGGGACGCGGAAAAAGTTCTGGATGGCGTGGCGCGGGCAGCTCTTTCGCCGGACGGCAAGACCTTGGTTGTCGCGGCGCGGCAATCTGACAACACGTATGCCCTGAGGTTATCCTCGCCGCCGGGCGCTCCGCCGCGGCCGTTTCCTCAAGGGTTGATTTCCGAGTTGCGTGCGGCATTCGAATGGCAGCTGACCTTCCAATTCACAAAGGACGGCAAGTACCTGGGGTTGCTCACCGATGCCCACGCTAAGTCGGAGTTCTTTAAAATCCCCATGGCTGGCGGTCCGCCGCGGGTGTTTCTTCAGGGCCGCGGCCTGGGTGAATCCAACACTGGCTTTGGCTGGCTGCCAGACGGAAACATCGTGTGGGCGAGCACCTCCAGCGGCGACGGCCACCTGGTGAACCGGGATTTGCAGAGCGGCGAGGACCGCGAAATCACATCGGGGATTGCGCGAGAACGGTATCATGCCCTCTCGCCGGACGGCCGCACCCTGGCATTTCAGGGCGGCGAGATTGGCTACGACCTGATCGAGGTCCCGCTGGACGGCACGCCGCCTACCCCTGTGCTGGCTACCGACCGGGACGAGGTGGCGCCGAGCTGGGCTCCGGACGGCATACATTTCGCCTACGCCACCGACCGCGGCGGCGCTGGTGAGATCTGGCTTCGCAACCGGCGGGACGGGTCCGAACGAATGATCGTAAGCTCGCAGGATTTCCCTGATGGCAAGACCAGAGCCGCCTTTCTAGACTGTGCGATTTCTCCCGACGGCTCGCGTGTGGCCTACCGGCGCACGCTTGGCCCCACCGTGGAGATCTGGATTTCCTCGCTGGCGGGAGATACTCCGGTGCGTCTATACAACGATCCACGCAACGTATGGCAGAGGGGGGCTTCGTGGTCTCCGGATGGCAACTGGATCGCCTATTACTCGACCTATAACGGGAAACCCGCAGTGCTGAAGATCCGGGTAGGCGCAAGCCATGAGCCGGAATTGGTCGCTTACGCTTCGGATAGCAATCCGGTGCGGTGGTCGCCGCGGGGCGATTGGATCGCCTGGAACGACGGCCACAAGCTGGCTCTGGCGAGTTCGGATGGCAAACAGAAGCGGATCGTGAGCCAGAAGCAATGGCTGACCTACGGGTGGTCGCAAGACGGCAATTCACTCTACGGGATTGGCGTGACGGAGAACCGCCGGCTTGTTCTGGGGCGCGTCGAGATCGCCAGCGAGCGGGAGCAGGTGGCCGCCGATCTGGGCCCCCTGCCGGCTGCCCTGGATTTAGCCGATTCTCAGGGAGACTTTCCCTACCGAGGATTTAGCATGCGCCCGGATGGAAAGAGCTTTCTGACTTCCGTTCTCGCAATCAAGGGAGATATCTGGCTGCTGCAAGATTTCGACCGCCGGATCAGCTGGCTGGATCGCCTGCTGCGAAGGAGATAGGTTTGCAACGCACTTCGTTCACACGTGGTCGGGGCGATTGTGGATGGATTGTCGGCTACTCGTACAGGGCTAGGATCGGTCCCGCCCGGTGGGCCTCATCATTGGCCCGAAACGGGGTTCTCGTAGTCTGGATAAGCAAGGCGGACCGCCATACTGAGCACCACGGCTTAGGAGGCCGTCAGTATGGCGCG
>CAZKVF010000218.1:0-9587 GCA_964556085.1 uncultured Solibacteraceae bacterium
TCTCGATGCGAGATCAGTTTGGCCGGCTGCAGAACCTGAACACGCTCAAAGGATCCAGGGGTACCGTTCTTCTTTTCTTCCGTTCCGCGGACTGGTGACCCTACTGCAAGGGGCAACTGGTCGAGTTGCAAAGCGCCAAAACCCGCTTCGAGAACCAAGGCATAAGGCTCGCGGCAATCAGCTACGATTCCGCGGCGATCCTGAAATACTTCGCCGACCGGCAGCACATCGATTTCCCGCTGCTTGCCGACCCCGATTCGAAGCTGATCCGCGATTACCATGTCCTGAACACCGAAGCTGTGGGGCAGTTCCTGGGAATGGCCCGGCCCGGCTATTTCTTTATCGACCCGAAGGGCATCATCCGCGAAAAATTCTTCGAGGCCAAATATCGCCAGAGATTATCTGGCAACAACGTGATTGCGAAGCTCTTTCCAGAACTCGGCGAAGAAGTAGTCAGCACCGTACAGGCCCCGCATCTGGAAGTCGCAGTCCAACAATCCGATCGCACCGGCGTCCCCGGCAGCCTGATCACGCTGGTAACCGAAGTGCGGCTTCCGCGCGATACCCATGTGTATGCGCCCGGCACAAAAGGGTATAAACCGATTGAACTGGTGATCGATCCGGCGCCGAACCTGGAATTCCGGCCTGCAATTTATCCGCAGTCCAGGATTCTCTTTATGCCCGCTATTAAGGAGCGAGTTCCTGTATTCGAAGGGAGCTTCCGCATCAGGCAAGATGTCAACGTGAGCTCCGCGGCGGAGTTCAGCGGTTCGCTGGGAACGGCCGGAAAGACTCTAACGATCCACGGGACGCTCCACTACCAGGCATGCGATAACAAGACTTGCTTTTTGCCGAATACTGTCCCAGTCGAGTGGCAGCTCCAAGTCCTGCCGCTCGATCGCCAGCGCGCCCCCGAGGAGATTCGCCACAAGTAGAATTCGCCCATCTTCCATTGCGGTGCTACCCGCGTAAATCCCGATTTCAGTTCATCATTTGTCGGGAAAGCAGTAGGCGAGGAGCAAATTGCGCCGGTAGGTGAATCCGATCGACTCATACAAGCGGCGAGCACCAGTGTTGCCGGGCTCACTTCCAGGGTCAAAGCGATAGCTTCAAATGGCCTATGTTCGACCAGGAACCGGAAGAAGGTCCTGGCGATCCCTCTATTGCGAGCCATTGGCGTGACAAACAATTCATCCACAACCACCAGGGTGCCTCCGAACTCGTTGCTCCAGTACGGCACCAGTAGGGCGTAACCGCGGAGCGCGGCGCCTTCTTCAAAAAGAACGATGCGGCCTTGGGAAGGATTTGCGAGGAAAAAGTCAATGGTTAGTGGGAAACGCGATTGATCCACTGGCGATGCAGCCTCGTCCTCAGAGTGAAGGCAGTGCATCATGGTCAGAACCTCCGCTTTATGTTCCACATCGTTCATGGTGATGAAATTAATGGTTGCCATTCTTTGTCTCGAAAACTGATTGAGTTGCGAGTCGAAGTACTCGACCTCGCGGCAATGATGATTTGAGGCGCGCGTTGCCTAAAAGCGCGCCATGGCCGCGCCTAGAATCTGCCTCGATCCGGAATCCTGCAAGAACGCCACAGCCCGCCAGGCTTGGGAATTCTCATTCTTCAACGGAATCGTCATTTCCTTGGCGAACGCGCCCCGCGCGGGGAGAGTCCCCACTCGCACCAGACTACTGACCACCGCGACGTGGCGCAAAGTACGCCCCGAGTTTTCGCCGCGCGTAACCTGCGATTGCGCATGGTCGTTGGCGAGAGCTAAATACAGATCCGCCTGGTGCATACTATCGCCTACTTCCAATGACACTTTCACCGCGCGTCCAGCTCGCTCCGCGCGGAGCGAGATGGCGGTTTTGGGGCGTGCTTCGGCCCTCAGGATGCCGGCCCTAACCGCACGCTCATCACTGCCGATCACGTCCACCTGCCCGTCTATGACAAGTTGCGGTGTGTACGCCCCATCCAGATGCAGCCGCCTCACATACTCTTGCTGGCGCTCTGTAGACAATGGCGACGAGTACGGATCGGTCCACCCCAAACGGTTCCAATAGTCGACGTGCTCGCTCAGCACAATCAGATCGGCTCCGGAGACCGGCTGGGTCCGGTCGAACGTGTCCAAAAGATGATCGGCGGGCGGGCAACTGGAACAACCTTCCGACGTGAACAGCTCGAGCAATATCGGACGGCGCGGTCCGGATGTTTCCGAACTTTGCGCCGCGCCGGCCGGATCGGATCGGACTGCTAACCATCCGAGCACGGCCAGCACGGCGAACAGCGTTGTGTATTTGGTAATCATTTGTGATCTCCGGACATTATCCTTACTGTTTTGGATACCGCAAGAATCCTTTCATCTGTGCAGTGCCGGCCAGTTCTGATCGGCCTTCTGAATGTTACCCGGCACGTCCTTTTCCCACGTCTTCTGCACGCCTTTGCTGTAGTTCAGATACAACTTGCCATCCACGATCCGCCAGGCTTCCGGATCGATAGAAGCAGTATGACCCCTGCTGACCGCGTATGAGCAGTAGCCGCCGAATTGTGGAGCGTACTGAACGGGATTGGCCGCGAACTGATTGCGGTTTGCCGCACTGACGAAGAGCCAGGTCGCGCCCATCCAGGAGTAGCGGAACTGCTCAGAGCCTTTCACCGGCTTCTGTTCGGTGAAATAGGCCACCGGATCGTAGCCTCGGATGGCGGCGCCGCTGGCATCCTTGTAAATGGAATCCACCTTGCCGGCGAAGGCCGCCGTTACACAGAATAGAGCCGCGACAGCAGGAGCAAACTTGCGAAAAGAGTGATTGATCTTCATGCCTATTCATCCCGGCCGAAATTTGTATTATTCCCGGAATAAACCCGGCCCACGTGTGGATTTTCGAGTATGACAGGAGCTGGCATGCAAAAGCTGGATGGAAAAAACGTTCTGGTCACCGGCGCTTCGTCGGGAATCGGCCAAGCGATCGCGGTCCGTTTCGCCCAGGAAGGGGCCAATGTGGCGATCAACTACCGCAGCGGCGCGGAACAAGCGGAGATCACGCGCAGCATGGTGCGCGATGCGTACATGGCGAATGGCCGATCGGAACGCCGCGAGTTGGTCGTCCAGGCGGATGTTTCCATCGAGGAGCAGGTAAAAGCGATGTTCGCGCGGGTGCTGGACGAGTTCTGCCAGCTCGACATCCTGATTAACAACGCCGGCATTCAGAAGGTTGGCGCTAGCCATGAGATCGGGATGGCTGATTTTGACCGCGTTCTTAATGTCGACGTGCGAGGCCCGTTTCTGTGCGCGCGCGAAGCCATCCGGCATTTTCTCTCGCGACCCGGTGGTGGCGTCATTCTAAACAATTCCAGCGTGCACGAGACCATTCCCAAACCGAAGTATTTGCCCTATTCGGTAAGCAAAGGCGCGCTGGAGAACATGACACGAACTCTCGCGCTCGAATACGCCGGCCGCGGTATCCGCGTGAACTCCGTTGGTCCGGGGGCGGTCGTGACCCCGATCAATCGAGCCTGGATCGACGATCCCAAAGCGCGGGCCGAGGTCGAAAGCCATATTCCCATGGGACGCGCGGCATGTCCGGAGGAGATCGCCTCCGTGTTTGCGTTTCTCGCTTCCGATGACGCTTCCTATGTTACGGGCCAGACAATCTATGCTTGCGGCGGCCTGACGCTGTACCCCGAATTCCGTACGGCGTGGTCTTCGGGCGAGTAAGGAGGGTTCATGGAAGACAATCGTGTGGTTTTAATTACCGGAGCGAAGGGCGGGCTGGGAACCTTCGTCACGGAGGCGTTTCTGGCTGCGGGCGACACCGTGGTGGGCACGTCGAAATCGATTCAGGACTCCGATTTTTCGCATCCGCGGTTCGTGGCGATGGCTTCGGACCTGACCGATGCCGCATCCGCCGCGCGGTTGGTTGATTGCGTGATGCAACGCCTCCAACGAATCGACGTGCTGGTACACGTTATGGGTGGTTTTTCCGGGGGCAAGCCGATCGCCGAGACTGACGATGCCACCTGGGACCGCATGATGAACCTCAACCTGCGCTCCGGCTTTAACATTTTTCGCGCCGTGATCCCGCGCATGCGCGCCGCGGGACAAGGCCGCATTGTGGCCATTGCGAGCCGGGCGGCTGTCGAAGCGCCGCCGAACATTGCGGCCTACGGCGCGTCCAAGGCCGCGCTGGTTTCGCTCGTCCGCGCAGCGGCTCTGGAAAACAAGGACCGCAGCCTCACGGTGAATGCCATTCTACCGAGCACCATCGACACGGATGCGAACCGGAAAGCCGACCCTGGGGCCAATTTCTCCCGCTGGGTGCCGCCCGCGAACATCGCGGACCTTGTCGTTTTCCTTTCTTCGGAAGCGGCTGGGCAGATTACCGGGGCGGCCATCCCAATCTACGGAAAGGAGGCCTGAAGTGCCGGCCGAGGTTTTCGTCGCGATGCTGACCTGGTACGCAGCCGCGGGCGTCGTATTCGGAATTGCCTTCGTGGCACGCGGCGTTTCGCGCGTAGATGAACATGCAGCGGGCGCAGGCCTGGGCTTCCGGCTGATCATTTTACCGGGAGTGGCCGCTTTGTGGCCCGTCCTGCTGCGCCGATGGATAAGAGCGCGACCATGACCCGGCCTCTTCGACGCACACATCGATATGTGTGGATTGCCCTGGCCGGCATCCTTCCGGCGCTCGTGGCGGCGGGCCTGGCGCTTCGCCCGCCGCAGGCCCCCGAGGAGCGCCTGGCGGACCGAATCACCCTTATGCTCCCCAACGGCACGGAAATGGTCGCCGACACCCGCGAGCTATGGGGAAGCGCAGTGGATGCTCCGGATCCCCTGGTTTATTGGTCCGAAACACCGGCCAAGTCGCTTGCCGGGGCGAAACCGATCGGCAGCCTGGCGCACGGCCGCCGCACCGCGCTGGCGGTGCCGGCTAAGGGCGGTTATCTGCTTTTGTATAGCCTGGCGCACCGGGAGGTGTTGGCCAGCGCGCCCGCCCCGAAGGAGATGCCATGAGCGTCCAATATCAAGCCATCGGCTGGAACCGGCAGAAACGCATTTACGACGGGATTCTCGCCGGATCCGTGGTTCTGTACCTGACTGTCTTCATCGGCGCCGGCTCGCTGGCACATCCCAACGCCACTGCTGAAACGCTGCTGATTCGCGGATTCGGCACCGCCGCAATTTTGCTGCTGCACGTGATCTTGTGCATCGGCCCGCTCTGCCGCCTGAACCCGCGCTTTCTTCCCCTGCTTTACAACCGGCGTCACCTGGGGGTGACGACGTTCCTGCTGGCTCTCGCGCACGGCGGGTTTTCGATCGTGCAGTTCCACTCCCTAGGCGACGTCAATCCCGTGGTCAGCCTGTTCGTGAGCAATCCGCGCTATGCGAGCTTTGTCCAGTTTCCGTTCCAGAGCCTGGGGTTCTTCGCGCTGCTGATCCTTTTCGCGATGGCTGCGACGAGCCACGACTTCTGGCTGAACAACCTGACACCCGCCGTGTGGAAGCGACTCCATATGGTCGTGTACCTGGCATACGCCCTGCTCGTCGCTCATGTCACCCTGGGCGCGCTCCAATCGGAACGGAGCCCGCTCCTGGCTGGCACTCTGGCGGCGGGGCTCGGGATAGTGGTGACGTTGCACCTCCTGGCGGCGCGCAAGGAGGTGCGCACCGATGAAGCCGCCCCCGCGGAGGCGCCGGATAGCTACGTCGACGTCTGTTCGGTCAACGCCATTCCCGAAGATCGAGCGGCGATTGTCTTCGCGGGCGGCGAGCGAGTGGCAATCTTTCGCTATGACGGGAAGATTTCAGCGGTGTCGAATGTCTGCCGCCATCAGAATGGACCGCTGGGAGAGGGTCGCATTGTAGACGGCTGCATTACGTGCCCCTGGCACGGCTATCAATACAAGCCCGAGACCGGCGCGGCCCCGCCTCCCTTTACTGAAAAGGTCCCCACCTATCGGGTGCGAGTCCGAAACGGGCGCGTCGAGATCGATCCGCAGGCCAATCCGCCGGGGACCTTCGTTGAGCCCGCCCGGCTGGAAGCGTACGCAACGAGGGACTACGATGCACAATTCAGATACCAATGAATTCTATATTGGTTACGCGCCGCGCCCTCCAAGGGGCATCGCCCGCGCGATATTTCGGGCCGTTATAGCGCTCAATGTGTTGGCCGTGGCCGTGGCGGGAGTTCTCGTCCTCGCACAACAGCCCTTCGCGCGTTCCGTGTTCGAATTCCAGCAGTATCGGGATTTCACGGGCGTGATTGAGATGAAGCCATACCCTGCACTACTGGTAAAGCATCCTGGCGGCAGCGAGTATTCTCGATACCTGCTGGTCGCGCCGGGTAAGCATGGCGCCGAGGCCCAGGTCCGTTCGTTCGAGAGCAAAGCAGTGAGCCTTCGCGGATCGCTCATCTATCGTGGCGGCCAGACGATGCTCGAAGTCGTGCCCGGATCCGTAAAGGAACAGCCTGGCGTTCCTCTCGAAGTCGCCGACATGAATCTGGGCGACGTGGTGGTCAGAGGTGAAATCGTGGACAGCAAGTGCTATCTCGGCGTTATGAATCCAGGGCAAACGAAAGTACACCGCGACTGCGCGGCCCGATGCATCAGCGGCGGTATCCCGGCTGCTTTGGTTACGAGCGATGGCCTGTATTTGCTGGTGGGTGGCGACGGAAGGCGGCTGGGGCGCGAAGTTCTCGACTGGGTGGGCGAAACCATCGAAGTAAGTGGCAATGCACGCCGCTCCGGCGAGACTTTGATCCTGCGAACTGAACCCGCGAACTTCCGGCGGGCCGCGCACTGAGGGCGACTGGCAGCGGCGTAATTGCTCTTGCTCGAGCGTGATATGCCTGGCTAACCGCCGCAGGTTGTGGCCAGTCCATATGCGATGGCCTCCGCGTTTCTGGAACGGCACCACCATCTTTCTTGCAGGGACCGCGCTATTCACGTACAGTAGCATCCCTCGCTCTGTTCCAAATCAAACAATAACGTGCGCGCGCAATTGGTAAACTAAGCTGAATCGGACATAAGTCCGAGTCCCGGATGAAAGGAGCTGTCAGTGAAGAAACGCTACATTCTCGCGCCGGCATTGGCCGCCGCGGTTGCCTCTCCTCTACTGCTCTTGGCGCAAAAACCTGCGCCAACTCCAACTTTCAAAGCGGAAAAGTGCTACGGCATTGCCAAGGCGGGGAAAAACGACTGTGCCTCGTCGGGAAATAACGCCTGCGGCGGCACACAGAAGATCGACCGGGATCCGAAGGGGTGGATCTACGTCCCGGAAGGCTATTGCGAACGAATCGTCGGCGGCAGCAAGACCGCCAAATAAGTGATTGAGTCTTTCGCTAATCGATCCGCGGCGGCAACTCGATGGCCGCCGCCGCTGAATGCGCGCTCGACGCCGATGACAACTTCGACCTAGGCGCGGCCCTGGCCTCCTTCATCGCCCGCGCGTTGATTACCGGCATCGGACGAGGCGTCCAGGAGTAACATGGCTGCTCGCTCACAAAATCCAGCCGACGTCTCTCCTCTAATTGCGCGCCTCAACGCGGTGCGGGACTGGCTAGGCCGCTTCCCGCTTTCCATCTTGCAGTTGACGATCCGGTTCGGCGTCGGCTTGTATTGGTTCAAGGGCGCGCTGCTGCGAATACAATCTCCCGAGTTCGGCCTCAAGCTCTTTCAGGACGAGTATAAGGTTCCGTTCCTCGATCCGGCGCTCGCCCTGCACCTGGCCAACTTCAACGAGACGGTTTGCTCCTGCCTGCTGATGCTGGGACTGTTTTCGCGCCCGGCAACTCTGCCTCTCCTGGTCCAGCAGCTGGTGATCATTCAGATATTCGTTTTTCCGTCTTCCTATGTCGATTCGCTCCTACAGGGCTCCTGTTTGCTTTTCATTTTGACTCGGGGGCCGGGCATATTCTCACTCGACCACTTGATCGGCCGCCTCTTTCTAAAGCGTTCTTAACCACAACTATGTATCGATATTATCGACATAGGTGGAACGGACTGACCGCAGGACTCGCGAGCAGTTTCGTACTAGTCGCGACCCAAGACAACACCTTGGTGGCGATTGTTCTGGCGGCTGTCATCGGCATGAGTTTCGAGTTACTGTTCCGCCACGCGCGGCATGCCTATATCGACAGTTTGATGACCGGCGCCGTGTTCGGCATTCCCGTGTGGGCTTCAATCAGCGTCATCGTCTTGCCGCTTACCCGTGGACAGATGCCGCAGTGGACCGCGGCGGGCATGCGTGCACTGTTACCACAACTGACGGGCTGGGTTCTTTATGGCGCGAGCGTCGGCATCCTCTTACAGGCGCTACGCGATCTGGTTTCGCTACGAGCCCCGGACAAGACTGAAGCGGCGCCGCGCATTTTGCCAAGCAAGCACATCGTTATTCTGGGTGGTGGCTTCGGAGGAACGAGCACGGCCGAAAGTTTGGAGCATCTCTTCGGAGCGGACGGATCGGTCGAAATCATTTTGGTGAGCGAGACCAACGCTCTGCTTTTCACGCCGATGTTGGCCGAAGTAGCAGGGAGCAGTCTCGAACCCACGCATATCAGCAGCCCACTGCGCACCTCGTTGCATCGTACACGCGTGATTCGTGGGAAAGCCTCGCTGATCGATCTGGAGAGTCGCGGCGTCACGATTCTTCTTGGTGATGGCTCAGCCACACAGACGCTGACCTACGATCATTTGGTTCTGGCGTTGGGATCAATTTCCAACTATTTAGGTCTCGAGAACGTGCAACGCCGCGCGTTTGACTTCAAGTCTTTGCTCGACGCGATTCGTATTAGAAATCACGTTATCGACATGTTCGAGCGCGCTGATCGAGAGCCGGATCATGCAACCCGGCAGGCGGCTCTGACATTCGTCGTGGCCGGCGGTGGTTTTGCAGGCGTTGAGCTGGCGGGGGCCCTGAACGATTTCGGCAGGGGCATGCTGGCCGACTACCCCAGCCTGAGGGCTGAGGACTTGCGAATCATTCTTGTCCACTCGCGCGACCGAATTCTCCCAGAATTGAGTGAGCCACTGGCGGCTTATGCACTGGATCGTATGAGGGAGCGAGGTGTTACTTTCAAGCTCAATGCACGCCTGGCCGATGCAGGACCCAGTGCGGTGTTCTTGAAGCCTGATGAAGAGATTCGCGCGCAAACACTCGTGTGGACAGCCGGTACAACTCCCAACCCGTTGCTTAAAGCTCTTCCAGTAGAGCATGACAAGCGCGGCGCCATCATCGTTGATTCGATGCTAGCGGTTCCGAACTTTCCGGGCGTCTGGGCCCTCGGTGACTGCGCCGCGGTCACCGACTCCAGGACTGGGACGTCTTGCCCGCCGACCGCGCAATTCGCCTTGCGCGAAGCTCGAATCGTTGCGAAAAACATTTATGCCAATCTTCGAGGCAAACCCCTAAGTCCTTTTCATTTTGACTCGTTGGGAGCGCTCTGCGTCGTCGGGCATCAGACGGCGTGCGCAGAGTTAATCGTACCGTTCGCCAGAAACAAATCTGTGAGGTTCTCGGGCTTGATTGCATGGATCATGTGGCGATCGATTTACCTGGCCAAGTTGCCCGGCCTGGAACGAAAGGCGCG
>CAZKVF010000219.1:0-13507 GCA_964556085.1 uncultured Solibacteraceae bacterium
GCCGGCTAATCGCCATGGAGACTGACGAACTAAGCCGCGAGCGTTGCGAAGCGATTTTCAGCGAAGCGGCGGATTGCGCTCGCGCCAGCGGGGTAACCCAAATCGAGGCCATCATTGCGGGCGGCGAACACGCCCTTACCCGCTTTGCCAACAACGCGGTGCACCAGAACGTCGCGGAACGCACCGTACACCTTTCGGTCCGTCCGGTGATCGATGGTCGAACCGCGCGCGCCTCTACCAACCGCCTGGACAGCGCCGGTATTCGCGAGGTCGTGGAAACGGCCATTGCTATCACCCGCCTCACCGAGCGCGATCCCGAGCTGCTGCCTCTGGCCGACCCTGCTCCGTACCGGGAAGTGAATCGCTTCTTTGCGGCTACAGCGCGCGCCACGCCCGAGGAGCGCGCGGCCGCGGTCGCCGAAGCCATCGCAGCAGTCGAAGACAAGGGCCAAACGGCGGCCGGGATTTACTCCACGGGCAGCTCGTTCTTCGCCCTATTGAACAGCCGGGGCGTCTCCGCCTGCCATGCCGAAACCATGGCTCGGTTCTCTATAACCGCCATGGCTGCCGACAGCTCGGGGTGGGCCAAGGCCAGTTCCTGCTTCCACGGCGAGTTGGACCCCGTCGAACTCGCGCTACGCGCCGCCCGCAAGGCGGAACACGCGCGGGCGCCGCGGACCATTGAGCCGGGGCGTTACACCGTCGTCCTGGAACCGGCAGCCGTGCTCGATCTGGTCGGCCAGATGTTCGGCGATTTCAGCGCTACCGCAATTCGCGACGGCCGCAGCTTCCTCAACGACCGCCTCGGCAAAAAGATCTTCGGCGAAAACATTACCATATTCGACGATTCCTCCGACCCCCTCCAGGCCGGTCCCTCCTTCGACGGTGAAGGTGTTCCGCGGCGCCGGCTCACCCTGGTGGACCGCGGGTCGGTACGTGAAATCGCCTATTGCCGGCAAGCTGCGGCATCTGCCGGCGCCGAACCGACCGGCCACGGCTTTCCCCTTCCCAACGAACTGGGCGAGGCGCCCTCCAACATGGTCTTCGAAGGCGGCGAGTCGTCCGTTGACGAGATGATCCGCTCGATCGGGCGCGGCATCCTCGTTACGCGCCTTTGGTATATCCGCGAGGTGGACCCGTATGAAAAGATCTTTACCGGAATGACCCGCGACGGCACTTTTCTGATCGATGGAGGCGAGGTCACCGGCGGTCTGCGGAACTTCCGCTTCAATCAGAATCTAATCCAGCTGCTGTCAAGTGTCGAGATGCTGTCGCCTGCCAGTCGCGCCTCCGGCGAGGAAAGCGCCGACATGGTGGTTCCCGCCATGAAGGTACGGGACTTCAATTTCACGGAAGTGACGCGGTTCTGAAGGGCTACTCCCCACCGTCGAGTTCGTCAAGCCGCTCTTCGTGACGCTGGGCGATCTTGGCTAGTGTCCTGATAAAGCGATCGGTCTCCACAAACAGGTCAGCCACCTGTTTAAACCGGCGGTCTGTTTCCTCGGATTTTTCAGCCCGCGAAGCCCGCATCATTTTGATGGATTCCGTCAGGCCTCGTGCCGCTTTGCCAGCTTCTCCAGCCTTTCGTCGATACCCACGAGTTACTTTTAGCAGCGCGCAATCGCAGGGCTGCACTGCACGACGTAATGGCTTGTGTTGAGTTTCGCCGAACTAGCGTATGGTGCGAAACAGGGGTGGCGAGGTCGTCACTCCTGGGCCGGCATTTGTTGCTCGATTTCCCGCCAGGCACTGACCTTGAGACGCCGACAGACCCAGCAGAGTGGTTCCGCAGACCCACTAGTGGTTTCTGCGCCACAAACCGAGCAAAGGACCACCTTCTTCAGGCGATCCGTCGAAATTGACTGTTTCGCCTGTTCCAGTATCTGGGGTGCGATGACCGGCTCGGGCTTTGGCTGTAATTTGCGTCTCATGTTCCCAGTCCTCTTTCACTATCGCAAAAACGGAGGCGTCGGAACAACAAGTTGCGTACTAAGCCGCCTCCGGAACCTGTACTATAACAGCAACATCCAGCGAATTGCCGCAACGCGGGCAGCGCTGTCCAGTGGCCACGCGCGGGGATTTCCCGCGAAAGTCGATGTCCGCCGGGACGGTATGGGTGCAAATCGGGCAATGAACTTGGCCCAGTGTACGATTTTCAATGAGTGCTTTCATAATCTCGCCTCAATTCATCCGACGAAAAAAACTAAGCAATGGTTGTGCCAAAATCGTAAAGATTTTTAAATGGTGGCCAATTCGCCAATCAGCAGCACAAGAATTCACAACTGCCCGTAGGAGAGGCCGTTCTGGTAGCCTCCGGCCTGTCATGGGCCTCCAGAGTAGCGCCTGACGCAAGGGTTACGCCAAACGCAAATGTTACGCTAGGCATATGACGCAGCCCGTGGGTCCCAAGATCCAGCTCAGCACTACACCCGATTACCGTGAGAACTACGCCAATAGCGTCCAGGTGCGCGTGAATCTGTGGGACTTCCTGCTTTTGTTCGGACGCGTCGCCCAGACCGCCCCGGATAACGTTGCGATCCAGAACTTCCAGGGGATTTACGTCAGCCCTCAGCAGGCCAAGGCGCTTCTCAACGTCTTGCAGCAGAATGTCACGCAATATGAGTCGGCTTTTGGCGAGATCCGGCTGGAGCCTCTAACGCCGGGCGGCATCGTTCAGTAAACACCATGGCAAACGACACGGCGATCCGGGAGAATCTCATCTGGCTTCTGGAAGGCGGCCATGCGCACGCCAAATTTGACGATGTAATGGCTGATTTCCCCTCCGGCCGCGCCGGCGTGCGGCCGAAGGGCGCCTCGCACTCCGCCTGGGAGATCCTGGAGCACATGCGCATCGCCCAGAATGACATCTTGCGGTTCAGCCTTTCCGCCGATTATGTCTCCCCCGATTGGCCGGAGGGCTATTGGCCGGCAGGTCCGGCGCCTGAGGATAAGGATGGGTGGGCGCAATCGATACGGGATTTCAGGAAAGACCTCGCGGAGTTTGTCAGCCTGATTCGCGATCCCGCGCATGACATTTACAAGAAATTTCCCTGGGGCACCGGCCAGTCCCTCCTCCGAGAGGCCCTCCTGATCGCAGACCACAACTCCTATCACCTCGGGGAACTGGTCTTGGTGCGGAGGCTGCTCGGGATCTGGCCCGGCTAAGCCCCATCAATTAGCGCTGGACCGCAG
The DNA here is from genome assembly GCA_964556085.1 of uncultured Solibacteraceae bacterium. Taxonomy (GTDB): domain Bacteria; phylum Acidobacteriota; class Terriglobia; order Bryobacterales; family Bryobacteraceae; genus PSRJ01. The sequence continues at coordinate 3,193 of CAZKVF010000219.1, forward strand.
GGCAGCGGCCGCCTGCTGGCCGCTAACCGATAGGAACTCGCGCAGCAAGATCACCTTGTGGTCCTGATCCGCCGAGGCTGCGTTGCAACGGGCACGGCGCGCCTTCTGGAATTCCCCAATCCCGAGCGAGAGTTGCGATCGCCTTCGCGGATACCGGCAAGCGCACTCGACGATCGAGGCTCCTACGAATTCGGCGAGAAACTGGAGTTCATCACAGGACAAACCCGCCAGAAAGCGGCGGGTTTTGGGTCGAAGCGACCCGTCAGCACACGAGACTAACGCGGCCACGAGAGCGCGTCGCACAGCACCTCTCCTGTCGGTGTGGAACCATACTGATTCGAATGATCTGGGGAGTATTATTGCCAAAACGTAATCCGGACGCAAGGGGGCCAAGCTTCACCGCCGGCGCCCCAGAGTGGGACAGGCCTCCTGGCCCGTCAGGAACTGGATTGATCCGCTCTTCCGGTCCCCCAGGCAGCCGGGCCTTCCCTTTTTGGTGCCGCTGCGCTCCCCGTAGGAAACGGCATTTCGCCGGACTATAATGCAGGGGTCGATGAAAACGAAATCGATTCCCTGGTTTGTTCTGGCTGGTTCGCTGGGCGCGGCGCTGCTGCTCATGCCGGCGCTTGCATCCGCCCAAACCGTGGCCGCCAAAGCCGTTCCGCGAACGCCTGAGGGCAAGCCCGATTTCAGCGGCTTCTTCAATATCCAATACACGCCCAATATGGCCATGGGCAAAGAGGACACGATCCCCTACACGGCGCGCGGAAAAGCGTCCTATGCAAATCACGACGCCAAGGATGACCCGACCTCCAACTGCTGGCTGCCGGGCGTGCCGCGCATCATGCAATCGCCCTACCCGGCTCAGTTCGTGCAAACGCCCGCGAATCTTGTGATTCTCTTCGAATACATGCACACCTTCCGCTCCATTCCTTTGAACGGGCGGCCCCATCCCGCCAATATGGAGCCGGCATTCATGGGTGATTCCACCGGGCATTGGGAAGGTGACACGATCGTTGTGGACACTGCCGGTTTGAAGGGACCGCCGTGGACCTGGCTCGATACCGCCGGCCACCAGCACAGCGATGCGCTGCACGTGACGGAGCGCTTCCGCCGCACCCCCGACAACATCGAATACGACTACACCGTTGACGACCCGGCCATGTACGCAGAACCATGGACGCTGCACCGCGTCTACACGCCTCTCAAACTGGACGCGCGCCTGCCCGAACTGATCGAGTATTCGTGCAGCGAAAACAACCGCGATGTCCAGCATCTGGTGACCACTAAACCGGGCCTGGGAGATAAGTAATCGCCTATTGGCGCTTTGGCCACGCAGTTCCTGCCTGACCTTCGGCGGACCAAAAGTACTGATCGAAAAGGTATGTTCCCGATAGTGACTACTGCAACGCCTGAGCTACACTCTACCTTCACGTTCCAGCACCGATCGGAAGGAGCCCATGCGCACGTCTTCACCGCCGCTCGTTTGATTTCTCTTACAACGCTATTGGCTACGCTGCTGTCAGGAGTAGCCAGTGCACAAATCGGAGCGGGCGGTCCGGGCGCGTTGGCGGTCACCACCAACCCAGCCCCTCCGTCAGGGACGCCCGGCCCGCAAACAAGCCGAACGAAAGGGTTTGCCCTACCAGACCTACATCAAATCTCTTCTGCACGAAACGCTGGTGGAACGTGAGCGCCAGTCGCGGTCGCGAAATTCGAGCCGGTAGTTAGACTGCAAATTCGTTGCTGTCAATCTCCGCGGCAGCTTCACCGGCCCGATGCGCGCGGCGACGCCGGCACCGCCCGCTCGAATGCCCAGTCGCGAATGTGAGTGATCTGCTCCTTCATCGTGCGAGACAGCGGTACCAGCTTCACCGCCGTCTGGATCAGGTCCTGCTCGGCCAGTGCGCGGTCTTCGAGCTGTGCCTTCGTCAATGCCGAAACCACGCATTGTTCGATTTCGGCGCCGGTCCAGCCATTGGTGAAGCTCGTCAGTTGTTCCAGTCGAAACCCGGACGCGTCCACTCCGCGCCGAGCGAGATGGATTTTGAAGATCTCGATCCGCTCCTTGTCGAGCGGCAGATCCACGAAGAATACTTCGTCGAAGCGCCCCTTGCGGATCATTTCCGCGGGGAGAAGATCGATCCGGTTGGCCGTGGCCGCGACGAAGAGCCCGCGTGTTTTCTCTTGCATCCAGGTCAGGAAAAACGCGAAAATCCGACCCTGCTCGCCGCCGGATTCGGCCGAGGTGACACCCATTTCGATCTCGTCAAACCAAAGCACCGCGGGGGCCATTTCCTCCATTGTGCGGCACGCTTCCACAAAAGCTCCTTCGGGCTTTCCGTGGCGGCCGGAGAAGATCTCGATCATGTCCACGCGATACAGCGGCAGCCCGAAACAGGATGCGATCGCTTTTACGGACAGGCTCTTGCCGCAGCCCGGAATCCCCATCATGAGAATTCCCTTGGGCACGATTTCCTCGCTGATGGTGTCGCGCAACTCGAACAATCTGCGACGCTCCAGTAGCCAGGCTTTGAGGATTTCCAGGCCGCCAATCTCACTGATGCTCGTCCCGGATGGGATAAATTCGATTACCCCGCTGCGGTTGATCAGCAGACGCTTCTCTTCAAGCAGCGCGGGCAGCGACTCCTGACCCAGGCGCGGACTTACCGCTAACGCACGGCGCAAGGCGTATCGCGCTTCATCCAGCGTGAGGCCCTGGAGCGCTGGGGCGATCTGGCGAAGCGCTTCTTCTCCCGCGCCATGCGCCGTCCCGGGCGCCAGACGCTGCGCTTCCTCCCGGAGAAACTGAATTAGCTCGACCTGGTCGGGCGGCCTCAGCTCCAGAAACATGATGCTGCGCTCCAGCTCCTCCGGGATGTAACGGACAGGCGAAGTGATCACCACGAATTTACGCTGATCGAGGCAGCGCTCGTGAACGTCGCGCAGGCGCCGGCGGATGTCCGCCGATTCGCGCAGCGGCTCGTGGAAATCTTTCAGATGGAAGACGGCGGGATCGCCGTACGAAGCGATAAAATCCAGCGCGCCGCGCGGCGATTCGGCGCCCGCTTCCGCCCGGCCGCCATCATGGCGCAGGCCTTCCGTCAAGCTCCAGGTCCAGACCGGCGCGGACAAGCGCCCAGCTACCTCACACAGCACCTTGGCTATGCGCTGCTCTTCGGCCGTACGAACATACGTGAGCGGGCGGCCGGATTCGAAAATCTCCCGCAGCATCCGGGCCGCGCGGCTCTCAGACCCTGGCGTCACTTGCGCAGCCAAACCTCCACACGCCGGTTCTTTTCCTGGCCCTCGGGAGTACTGTTGTCCGCCACAGGAAGTTCCTGGCCGAAACCGGTCACCAGAACAGGGTTGATACCTTCCTGCTTCACCTGATCCGCAACTGCCTGCGCGCGCCGTTTCGAGAGTGCCAGATTGACATCTCTCGTTCCGGTGCTGTCCGCGAATCCGATCAGCATGATTCCTCGCTCACGGAACTCGCTGCCCATCACGTTTGCAATCCGCTTAACATCGTCAAGAGCCTTGGGATCCAGCATGCTGCTACCTAGCCGGAAGCGCAAGTCTACGGAGAGGCGATCGGCTTGCGGGATGAGTCGCGAGTAGGCGGAAGGGGCGCCGGTGGGCAGCGACTCTTGCGGCATGACGGCGACTTTCTGGCCGACGAACCCGGCTTTTTCGACTACGTCCTGTCCTGCCGCGGAGATGGCAAAATTCGCAAATGCGCGCGCCTCCGGTTTGGCGCTGTCCGGAACGTAGAGGTAAAGGCGGCGGGTCAGGGGGTATGCTTCCGTGCGCACCGTCATGGTATTCGGCACCAGAGACAGGGCGCCGCGATCCGAGATCTTCAGGACTTTGACGCCGACCGCATACGGCAAGCCCACGAAACCGATCCCCTCGGGGTCCCGTGCCACCGCTGTCACCAGCGCGCGGCTGTCCTCGAAGCGCAGCGCGCCCGCCAGAGTCCGATTGCCCAGGACCCGGTCTTTGAAGGTGTCATACGTTCCCGACTTATCGTCACGCGCATAAAGGTTCCACTTCCGGCCTGCCGAGCTGCCGGAGAAAATAGCTGCCACTTCGTCTTTGGTCATGCTATCGACCGGGTTAGTCTCATTGACGACGACAGTCACGCCATCCAACCCGATGACCCGCTCGTTAGCGTTGCCGGTCAGGTCTCCCATGCCCTTAGCTTTAAGATCGTCTACCTCGTTCGATTTGATCCGCCGCGAAGCCATTCCGATATCGCAAGCCCCCTTCGCCAGATCGGTGAAGGCGGTCGCACTGCCATGCGCTCTGATTTCGATGGCCACAGGATTCGCGTCCAGTAAACCGTAGACTCGCGTTTCGTCGGTCCCCATTGGCTCGCGGTGAAGATTCGCGGCCCCGCGGCTGCGGAGCCATGCCTCGGCCAGGTCCGGCCCTAGCTGGGCACCAATGGTGTTGGAGCCGCTGAGACGAAATAGCGGTGGGGCACCCACCGGCGGCCGGCCGGTTGCGGCGGCCGGTCCCGGCCCGCTGGAAGCGCCAGAGAACCGGAAATAAGCTACTGCCGCGGCTATCACCAGCACCGCGGCAACCAACCATAGTACGCGGTTCGAGCCGGCACGGCGCTCCCCCGTTTCACCGGCGCTCGTCAAAGGACGCTTGCAATCGGCGTTCTGACATACGAAATCGGCGCCATCCGGCACCGACTGCAGCTCGCGTGCATCCGCCCTGGGGCATAAGCCAAAATTAGCGCATCTTCCATAACGCATCGCCATGGGTATTATCTCCGTTGAAGAATCGTATCCGCTATGCGCGCGGCTTCAGAATACGCGCGCACCGCTTTGTCCAGCGGGTTCTTACGCTCCGCCTTGATCGCTTCGACCTCCGCGATTACCTTGGACATCAGTTCCTCGCGTTTCGCCTGGTGCAGATACTCCGCGCTAAGCGCATGGGTAACTGACATCGCCAGGGCATCCTCGGCTTCTGCATTTGGATTCGCCCAAACCTCGGCGAAATCCTTGCCCAGCCGCATCGGCTCGCGATCCAGCCCGCGTTCATCCTTGAGCATGAGATAAAGGCTGGATACTCCCGTGTCAGGTTCTTCCAACGACTGAACCGAGCCGATACCCCTCGCAATCAACAGATGGGCAAGGTATCGCTTGGGGTCGGCCTCGGGCATAAAAAGGTCCGGAAAAGGTGACCCGTCGCCTTCCGAATGCAGTTCGAATTTCGCCTGTTCCGCGTCGGATCCCGTAACCCGCCCGCGGTAGCAATCGCGCAGGAACGAGATATCTTCCACGAAACGGGCCGGGAACAGGTTGGTCAGAGTCACCAGAGTAATTTCGCTTTGCCGGCCGCCACTGGTGATGATCTCTTTCGCGGCGATTCGCGCATTCTGGTTGAACTCGCCCTTCAAGGTCTCACGGAACTCGGGGACTTCCTGAGAATCGGGCATGATGATCGTCAGAGCCGAGACTTTATTGCCAACGATGCCCGCGCCGCGTCTGCCTTCCTCATTTGGGTTGAAGCGTATATAGTTCTTGGCGTGGGACAAAATGCCGATCACGTAGCTGCGCAAAGCCTCGGGGTTGCCGCCGTATTCGCGGTTCAGGCGTTCGATGACGCTCACTCCCAGGATGCGCGGCCGGTCTTTGCTTTCCGCGATCCAGGTGTTATGCGCATCGGTGGCGTTCTGCTCGCACGTGCTCTCCAGAGCGGCTACGAATTTCTCGCGCGGAATGCGGGCATTGAAAGCGGCGAACGTTTGGTTATCGCCCAGCAGAGTGAGAATAGAATGGCGCACCGCAGAAGTCTGTTTTGACTGCAGACTCTGTTCGCGAGTGAGGGAGCGGACGATATCCTTGACGGCGCCAGGCTTATAAAAGCGAACCACCTGTTTCTTGAGGTCTTCCTGGCCGTCATCCGCCAGCCGTGCATCAATGCCGACGGTAAAGCCCTTGGTCGCTTCTTCGATCGTGCTGGCCGCGCGGCTCACCTCGTTTGCCAGGTCGTTCAATTCCATGGTTACGAACTGAAGCAGGTACTTCGAATAAGCGGTGGCTTCCACACGCGTCCGGTAGATATATAGCTGCGTCAGGTTCTGGGCCTGTTCGTTGAAGAGATCCGCCCGTTTCCCCATCACCGATTTCAATAAGCCCACGTGAGACCATTCCGTATCGGTGGCCTGCACGCGCGCCTCGGCGTCGCGGACGTTGTCCTGGAGCTTTGGCAGGCGGTCGTCATAGAGGCGCGATCTCTCCTCCAAAGATGACAGGAGCGCGGCGACCAGGCGGGAAACATCCTGCATGGCGCGCGCACCGTTCGCCCAATCCTGGAACAGATCGCGCTCGATAAAGGACCGCAGCTCCCGGGCGTGGTCGCGGCAATCCGACCGTTTGGTCTCATAGAACTTCCGCACGCCCAGATCGCGGTAATTGTCGCCATACGCCTGCTGGTAGAGCTTGGCCAGCTCCGAAAGCCAAACGCGTTCCTCTCCCGCGAACGACTCCCGAACATGCCTCTGGAAGTTCGGCTGCAAATCCATCCAGAACTGGTTGATCGGCTTCCATCGCGCGTTCTTCACTTCATCCGGAAGGATTCCGAGTGAGAGTGAGAGGTGCTCATCGGTAAGGCGCCAGTGCTCCAGCGTCTCCTTCTGCTTTACCAATTCGTTGAAGGATTGGTTGGCGGGCTCGTCGAGATAGCCCAGAGTGTCGGACCATCGGTTGTATTGCAACTGCAGCGCGGCTTGGCGCGCGAATTGATAAGTCAGATATTCGCGGATTTCCTCTTCCGGATAGGCCACCTGTTTGATGCCGAATGTGCAGAACAGCCGCGACCTCTCGGCGCGCCGGCTCACGGGCGATTCCTCCGCCCGGAAGTCCATATTCTCGTAAGTCTCCATGCGGCGCAGCGAGTCCCACGGTAGGGACGCGGCGGCCACAATTTTCTGAAACAGAAACGACGCCGCGATGTCCGGCAGTTCTTTATCCAGGTCAACCTTGATGCGTTCTTCGTTTTCGTCGGAGAAGAGGTAGCAGTTGTTGAAGGGATCCTGCAATTCCAGGCGGTCTTTTCGGATGCCGGAAATATCGTGCGGTCTCCAGGCCCCCGTAGCGAGCGCGTTCAACTCCAGCAAAGCTGCGTAGCCGTTGGCGTGGTAATTAGCCTGCGCGCGATTGGCCGGGGGGGTCCGGTCGGGGAGCAGCGCGTAAATGACGATGCGGTTGCTCTTGTCCGGGTAGAGCAGCCTGATCTGGCAGACCACATCCATCAGGCAGCCGCTACCGGTGCCTCCCGCAAGGCCCGCGCACACATGAAAGGTAGTTCCCGAGGTCCCGCCGACTTCCATTTCCCGCACGAGGGACTGGAGTTGCTCCCGAAATTTCGTCACCTGGCAGGCGAACAGAAACCGTCCGAGATGCCGTTTCTGTCCACCTACGATATTGGCGGCGTTGGCGGAGTTCAGCAACTCGCGGAAGGCTTCCCTGTTACCGATCCAGGGAGCGATTCCCGGATAACTGCCAATATTGTCGAGCACGCCCGCGAGGTTCAGGCCCGATATCAGTAGCTGGCCCGAAAGCGGCAACTGAACACTCTGGCCGAGAATGCGCCAGGTCGGGTCATCGTGCTTCATCATCTCATCGCTGGAGTCGAGATAAAGGTAACGAAGGTTCGCTCCTTTAGGGTGTTCCCCGCGAAAGTGCTGGAATACGGCCTTGCGGAGCGAGCGAATGATCTTGCCTCCGGTACCACCCAGCCCGATCAGAAGGTGATTGGCGTTCGCCATAGAGCTTAAAGGTTATGATATTCCGTTCGCAGGTCCATCCCGCCGTCGAGTAGGTGTCCCGGGTTTTTCCAGCATAAGAGGCCCGAGTTACAAACGTATGAATCTCCGTTGGTACTGGAGCCAACTAGGCGCGAAGTCATGGCTGGTTTGCGCCATTTTTGAAAATTCGGACGTGACTCTGGAGTACTCAGCTCACCGCTGATTCGCTTTCAGCACCTTTTTTCGCAGGCGGATGGGCTGCGGGGGCCTCACCGACCCTCTCCACTACATCCCAGCGCGAAACGCAGAGCCTCGCATACCTCATCCATGCGTGCCCCACTCAAATTGCCAACCCGACGCCCAAGTAGAGCCTGCCTTACCGTGAGCGCGTTGTGCAGATTGACAGCGCACCGCATCTTCATCCCGTCCTCGATGTCCAGGATTACTTCGGAAGGCACGCCGCGCACGGTTGAAGTGATGGGAGCGATGGTTACAGTAGCAAGATGGGGAATAGCGCCACCACGTGTCAGCACCAACACCGGCCGTTGCTTATCTGGCGGTGGAAAGCGGCACAACCGGATGTCCCCTCTCATCAGGAGCGTGGCCACGATGCCACTTTCTCCCAAGCAAGATACTCCTCTTCCCGTTGCGGATGTGCCAAGTACCCACGACGGTCCAGTTCTTCCAACTCCAGTTCATGGAGGTGCTTGAGATGGCGCTCCAGAGCTTCACGGATCAAGGCCGATCGATTCACCTTTTGGCGCTTTGCCGCCAGATCGGCGGCTTTTAGCAGCTGTTTATCTAGCACTACTTGAATCGTGGCCATGTGGACTCCAATACACAGTATACTCCACAGTCGTTTGGTACCCGGTTTCGTCACCGCTGATTCGCTTTCAGCACCTTTTTTCGTAGGCGGATCGATTGCGGCGTGATCTCGACGTATTCGTCTTCGCGGATGAATTCCAGCGCCTGCTCCAGATTGAGGATGCGCGGCGGCACCAGGCGAATGGCTTCATCGGCCGTCGAGGCTCGCATATTGGTCAGCTTCTTCTCCTTGACGATGTTGACATCGAGGTCCGCTTCGCGCGCGTTCTCGCCGATGATCATGCCTTCGTAGACTTCCGTGGTCGGCATCAGGAAAATTTCGCCGCGTTCCTGAAGATTGAAAATGGCGTAGGCCGTGGCCTTGCCGGGGCGGTCCGCCACCAGTGATCCCGTGGGCCGCGTCGGTATATCGCCCTGCCAGTCCATGTAGCCGTGAAACAGCGAATTCATGATCGCCGTGCCCCGCGTGTCCGTCAGAATTTCGCTGCGCAGCCCGATCAGTCCGCGCGAGGGCACGTGAAATTCCAGGCGCACCCGGCCCGAGCCGTGATTTACCATCTTGGTCATTTTGCCTTTGCGCGTACCCAGCTTTTCGATCACTACTCCGAGGTACGCTTCGGGACAGTCGATCACTAACAGCTCCAGCGGCTCCTGCAGTTTGCCGTCAACGGTGCGGGTGAGGATCTGCGGTTTGCCGACCATCAGCTCGTAGCCTTCCCGGCGCATCATTTCGATCAGGATCGCAAGCTGCAGTTCCCCGCGCCCCATAACCTTGAAAGTATCGGGGCCGAGCTCTTCGACGCGGATGGAAACATTGGTGAGCAACTCCTTATCCAGCCGCTCGCGCAAATTGCGGGATGTGACCCACTGGCCTTCGCGCCCTGCAAACGGCGAAGTGTTGATAGTGAAGGTCATGGAGATGGTCGGCTCGTCGATCTGGATCTGGGGCCGCGGATCGGGTTCTTCGGCGCTGGTGACCGTCTCCCCAATCGTGATGCCCTCCACGCCGGCTATGGCCAGAATGTCACCGGGCCGCCCGATCGTCTCGTCCACGCGCTTCAGGCCTTCAAATGAATAAAGCTTGGTGATGCGCGTTTTCTGGAAGCTCCCATCGCGCTTGGCGATGGCCACCTCATCACCGTGGCGCAGCGTGCCCGAAAACACGCGCCCGATAGCCAGGCGCCCGAGATAGTCGGAGTAATCGAGGTTAGCCACCAGCATCTGCAGCACGTTTTCGGCATCGCCGCCGGGGCAGGGAATGTGTTGCACGATGTCGTCGAACAAGGGGCGCAAATCGTTCGATGGGTCTTCGAGGGAACGGCGCGCGACTCCCGTCTTGGCGATGGTGTACAGCACCGGAAAATCGAGCTGGTCTTCGGTAGCGTCGAGGTCGATGAACAGGTCGTAAATTTCGTTGAGGACCTCGGGCACGCGCGCGTCGGAGCGGTCTATCTTGTTAATCACCACGATGGGCGGCAGCTTGGCTTCCAGCGCCTTCATGAGCACGTAGCGGGTTTGCGGCAGCGGACCTTCGCTCGCATCCACCAGCAGCATCACGCCGTCCACAATCTTCAGCGCGCGCTCCACCTCGCCGCCGAAATCGGAGTGGCCCGGCGTGTCCACGATGTTGATCTTGACGCCGTGGTAGCGCACGCCCGTGATCTTGGCCAGAATCGTGATGCCACGCTCACGCTCCAGATCGTTGGAGTCCATGCACCGCTC
>CAZKVF010000220.1:0-9046 GCA_964556085.1 uncultured Solibacteraceae bacterium
TATCAGACGCGGGATTGATAAAGGCTGAGGCCTTACCTAAGCCAGTACTGCCCTCGCACAGACCGACCCACGAAAAGGCTTTCCAGAAAAGTGAATGCCGGGGGCATAGTGCACCGATCAGGGGCATTTGTCCGAAGAGCCCACATTACGTCCATTGGAGAGGTGGCCGAATCCCCGATTCCTTCAATAGTGACGTGGAAGGGTACAGGCCTTCCCATAGAAGTGGATGCCGGTGGGGCGCCTATGCTGCGCGCGACGGCCGTGGGCCGGCCTCCGCGAAGACAGTGATTCCAGCGAGCCGAACGCTTCCTTCAATCACCGCCCCTCACGGAAGACAAACCGCCCGTTTTCTAGTACTTGGCAGGCCCTCGTTCCTTTGCCGCCGTGTCCGCGTGCTATAAATCCGATGAAGAGGTCCGTTAGGACGAAACTCTCATGTGCAGCTCGAGGAGAAGACAACTGATTTTGCGAAACGAACCGATAAGCGATCCCGGCCTGACCCCGCCCCGCTCCCCCCAAGTAGTGGCACCCTAAGCCTCATAGGGCAGGGAGGCAACTTGGATTTTACCGGTGGACCGGGCTTCATCCGGTCCTTCGCTCGGCCCCTGGCGTATAATTTGTGGGTCCCGTCATGGAGGGAATCATGAATCGTAAGACCAATGTCAGCGGCCGTGCCATCGCCCTGCTAGCCGGCTTTCTTCTGCTGGCTTTCGTTATCTTTGTTTCCGGCGTTTTCGGGGCTCAGGAAGCAGCCGCGCCAAAATTCAAATTTGACCCGGACTGGCCCAAGCCGTTGCCCAACAAATGGAAGATGGGAGGCGTCACAGGGCTGGCCGTAGACAAGGATGATAACGTTTGGGTCCTGGACCGGCCCAACGATCTGACGGATATAGAGCTCGAAGCGGAGATCGGAATTGCCGATTGCTGCGTGCGGCCGCCGTCGATGATCCACATCGACAAAGCCGGAAACGTGATCGGCTCCTTCGATGCGCCTCAGGGACACGGCATGGCCGTAGATAGCAAAGGCTTCGTGTACATCGGGCAGGATACGGTGCGCAAGTACGATCCCAAAACGGGCAAGGTGGTTGGCGAGGTGCCGCGCACGCCTGAAAGGCAGCCGGGCGGCGGTGGCGATGGCGGTCCTCTGACTTCCGCCCACGTCGCTGGGCGCGGCAGCGCGGGACCGGTTGCGGGATTTCTTCCCAACCCCGGCGGCCGTGGCGGACGCGGCGGTAAAGCTGGCCCACCCGACCCGGCAGCCATCGCGGCCTTCCGCGCCAAGTACCCTCCGACGACGGCTATGATTGTGGGCGGCCTCGAAGAGATCCGGCTCGATGAACCGGCCCATGAACTGTACGCCGCCGACAATTACCTGGGCGGGCGCGTGATGGTATTCGACCTGGACACCCTTCAATTCAAGCGCGGCTGGGGTGCCTACGGGCACAAGCTTTCCGAAATGACCACCGATGATGCCGACCGTGCCTATACGCCTGGCGGTCCGGAGCCGAAGGAGTTTCGCGGCCATCTGACATTGAACATTTCGCATGACGGAATGGTCTACGCGGCGGATCGCATGGCGAATCGCATCCAGGTCTTCACCAAGGAAGGCAAATATCTGAGGGAGTTCGTCCTGGCCCCCATGACTGGCGTGGGCGGTTCCACCGGCGGCGTGATGTTCTCACCGGATAAGCAGCAGCGGCTGCTCTACATTTCCGACCTGACGAATAACCACATCTGGTTCCTCAACCGCGAAGACGGCAAGGTGATCGGAACGATGGGCAGCATGGGCGAAAATGGCGGCCAGTTCTTCGGGCTGCACATGATCGCCGTCGATTCCAAAGGCGCCATCTACACGGGAGAGGTCTTCGCGGGCGAGCGCGTGCAGCGGTTTTTGCCGGTGAAGTGACGCTAGGGCAGGCCGAAACCCTGCCCCGCATTTACAACCTCTGCTATACTCGTCGCCGATGCGCAAAAGTCTCCTGATTCGCCTATCTGCCGGGGTTTTGCTCGGGGGCGCCTTGTGGGTGGCGTATACCCAGAACTTCGGACAGCAGCCTGCCAAGCTCAACACCATTAAGCTGAAAGACGACTTATATGTAATCCATAACGACTTCGTCCCTGGCAACACTACCGCCCTGGTGACGAATGCCGGCGTAGTTCTGGTGGACGACAAATTCGAAATCGATCACGCCAACATCATGGCCGAAGTCAAGAAGATTACCAGCCAGCCGGTGCGATACGTCATCAACACACACCATCATGCCGATCACAGCGGCGGCAACGCAAAGATGCAGGAGATGAACGCGCAGATCGTAGCCTCGGAAGAAGCCTGGCAGAACATGACCGATGGTAAGCAGCCCGGCTTGCCCAACGTAACCATCGGACATGAAGCGCACATCCACCTGGGCGGCAAAACGGTCGCCTTGTACCACTTCGGCCGCTCGCATACCAATGGCGATGTCGTGGTTTATTTCCCGGCTGACCGCGTGCTCGCCGCCGGCGACATGTTTACCTTCGGCGACGACGTGCCCGAGTTGATCGATTACTCCGGCGGCGGCAGCGCCAAGGAATGGCCCAAAACACTGGACTCGGCCTTGATGCTCGATTTCGATACCGTAGTTCCCGGACATGGCCCCGTCACCACCAAGCAGGAAATGCGGAAGTACCGCGACAGCACCGCCCGGCTTGCCGCGCGCGTCCATGAGATGGTGGGCCAGAAGAAGAGCAAGGACGACGTGGCCAAGATGCTGCGCTCAGAGTTTCACTGGGCCGATCTCCACCTCAACATGGGATTGGATGGCGCGATGGTCGAGATGCGATAACTGCCGGTCCGGATTAGGGATGAAATGAATTACCGATCGTTGCCAACATATGCCGGCATTGTGGCCGCTTGCCTGTCGAGCGTTGCCGTGGCAGGCGCCCAGGGCCAGGCTGAAAAGCCGCTGCTGGCCGAGCAGTATTTCAAAAATATTACGGCTCTCAAAGGTATTTCGGTAAACCAGTTCATGGGCACCATGGGCTTCTTTTCCGCCTCGCTCGGCGAGAACTGCACGTACTGCCATGTGCCTGAGAGCGCCGGCGACTGGGGGCGCTATGCCGATGACAACCCAACCAAGCAGACCGCGCGCAAGATGATCGTGATGGTGAACGCGCTGAACAAGACGTACTTCGGCGGCAAGCGCGAGGTAACCTGCTACTCCTGCCACCGCGGCCTCGACCGGCCAAGAGTCACGCCTGGTATTGCCGAACTGTATGGTCCGACCAATCCAGCAGAACCGGACGAACTGGTTACGGATGGCCCCACTTCTCCCACGGCCGAACAGATCCTGGACAAGTATCTGCGAGCGTTGGGAGGCCCAGAGCGGCTCGCCGCGGTGAAAAGCTATGTCGCCAAGGGAGTATTTCGCGGTTTTTCCGATCCCGAAAAACGCCCGCTCGAAATCTATGGCAAGGCGCCGGATCAGCGAACCACGGTCGTGCACACGGCCGGCGGCGACAGCACCACGACTTTCAACGGGCGCATGGGCTGGCTCGCAGCGCCCAGCACGGATAGCCCCATGCCTGTGGTCGAACTGACCGCCGGTGACCTGGATGGCGCGCGTCTCGAGGCAGAGCTTTCCTTTCCGGCGGGAATCAAGCAGGCTTTAAACCAGTGGCGCGCCGGTTACCCGACGACCATCGATGATCGCAAGGTGCAACTCGTGCAGGGAACCGCCGACGGCCGCTATCCCATCAACCTATACTTCGACGACCAGACGGGTGTGCTCGTTCGCCTTGTGCATTTCACCGATTCGCCCGTCGGGCTCAGCCCCACTCAAATCGATTACGGCGATTATCGCGACGTTTCCGGCGTCAAAATGCCCTTCCGTTGGACCACAAGCTGGCTGGATGGCAGGACGACGACCGAACTGACCGAAGTGCAAGTCAACGCAGCCGTTGATAACGCCAAGTTCGCCAAACCGGCACCATCCGCAAAGAAGTAAGTCACACCCCAGTAAGGCCCAAACGGAGCCGCGACCGTGAGGGAGCGGTCAAGGATTGCCGTGCGGATGGCACTCAACCACACGGAGCTAACCCAAATTTAACCTCGATCTTACGATTTCATTTTTAGTACCCGCTAATCTCGATCTTGTCACCCGAACGCTGAATACCTGGTGGCAAACCAACGACAGGAGCGATCCCCGTATGTCCCCACAAAAACTCGCGCAATCTTGGGACCAGATCGTCATCGGAGCTGGATCCAGCGCTATCAACTTTTTGTACTCCGCCTTCAAAGGGACGGAGAAGAACTTTTTGCAAAAGCGGACCCTTGTCATCGGCAAGACCGATCTCTGGACGCCCATGGACCCAAATCACAACATGGGCCAGCCGGGCAAGCTTTTGCGCGGCGTCGAGGAGTGGAAGAAAGTCGGGGAAAACAAGGATGGTGGAGGGATATATCAGAAGCAGCAGTATCTTTCCTCCGGCGGCTACGTCAAATCTCTCCAGAATCTTAAAGATACGGTGCAAGTCCAACGGGACAACGCCGGTATGAAATTGCAGTTTCTAAGCGATACGGTATCGACAGTCAAACCGTCCGCAAGCCGCTATGAGGTCAACACCGTTCAGAACGGCAGGCTCTACGCGCAGCAGGTCATCGTAGCTAGCGGCGCCGGACCCGGCAATAAACTAAACGCGCCCGGCCCGCGGTCGATAAAAATCATCGGGGAGCGCTCGCTCAGGACTCAGCCGAGGGCGTACCCGGAGATCATCGACGCCACCGATTACCTGTATTGGGAACCCGACAACGTGCAGCCTGGAATGAAGGTCCTCATTCAGGGGGGATCCGCCACCGCTTCCTGGGCAGCCGCGGGGGCGTTTCAAAACAAGTCAGATTTTCTTTGGTTGAATGCGAGAGGGCTGCAACAGATCCAAACCGAGGGGAACCCTGTCGCACGAAACACATCGACCATCAAGCGCGCCGCCGACGAGATGCGCATCTTTCGCGGGAGCATCGTGGAAATCGAGGTCTTGAATGTTAAGGATCCGGAACCGCGGCTGAAAGTACGTTTCAAAGCTCAACTCGACAGCGAGCTGGACTCGCCGCATCAGGACGGCGATCCAGCTCCTGTGGGTGTTTCCGATACCTTCCACCAGGTGGTTCATGCTCTGGGCGCCAACCCGCTCGGAGAGTTTGGACCGGGCGCGATTCTCGATACTTCTATCCGGAATAACCTGCAGGTGCTATGGGACAAGGGCAACCTGGAGCCCAACAAAGATACCGCCATCGCCATGTACCACGAAAACGACGTCTTTTCCTCGCTGTGGATTGTTGGCGCGTCGCTGTTCCGCGGTGCCGGCACGAACGAAAACCTGACGAAAGAAATTCAGAAGTCGTACACCAGTCTGAACGAGATGCTCACTCACGCCAGTCGTCCGCCCGAGGGGATCGCCAATCTCAAGATTCGCATTCAGGCCCTCACCAAACAGGCCGAGACCGATCCGGCCAAATTCGACTGGAATCTGGCCAGCCCCTTACAGGTAAGGAATTTGCTGGAAGCGGTCTATGGCAAACAGCTCTCCGCCGGACAGCGCGAGCAGCTTGCAAAGGAGATTATCGAGCTACGCGCAAAGCAGCAATTCCTGCTTCCTAAGTCGGAGATCAAGAAGAAGGTGGATACGTTCAAGACCCAGAACAAGCTGAACATCGACACGACAAAGCTGCAGCTTGAGGGGAAAATCAACCTTCGCGTCGAGACAAGCGACACCAGGAAGGTATAGACGTCGAGTCGCTACTCGAGCGAATTTAGCCGCTCCGCCCTACTCCGAGAGGATCGCTTCTTGCCGCTCCTCCGCAGCCGGCTTCAGTTGCGGATTGCGCGTGAGCACCCGCGCGCACGTGTTCCAGCGCAGCAAGGCGTCGTCGTTATGAGGAGGGCGGATGGCTTCCGCTCTCTCGTACCAGTCCATCGCCTCGCGTAACCATTCGTAAATCGTAGCGCCGCTGCCGTGCCGCGCCTGGTGGAGCAGGCTGTATGCCCGCCGTTCGGAGATGATCCCGGAATAGTAGGCCCGGTCATACTCGCCGGCTAACCTGGGGATCAGCGCCTTGGCCTCCTCAATGCGCGTGCCCTTGTCGAACTGGTCAGTCAAGGCCAGTATCAGTGTCACCAGGGCCTGTTCATTGTCCTGATCGATTCGCAGAACATCCTGGCAGATGCTCTCGCTTTGCCACGGCTCGTGCAGCAGCCGGTAGCGTTCCGCTTTGGCAAGCGCTCCCGGGATGGCGTCCCTGTGGAGAGATTTCAGTTCCATGATGTTCTCAAGCTATCAGCTATCAGTCATCAGCTATCAGCCAAGTCGGCTGTCACGGCGCCGGTCGCGCGGAGCCGGCGCCAAATATCTTCATGACCATCTTCCGCAGGGGGTCGTAGAACTCGTCCACCACGCGTTCCTTCAGCGGGATGATGGCGTTGTCCGTAATGTGGATCTCTTCGGGGCAAACGTTGGTGCAGCACTTGGTGATATTGCAGTAGCCGACGTTTTCTTTGTCCTTGATGTCTTTGACCCGCGTTTCCGTATCGAGCGGGTGCATCTCCAGCGCGGCTGTGTGTACGAAAAAACGCGGCCCGGCGAATTCATCGAATTTCCTGTGTTCCCGCAGCACGTGGCAGACGTCCTGGCACAAGTAACACTCGATGCACTTGCGGAATTCCTGGATCCGGTTCACGTCCTTCTGCCCCATCTTCCAGGTCCCATCGGAAAAATCCGGTTTTCGCGGCGCGAATTTCTTGATAGCTTTCTTTACGCTGTAATTCCAGGAAACGTCGGTTACGAGATCCTTGATCAGCGGAAACGTGCGCATCGGCTCGACAGTGACTGCCTCTTCGAGCGGCAGCGTGTTGAGCCGCGTCATGCACATCAGCTTCGGCTTGCCGTTGACCTCCGCCGAACACGAGCCGCACTTGCCGCACTTACAGTTCCAGCGCACCGCCAGGTCATTGGCCTGTTCCGCCTGGACTTTCAGAACGGCGTCCAGCACCACCATTCCCTCGGCCACCTCGGTGGTGAAGTCCTGGAACTTGCCGCCATTCGGGTCGCCCCGCCAGATTCGAAACTTCGCGCTGGGCACTATTTCATCTCCTCGATTACTTGTTTCAGCTCCGCGGGCATTTCCGCAACCGGTTCCCGCGTCAATTGCATCTCTCCATCCGAACCCTGGCGAACCACGATGTTGAACGTAGCGCCCGCGGGGTCCTTGTCCGGGTAATCCTCGCGGAAGTGAGCGCCGCGGCTTTCCTTGCGGTCCAACCCTGCGCGGATGATCGCCTCCGAAACCGTGAACAGGTTCGGCAGGTCCATAGCTGTGTGCCAGCCGTTGTTGAACTCGCGATTGCCATAGACGGCTACGCGGCTCGCGCGCTGGCGCAGGGCCTTAAGCCCTTCCAGCGCCCGCTCCAGTTCGTGCTGGTTGCGCACGATGCCGGCCTCGTCCTGCATCATCGATTGCAAGTCATGCTGGATCTGATAAGGCCCCTCGGCGCCGTTCCCCTGCCGATCAAACGGGAGCAACGCTTCCCGGGCGGCGCGCTCGATCTGCGCGGAATCCGACCGGACATCGCCGTGCTCCTTGGCGAAACAGGCCGCGTACTGGCCCGCGCGCCTGCCGAAGACCAGCAGATCGGAGAGTGAATTGCCGCCCAGGCGGTTGGCGCCGTGCAATCCGGCGGCGCAT
The DNA here is from genome assembly GCA_964556085.1 of uncultured Solibacteraceae bacterium. Classification (GTDB taxonomy): domain Bacteria; phylum Acidobacteriota; class Terriglobia; order Bryobacterales; family Bryobacteraceae; genus PSRJ01. The sequence continues at coordinate 7,715 of CAZKVF010000220.1, forward strand.
TCGCCGGCCGCGAAGAGGCCCGGAACGGTGGACATCTGCGTTTCCCCATCCACGTTGACCCCGCCCATCATGTAATGGGTAGTGGGGCCGATCTCCATCGGTTCCTTGGTGATGTCGATATCCGCGAGCTGCTTGAACTGGTGATACATGCTGGGCAGCTTGCGTTTGATGTGCTCTTCCGAGTTGGGCAGCTTTTCCTTGATCCAGGAAATATCCAGGTAGATGCCGCCATGCGGGCTGCCGCGTCCGGCTTTGATTTCGCGCACGATGCAGCGCGCCACGTGATCGCGGGTCAGCAGTTCCGGCGGCCGGCGCGCGTTCCTGTCGCCCTGCGTGTAGCGCCAGCCTTCCTCGAAGTTGTCCGCCGTCTGGCTGCGGTAGTTCTCGGGAATGTCGTCGAACATGAAGCGGCGTCCTTCTTTATTCCGCAGCACGCCGCCTTCTCCGCGCACCCCTTCAGTGACAAGGAGACCTTGCACGCTCGGCGGCCACACCATGCCCGTGGGATGGAACTGCACGAACTCCATGTCCTTCAACTCGGCGCCCGCATGATAAGCCAGCGCGTGGCCATCGCCAGTGTACTCCCAACTGTTACTGGTAATGCGATACGCCCGCCCTATGCCGCCAGTGGCCAGTACAACGGCCTTGGCGGGGAACAGAAGGAAACGCCCGCGCTCCCGATCGTAACCGAAAGCACCCGCGACGCGACCATCGTCCATCAGCAGCGTGAGCACGGTGGTCTCCATGTGCACTTCCATGCCCTGATGGATGCCGTGGTCCTGGAGCGTGCGAATCATTTCCAGGCCGGTGCGATCGCCCACGTGGGCCAGGCGCGGATAGCGGTGGCCGCCGAAATTGCGCTGCAGAATGCGGCCCTCAGGCGTGCGGTCGAACACCGCGCCCCAGGCTTCGAGTTCCCGCACTCTGTCGGGAGCTTCCTTGGCGTGCAGTTCGGCCATGCGCCAGTTGTTGATGTACTGGCCGCCGCGCATCGTATCGGCAAAGTGAACCTTCCAGTTGTCCCGCTCGTCCACGTTGCCCAGAGCCGCGGCCACGCCACCTTCTGCCATCACGGTGTGCGCTTTGCCGAGCAGCGACTTTGTGATCACGCCCACACGCGCGCCATCCATGGAGGCCTTGATGGCCGCGCTCAATCCCGAGCCCCCCGCGCCGATCACCAGCACATCGTACGCGTGCGTTGGATAATCGGCCATCAGATGATTCTCCAGTCGGTAATTGCGCCGGATGCGCAGAGCCGCACGTAAATATCGGAAATGCCGACCGAAAACAGGCTCATCCAGGCCCACAGCTGGTGGCGGCTGTTCAGGCAGG
>CAZKVF010000221.1:0-4222 GCA_964556085.1 uncultured Solibacteraceae bacterium
AAGTACGAGCAGGAGCGTACCCAAAATCAACGCGTACCGGACGCCGTCGCGGTGTGCCCTTTTCCAGGCCCAGAACAATCCGCCAGCCAGCATCGCCACCGCGCAGCACATCCCCAACCCCGGCAGAAGAACGCCTTGCACCGAGAACGCGTCGGCCTGGCTGGGATCCGCAAAAGCACGCGGCCGGACAGGCCAGAGCAGCACTTTCACATAGAACAAGAGGGTTGCCGGTAAGGAAAGCAGCACCGTGCTCCAAGGCAACTGCTGCGTAGCAGCGGCCAGCCGTCCCCCCAGAGCATTGAGGCGCAACAGAAGGTACACCGCCGTGACGCCCAGGAACGGGAGCGTTTTGCACAACGCCCGAAGCAGGCGTGTCCCGCGCGATTCGCCCTTTTCGATAACCGACGCCACTGCAAAGATCACTGCGGGCAACACGATGGCCGTTTCCTTCGTCAACAAAGCCGCCAGGCAAGAGACTGCGGCAGCGACCAGCCATACCGCAGAAGGTCGAGCGGGCGCGTTGGGCCGCTTGACCTCACCCGCATACCTTAGATAAAGAAGCACGCTGCCCAGCACCGCGGCGGACATCAATGGGTCCGGCACCGTAACCCACGCTACTGATTCTGTCTGGGCAGGGTGGAGCGCGAACAGGGCCGCGGCCACCAACACGGCGAGCCGGTCCCGCAGCAGTTTCCACACCAGCAGTCCAAGCAGGATAGCCACCGACACATGTTTCGCAATGCTGAGAAAGTGCCATCCCCAGTGAGACAATTCGTTGAGGATGTAATTGACCCTCAGCCACAGCAGAAAGAACGGCCGATAAAAACTCAACGGCCCGCCCGTGAATTGTGCCCATACCCAACTCGTGAAGTACTCCCCAAAGTGACCCGGTAACTGTATACGCGGATCGCCAATAAAGCGACGATCGTCCAGAATGAACTGAAAATCTAATGCGGGGCTGTAAACGGCAAAAACACCCGCCGCCAGGGCCATGGCCACGACGAAAAAGCTCAAGGGCGAGAACAATTCCGGCGGGCCCGCCTTCGGCGCAGAGAGCGGCTTGTGCTGCCGGGCCCGGGAAGATGGCTTCATTGTCAGAACAGCGACGGAATGATTGTCTCATACCGTGCGCGGAGCTATGCTGGCAATAGCCCCGCTTGCGCACCCGGCAGCGTCGCGCACCTCGCATTCCGGCTGAATCGCGAGTCGACGAGATTCCCCATGACGCACGGATCCCTGTCCCGGCCGTATATTTTCTTCGCGGGCGCGCTCTTGCTCCTGATGGGGCTGCTGGCAGGCGGCGCGGCGCTCCGCGAGTCGGCCACGATTGACGAAGTGGCACACGTGGGCGCGGGTGTAAGCTACCTCCAAAAGCTCGATATGCGGATGAATTTCGAGCATCCCCCGCTGGCCAAAGTGCTGGCCGGCCTGCCACTGGCGGTGCGCGGCGTTCACGCCGACTATTCGAACACTGCCTGGACCTTCAGCGGCTCCGGCTTCAATTCCATCCTGGGCCAGTGGTCTTTCGGCCACTCGCTGATTACTCGCTGGAACGACCCATTCGCTACTATGGCGTGGGCTCGCGCCCCCCTGCTCCTGCTGACAGTTGCCTTGGGCTTCGTCCTTTACTGCTATGCTGCACGGCTGGTGGACGTGTGGGGAGGCCTGCTCTGCCTGTGCGCATTCGTGTCCACGCCCGCCTTCCTCGCGTTTGGCCCCTTGGTGCTGACCGATATCGCGGTCACATTCTTCACCTTGGTCACGTTGTGGACCCTCGCCGCCATGTGGCGCGCTCCCTCGCGCGCAACCGTTGCCAGGTTCGCGCTCGCGCTGGCCGGAGCTCTGCTTTCCAAATTCTCGGCTGGACTTCTTCTGTTCGCCTGCATTGCGTTTGCACTCAGCCTGCGCTGGTTACCCATCGCACCGGCGATGCCCAATCAGTCCGAATGGCGCGCCTGGAGGCGCCGAGGTTGGCGCAGCACCGGCCAGGGTGTCCTTGGGGCGGCCCTGGTGGTGTATGCGGTGTACCTTGTTTTGTCCTGGAATCAACCCACCACCGCTCTCGAAGTTCTCGGACGTGGACCGGTTGCGCTGGTGCTGCGGCGGCTCGTCATGCCACCGTTCCTGTACCTCAGCGGGCTGGTGGCGTTCTCATTCATGGCAAGCCGCAACACCTTCATTCTCGGCCACGCCTACACCCACGGCGTCTGGTTCTATTTTCCGGTGCTGTTCTTCCTTAAATCGACACTGGCCTTTTTGGGGCTGATGCTCCTGACAGCGGCAGCCGCCATATACGCGAAGCGCCAGCCGCAGAGAAGGGCCAGCGTGATCTCCAAGGGGATGGAACTGCACTGGCGCGCGGTGTGGGTGTTTCTTTTGGTGTTTCTAGCCGCCTGCGTGCTGGGCCGCATCGATCTCAGCATCCGGCATTTCACCATTCCGCTGGTTCTGCTGATTCTTCTGCTTTCTCCGCTGCCGCGCCGGTGGAAATCGTTGCAACAGTCCGGCTGGAAACCGGCTCGCTTTGGAGCGTGGTTAACCGTGGCGCTTGCCGGAGCGTCGCTAATCACCGCGGTCCTGGCGTACCCGTATTACCTGCCATTTCTTAACTCGCTTGCGTTGGGTAATCCAGGTTACCGGCTAGTCAACGATTCGAACCTTGACTGGAACCAGGCTTTGCCTGAAATTCGGCAGTTCGTCGAGGGTCGTGGCCTGAGTACGGTGCTCTTGGACGAATATGGTTTTTCCGAGCCCGCCGTTTATGTGCCGCAAGCCCAGTTTTGGAACTGCCAGGAGCCGTCTTCGGCGGATGCCGGGCGCTTGGCGGTAGTCTCCGCCAACATGATCCTGGAGTCGCACAACTGCCCCTGGCTTCTCCAGTACCCACACCAGTCGCTGGCTGGAGGAAGCATGTACGCGTTTGAGCTTCCAGCGGTAATCCCTTCGCCGGGCTCCCCTGGGGGACCTCCTCTGCCCGGAGACTTCCACAACTTCGCCGGCACTCCCGGCAAGTGGCCCGACTTTCGGCTCATCTTTCTCCGCCCGATCCGAGATCCGGAGCAACTCCCCGCCGCCTTGAAACAGATTTACGCGCTAGCGGGCGCGGGCCCCCCGTAACCCTCTCCCCTCTTACCGAGGGCCGATCCGCTGCCGGCTTCTCTTACAACAGAATCCGGCACTGGCCATTTTACGGGGCGGACGGCTGCGCACGGTCGGCGCGCCACTGCGTGGCGACTGGTCCGCAATTACGGGGCCGCCCATCGGAGCTGGTCGCCTGATACAAAAGATCTATTTCCGTGATAAAAAGAATTCGTTTCTGTTTCACAAGCTACTGCGCGCATCCTAATAAAGAATCGGACCATGATTCGCTCCGGTTCTTTGGCCCGCGTGACGCGCCGAGGCGTTCCCTTATCGGGACGGCATGCGATTTTCCAACGGCAAAGATATCCAGGAAGGAAGCGAAATGTTCGCGGAGAGCAGCATGTCGCCGGTACCCGGCTGTAGCGAGAAAGTTAGTCAAAAGCGGGCGGAAGTTCGGGTCCGTATCGAAGAGATTGGAATCGTGCCGACGATTCGAGAATCGTCGCCGGTAGACGCACTGTTTGCAGCGGAATCGATCCAGAGCGGCGGCATCCCTGTTGTCGAAGTAACCATGACGGTGCCGGGAGCAATGAAAGTTCTCCTTTCTTTGGCCAACTCCGACCTGGATCTGATTGTAGGGGCCGGTTCGGTTCTGGATGTGGATATGGCTCGGGAGTGCGTGAATGCGGGCGCCATGTTTTTGGCAAGCGCCGGCTTTGATCGCGAGATCGTGGATTTCGGCGCGAAGAACGACATGGTAGTGATACCTGGCGCAATGACACCGACCGAAATTATGGCGGCCTGGAAGGCCCGGCCCGATTTCATCCGGGTGTTTCCGTGCGCGAACATTGGTGGTGCGGGTCACATCCGTGCCCTAAAGGGGCCGTTTCCGCACTTGCCGTTAATCGCTGCCGGGGGAATCAACCAGCAGACGGCAGGAGACTTCTTTCAAGCGGGAGCCAGCGCGATCACCCTGGGCGGAGAATTAATTCCCCGCGAAGCGATCGATCTGCGCCAGGAAGAGCGCATCCTGGAGCTGGCCAGGCGTTACCGCATGATCGCGCGACAGAACCGAAGCGCGAGAGTTGTGAACTAGGTCTTCGAGTCGGGTAGATTTACGAAGCGGCCGCCAGACGGCCGC
>CAZKVF010000222.1:0-13678 GCA_964556085.1 uncultured Solibacteraceae bacterium
GACATACTTCTTAAAGCCGGCCGATGTGACCGACAAATCGTAAGTGCCCGCCGGTAGCTGGGCGAGCGTATAGTTGCCCGTTCCCGAAGAAGCCCCGGTGTACAAAGCACCCGTAGCGGTGTTCCTGGCTTCGACAGCCGCCGCGGCTATCACTGCTCCCGCCGGATCGGAAACCGTTCCCGTAATCGTCCCGCGGTCGGTCTGAGCCATTGCTACGCCGCTCAGCCAAACCCCAATTGTCAGCGCTGCCAATCTTCGCATGCAATACTCCCTTCCCGTTACCAGCTAGTTAACAAGTCCTCTCACAACTCCGAACGCCAACCCCTTGCCATCGACCGAATGAAGCCCTGCCCGTCAGGACTCCAGCCAATAACTCAGAAGACCCCCTAAATACACCGAATGGCTAGGGCAGTATATATGTGAGAATCGCCGGCGTCAAGCGTGGCGAGTCATAGAAGTCATAGAGCGTGTGCGACATCGAAGTGAAGCTCGCTAAGGCTGTATCGGGATAGGGCTTCGAGCCCTGAGGGCTTGGCGCCACCCGCCAAGCGCGGCCGGTGGGCGGACCACGGCGTCCGCCCCACTGGGGTCTATGGCTCGGAGCGGCGCTGGCGCTCGTAGGGCTGCTTTAAGTACTTCTCGGCTTCGGCCTGCGCGCCCTGTGTGTTGTCCTTGGTGCGGATGCCGAGGTTGTATTCATTTACCGCGCGGTCTCGTTGTCCGGTGATATCGAAGATCTTGCCCAGGTTGATATGCGACCAGACTTCGGTCCACTTGGGCTGCAGATCTCCGTTCAACGATTCGCGGAATTCATTGGCGGCAGATTGAAAATTGTTCTGCAGAAAGAACACTTCCGCGATGCGGTAGTGGGCCAGCGAACTGGTGCGATTGGTGCTCAGGGCTTTCTGATATTCCTGGAGAGCTTCGCCGAACTCGCTCAGTTCCATGAACTCCTCACCCCGGCGGATGGCCACGGCTACGCGCACGTCATTGCCATAGCGCATAACCTGGTTCTCGGGATCGATGATTATATTTTTGGGCTTGCCGAATGTGTCCACTGAAAATTCGGAAGAGGTTCCCACCACCTCAACGCGCTTCTCTTCCGGATTGCCTTCCGTTTCAATCTTCAGCACCACGGGCATGCGGAATGTATCGAGGTCTTGCGAGATCTTGCCCATTACGCGGAAGCCCTTCTGCGTCCGGAAAATGGTGTACTCGAGCTTGAATTCCGGCGCTCCGCTGGATTCGATCCACTGAATGAAAAAGTACCCGAGATCCTGGCCGGAGGCCGTCTCCATCGCCTTGCGGAAATCCTCCGTGGCGGCGGATTTCCAGGCAAATTGCTGTGTGTAGGCTTTCAGGCCGGCGAAGAACTTCTCGTCACCCACAACGTAGCGCAGCATATGGAGTACGGCCGCGCCCTTGCTACCGGTCAAAGCCCACAATTCCGGTGAGTAATCCTCCAGGCGGGCGGACTGAACGATGGGAACATTATCGACTGTCAGCGCTTCCACGGTTGTGTCGCGCATTTGCGATTGCAACGCGCCCGGACCGCTGAGGTGCTCCGACCACAGCGCCTCGGCGTAGGTCGCCGGACCGTTGCTTAGCCAGAGGTGGTTTCGGGTGGCAGGCGATACCAGATCTTCGAACCACTGCCGCGTAATCTGATTCGCGAGCAGCTTGCCATTAGCGGCTGTCCCGATGCCTCGCGGCGCCAGAAAAACCAGGCCCGGGCCGGCATACCCGTTAGGAGCGCCGGTTTCTGTTTCCACCAGAGTCAGGTCGGCGCTGGGAGGAAGACCGAACATGCCCGTGAAAAATGACATGATCTTGCCCGTTTCCTCGCCGTAGGTCTGAGCCATATTGGCTTCACTGCCCCGGAAATAGACGCTGGTGTTCACTCCCTCGGACCGGACCTTTACCGGATTTCCCTTAACAACGGCGAAGTTGGCGGGGAACGACGGGCGCTCAAATTTGAACTCGTAAGCGATTTTGTCACCCGCCGGGGTATGGGATTCGAGTCCACCCGCCACCACGGCGTAGCCGCTGGGAACGGTGATGCGCATGTTAGCCGCGAAGCGATCCGAAGTGTAGCCGCTCACCGGCAGCCAGCGCGCGGGGTACATAAAATAGGCAAAATCCGGATGGATCGCGGCGAACTTGATGCCGTAAACGGGTGAATCCTCCTGTCCCGTCAGGCGCCCATCGTAGTAAAAGGTGACCGTAACCGGCCGCCCTTTGGGCAGCGGTGAATCGAAATTGAGGCGAACCGTGAAATCCTGCTGGCTGCGCGAGGCGGAAATCTGCTTGCCTTTGTCGTCGACCACGCGCGAAACGTTCAGGGCGTTGTTCAACTCAAACGCCGCCGAAGTCATGTTGTCGTCCAGGGCAACAAATCGGACCGTGACACGCGCGGTGAGGCTCTGTGTGTTGGGCGATACTTCTGCGTCTATCGCATAGCCATCCACATCGATGCGGGAACCCCGGCGCTCCTGCGCGGGGGCGTTTATCGTGAGGGCGGTCAAAACGATGGCAAGCCAAAGGCCTTGCCGCACATAGCGGGGTTCACGAAACATGGGCTACTTGTCCTTCCAGAATATCTTGAATAATGATGGCGGCGCGGTGCGGCGCGTCTCCTTCCGGCGCGGCGAGGCGACGGCGCACTTCGGCCAGGCCGGCGCGCATTTTTGCGCGGGCATGGTCGTCTTCGAGCAGGCGGCGGGCCTCCGCGGCCAGGTTCGGGCCAGTCATGCGGTCCTGCATCAGTTCGGGCACTACGGACCGGCCGGCGACCAGGTTCACCATGGAGTAATAAGGTACTCGGACCAGCAACTTGCCAGCCACCCAACTCGGCCAGGTTACGCGGTAAAACGTCACCATGGGTGTACCGAGCAGGGCCGCCTCGATAGTGACGGTTCCGCTGGCGGCCAGGGCCAGATCCGCATGCGCCATGGCGTCCCAAGCCTCTCCCTCAATTACGTGGATAGGTGCACTGCCGATCCGCTCCGAGAAAAACCCCGCCCCCGTGGTGGACGAGGCGGGAAGCACAAAATTAAGGGGCCCCCGGGCACACTCCCGGTTAAGCTGCTGGACGGCATCTAGCAGCGCTGGCAGATGACGCGCCGCCTCGCCGCGGCGGCTTCCGGGGAGCACCGCTATCATTGGACGGCCCTCAACCAGCCGGTGTTTCCGAAAAAAGGCTTCCTGCGGCATTGAGGCCTTCACCAACCGGGCGAGCGGGTGGCCAATATAGGTGGCGCTCACACCTTCGCGCCGAAAAAACTCCTCCTCGAAAGGGAAAATACAGAGCACCCGCGCCAGGCGGCGCAATGCCGGCAGGCGCCCTTTCCGCCAGGCCCAAACCTGCGGTGCTACCAGGTACACGACCGGAATCCCGGAGCGGTGAAGCCGCCGGGCCACGCGCAAGTGAAAATCGGGGGAATCCGTAAGAATGGCAACACGCGGCCGTTGTTGTTCGGCTTCGCGCACCAAGCGGCGATATTCGCGATAGATGCGCGGGATGTCAGCCACCACCTCCAACAGCCCAACCACGGCCAAGCTCGCGGAGTCTACTACGGTGCGCACCGCTTCCGCGCGCAAACGGGGGCCGGTACACCCAAAGAACTCCGCGTCCGGCAGCAGCCGTTTCAGCTCGCGGACCACCAGCGAGGCATAGAAATCACCGGAAGCCTCACCCGCGGACACGAGGATTCTGGGGTGCATCTCACTAAAAGTTTAGCGTGCCGCCCTGTTACAATCGACTCGGGCATGTCCACAGAAGCTGAGAGATCGCGGGTGACTCTGGAAGAACTCGCCGCGCGTTTCCGGGGCCAGATGATCCCGCTCACCAGTAAATTCTCGTACTTCTGTACGCAGCCTGTGGCGGAAGAGGACCTACGGCAGTATCTTCATGACCCCATTGCCGCCCTCTCGCCGGCCGTCATCGCGGCGCTGCCCCCGACGAACATCATCCTGGCGCCCTACCTGGAGAAAGGCAATGGGCGGTCAGGGGATGCGGTTGCCTTCGAGCGTCCCACCGAGGCACGCCAGCTTGCCGCGGCACGTCAGGACCAAGATGGCGCGACAGTGTTGGCTTTCGGTATCAAAGATGTGGAAGTAGCCGATTATCACTACCAGTTCTACAACGCGATCGCGGCCATGGTGGCGTACCGCTGCCCGGAGGAGGTGCAGGAGCGCTTTCACCGCACCATTCGCGAGGAACTTACCGCCGAGGTTCACGGCGAAGTGGACGAAAAGAGCTGGCATCTGAAGCAGGCGCTCCTGCGCCGCCAGACCAACGTCCGGCGGGAAACCAAGCTGTTCCGGGAGTACGCCCGGCAGGCATTCGAAGACACACTGACGCTCTATCTCCACGGGACGTGCTGCGACATCGACATCGAGACGGGCCCTAGGCAGATGCCCAGCCGCTATTTGCGGCGCAGGCTGGAACTGCTGATATCGCTGTTTCCACCGCCCGAGGGCTATGCGGTGCTGCCGGAACAGTTGAAGGCGCGATAAGAGCCCGAAGGCCCCCGCGACTTACAGTGATTCAAGCCGCTATGGTAAAGGGCGCGGGTCTTCATTACCACGGTAATACGAAGCTATGGCATTAGCTCACTCGAAAGTCACCGCGGCCGGCTCTGAAGTTCTCCGATTGCCTGATACTGGAGCTCGCTAGGAAGGCGGGGCATCTGCCGCTTGGAACTTTCGATCGTGACCTGGGCAGGTTTCCCGGGACACAGAAACTGTAGCCGTTTTACTTACTCCCCATCAACTGGCGCACCAACTCGGCGGTGGCTTCCCGCCGTTCGACCGGGCCGCCAGCGCGGCCGCGGACGCCCATGCCGAGAGCGGCGTCCAGGGGTGTGCGGCCCTGCTTATCCTTCACATCCAGCTTCGCCCCATTGGCGGCAAGGAAGCGGACGATGTCGTCCGACACGCGCACGGCAAAGTGCATTGCCATTTGCCCATTGTCATTCACGGCGTTGACATCAACGCCGCGGGCGACCAACAGCTTGACCGCTTCGAGCATCTCACGGTCCGTAGCATAATCTTTGGCGAAAACACCCTGGCCACGGCCGAGGCCTGCGGCCAGCATCAGCGCCGTGGTGTGATTCTTCTGAGCGATCGACGGATCGGCTCCATTCTCCAACAGCAGCCGCATGGCGGCCGCGTCTCCATTTTTTGCGGCACGCATCAGGGGCGTCGAACCCTCGGCTAGCGTACTCTCGCCGGGTGTGTGCGCTCTCTGGAGCGCTGGAGACTTGAGTTGCGCATTGGGGTTGGCCCCGTGCCCCAGCAGCATGCCGATCAGATTCAAAGCGCTCAGCTTGTCGTGTGACGGCCGGGCGGGCCGGCCGTAAACCTCGCCCAAGGTGTTCATGTCAACCGCGGCATAGAGCGCCGCCATGCCGGCGGTATCGGCGATATTCGGATCGGCACCCTTTTCCAGAAGTAGAGCGGCGGTATCGAAGTGACCGTTGATGATTGCCAGGGCTATCGCGGTCGTGCCATCCGGATCGGTGAGGTTCAGATCCGCGCCCGCTTCGGCGAGCGCCCGGGCCGCTTCGAGCGAACCCTCCCGCGCCGCGTACATCAGCGCTGTCCAACTGCCATGCGGCAGGATGGTCAAAACACCTTCGAGACCGAAACGGTCCTGGGGATATTTCAGTTCTGCCGATCGGGTGTTGATCTCAGCACCCCGCTCGATCAAGGCGCGGACCGCTTCGGCATGATTTCCGGCAGCAGCCCACATGAGCGCCGTCTCGCCATAGGTGGCTTCCCGCGCGTTTACGTCCAGGCCACGAGCGAGCAGGAGCTTCACGCATTGCGGATTTCCCGTGCGCGCCGCGATCATCAATATGGTCTGGCCTCCAGGCGCGGCTGTGGCCGGATCAGCGCCGGCCTCTAGAAGCATGTCCAAAATCGCCGGGTTGCCATTGCCGGCCGCAAGCGAAAGCGCCGTGACGCCATACCGGTTCGCTGCTCTGGGGTTCGCGCCCGCGCGGAGCAGCATTTGCACGGTGTCTGCATCATCTCCGCGAACGGCCCATTGAAGTGGAGTGGTGCCATCGGGATCGGCTGCGTTCGCGTCCACTCCTTGCTTCAGGAGGGACTGGACGGCTTTGCGATCGCCCGCTTTAAGGGCCTCGGTAAGGCGCGTTTCGTTGAGGGCGGCGGTGAGAGTGAGGGCAGCCAGACAGGCCAGGAGGCCTCTCCTACCTGTTGGCAGCCAAAGGCGCCTGCCCCACTCAGAAGACATCGACCTTTTCCGTGGCGTCGCCGAAGCGGTCCATCTCGCGGCCAAACTCTGCGGCAATGTTCATCCACAGGGATCCGACCGGCGTCCGAGTGGGCAATACCACGTGGCGATGGCCCATGCCGGCGCCGCCGCCCACAGCCAGCAGCGGAAGCGGGTCGCTCGCATGCGAATTGGAGTCGCCCATCCCAGCGCCGTAAATGATCAACGAATGATCGAGGAGCGAGCCATCGCCATCTTCGGTGGATCGCAATTTCTCCAGGAATTTGGCGTACATCTGCACGAAATAGACATTGATCTTCACCACCTGCGCCATTTTCTCCGCGTTGTTCAAGTGATGCGAAACCGAGTGATGCTGCTCATTCACGCCGATTTGAGGGAAGGTGCGTTGGCTTAGTTCGCGCGACGTCATGAAGGTGAAGACGCGTGTCACATCCGCCTGCCACGCCGCTGCCAACAGATCAAACAGAAGGCCGACGTGCTCCTCAAAAGAATCGGGCACGCCGACGGGTGGATCGGGAGCAGCGGCGCTTGCCAAACCATGGGCTTCGGCTTGCTGGATGCGCCGCTCGATTTCGCGGATGTTATCGAGGTAATCGGCCAGCCGCGCGCGGTCGCGCACGCCCAACCCGCGCTTCAAGTCCTGGCTCTCTTCGGCGATGGAGTCGAGGATGCTGCGTTCGCGCGCAATTCGCGCAGCGCGCCCGCCGGACGCACCCGCCTCGCCGAAAATGCGCTCGAAGACGGTGCGCGGGTTGGTTTCCATTGGCAGCGGCGTGTTAGGCGTGCTCCAGGAAATGGTGTTCATGTAGGCGCAGCTAAAGCCCGGCGAGCAGCCTCCGACGTAGCCCGTAAAATCCTCAGTAGCTACTTCGATCGAGGGTAGTGGCGTCTCCTGCCCAATCTGCTGCGCCACGATCTGGTCGATGGTGGTGTTTGCCAGAACGTCTTCTGCCTCGGTCCGCTTCGGCCACACACCCGTCAGGAAACCAGCCGCACTCACGGCGTGATCTCCAACCTGGCTGCCGGGGTGCGACCGGGTCAGGTTGGTCACGACCACCAGCGAATCGCGGAACGGTTCGAGCGGTTTCAGGATGGGCGTAAACTCGAAGCCGGCGCCCGCCTGCTTGGGAGTGAACTCCTGCATGATGGCGCCATTGGGAACGTAGACCACGCCAAAGCGCAGGTCTCGTCTGCCCGCGGCTTTAGCCAAAGGCGCGAATGCCGGCACCATGGCATCCAGAAAGGGCAGGGCCACGGCCGTGCCCGCGCCGCGCAGCATCGTTCTTCGGGATAGCGACTTTCGGGCGAGGAACATGAAGGCTATATTCCTTCCTAAATATTATGGACCGTCAGAAAGGTTCAAGGTTTGGCGACGGTTCCCTGACGCGAAAGCGCGCTGTCGCGGTCGCGGTTCGGTTCGGGCGCTGCCGTTCGCATGCGAAACGGTGTGCTGTGCGTCACTCCGGCGACGAACGCCGAAAAACGGTAATTCGCACGCGCGGCATCACGAACGATGGTGCGTACGGCGGGCATATCGCGGTAATCTAGTCCGCGACCGAGAGCATAGGTCAGCAGCTTCTCCGTGAAAGTTTGGGCAAACAACTCCGGCCGGCTCACCAGAGCATTGCGCAGAGCCACCACGCCATCGACTCTAGTGCCGTCCGCCAGTTCGCCGGAGGTGTCGATTGGGGAGCCTGCGTCGTTCGTTCTCCAGGCGCCCACGGCGTCGAAGTTCTCCATTGCGAGACCAATGGGATCCATTACTTTATGGCAGCTGGCGCAGACCGCGTTGACGCGATGCTCGGCCATCTGCTCGCGCATAGTTCGCGGCTTCTCGCCTTCCTGATTTTCCTTAAGAGAGGGCACGTTGGGAGGCGGCGGGGCTACGGGCGTGCCGAGGATGTTTTCGAGAATCCACTTGCCGCGCACGACCGGCGAGGTGCGCGTGGCGTGCGACGTCAACGCCAAAATGCTTCCCTGGCCCAGAATTCCCCTTCGCGCCTCGTCCTCGATACCGACACGGCGGAAGCGGCTGCCATATATGTCCGGAATTCCGTAGTGCCGGGCGAGCCGCTCATTCACGAAAGTATAGTTGGCCGTCAGCAGATCGAAAATGCTGCGGTCTTCGCGGACGATGCTCTCGAAAAACATCTCGGTCTCGCGGCGGAAGGATTGCCGCAGATTGTCGTCGAAATCGGGGAACCCGTCGGTATTGGGTTGCACGTTCCGCAGGTTGCGGAGCTGGAGCCATTGCCCCGCGAAATTATCGATGAGGGCGCGCGAGCGCTGATCGGATAACATCCGCTCGACCTGGCGATCAAAAACAGCAGCGTTCGCAAGCTTCTGCCGGCCGGCGGCTTCAAGCAGCGCGTCATCGGGAATGCTGCTCCACAGAAAAAAGGACAGGCGCGAAGCCAGGTCCACATCCCTCACTGGGTAAGCAGCGCCTGCAGGTACGCCCGCCGGATCGCGTTCGATGCGAAACAGAAATTTCGGGCTGGCGAGAATTCGCTGGAGCGCCAACTCGATGCCTGCGTCGAAGCCGCCTGCGCCCCGCCCCGATTCGTAGAAGCTCATCACGCGCGTGATATCGCCTTCTGCGGCCGGCTGACGGTACGCGCGCCGAATCAGGGTAGAGACGATCTGCCGCGCGCAGGGAGTTTCGTCTCGCGCATTCGCCGGACGGCAGACGAAAATTCTCCGGCGGCTGGGAGTATCTCCCGCCCCGGAGGCGTTGAAGGGCCCGGCAATGGCCAACATCTGCAGATGCGGATGCCCCGACCAGTCGAAATTATCCACCGAGGAACGCAGGAAGGGTTCGAGGCGGAAGGGTTCCGCGGCCTGCGGATCTTCGAGGAAGGCGACGGTCACGTCATGGGGGCCTGCGGTTACCGGAACTCGCGCACGCAAACGGGCATCGGCGGCATCGCCAGTCTCGGTCGGCTTCTGAAACATCGCGGCTAGATCGTCTTTACCGCCGATCGTCGCGAGCAGGATGCGGCGCCCATCAACGGCGAATTCGACCTGGTGAGGCGTTTCCAACCCGCGCACTATGTTCAGATTGGTGCGGTACAGCTTGGACTGAAATGTGTATTCGCCATCCAGCGGAAAGTTGTAGCGTATGCACAGGCCGCCGACCGTGCCCAGCGGCATGCCCTCGATGTGCCGGTTCTGTGAAAGGTCCTGCGGGATGCGCCAGGTCTCGCCGCCCGGCGGGATCGCCGGGTCACCGACTGCCAGTTCGCTGATCTTCAGTGCGGCCGCGAGGTAGCGCTCCTGAAGCGATGCCGATAGACCCAAAACATCCGAAATATTGTCAAATCCGTAAGCCGAATCGTCCGGAGGCAGCAGCGACCGTACATTCCCCTCCAGTGCCAGCAAGTCGCGGATTGCGTTGGCGTACTCGGAGCGGTTGAGCCGGTGGAGCAACGGCCGGCCGGCATAAGGATTCCGCTTGGCAGCATGATCGAGTTGAAATTCCAGCCAGGAGGTCAGCTCGTTATACGTAGCTTCGCCGGGCCGTGGCATGCCCGGAGGCGGCATCAGGCGAGCGCGTAGTTTGCGGACGACTTTCTCCCAAATTTCCGCTTGCCCGGGAATATCGCCGATATCGATCGAGTCTAAGATCAACCCGCCGGTCTTCAGTTTCTGATTGTGGCAGGTGATGCAGTACTTATTCAGGATTTCCCTGGGTGTTAACGATTGCGCCGATTGCAAGCGCAGCACTGGCGAGAGCAAGATTAAGCACAGTCCGGCAATGGAACCCTTCCGCATGCCCTTGCCAGAGTGTATCACCGGCAGTGAGGCGGCGAATGTATAGCGTGGTTTCGCTTTTGTTTTGGGGTGAGTTAGCGACGGTTAAACAGAAATTTGCGGCTCATCAAGTTTGTGCGAAACAAAAGATAACACAGAGTGGAACTGAATTAGTGATCGCGCACAAATTCGTATCGTTCCAGAGTGGCTGCGACCTGATAGGCCGTACACTCCGAACCGTCTGGTACTTTCTCGGCGCGCAACACCTTACCAACGCAGCGGAGATTAACTGGTTGCGAGCCATCATGATTCAGAGTGATAACGTATTCGATCGGTCCGCCCAAGTCAGGCTCATGGCCGGACGTAAAAAGCACTCCGGTTGAACTGATATTCTTTGTAAAACCGGCCACTGCTACGCGCGCAGTACCCGCGCGCGTGATCGAGAGTGGTAATTGGAGCGTGAAGCGCCGATTTCGTCGCTGTTCCATGAAGTTTTGGTTAATAATACAATAGCCGCTACAATGCTATAGTCTATGGACCGGACGGTCAATAGACCTGAGGCACAAATGGTAACCTACTTCAGTACTAGGAGCGGCGGTTCAGAAGTATACAGAACTTATGTGCCGTTTAGGATGCTGGAGGTACAGAACTTCCGAGTGGGGGCAGGGCAGGTTACGAACCCACCCTGCGTACTTAATTAACCTACCTTGATCAAAATAATCACAAAAGTGTAGAGTGCCAGAGATTCAATCAGTGCCAGGCCCAAAATTAACGCAAGGCGGATGGCGGCGCCGGCGCTCGGATTGCGCGCGATCCCTTCCGCCGCGCCTTTAGTGGCGATGCCTTGTCCGATACCGCAGAGGCCCGAAGCGATGGCCATTCCGATCCCGGCGGCAATGGGAACGAAATGACCTCCTGGCGTGTTGTACTGCGGCGTTTGGGCAAACACCATGGGGCTGGCTAGCAGAAGCAGGGCCAGTACCAGCAGCATTCTCTTCATCGGTTGGTTCTCCTTAGTAAGTGCCCGCAGGAGGTGGTTCCCGCCGTGCTTGGGAGCCGGCGGTCTCACACTGGACAGGCTTGAAAAAAGCCGGTATTAGAGCTCTTCGTGAACTACCGCGCCGCTGACGTACACCATCGTCAACAGCATGAAAATATATGCCTGCAAGAAGGACACGAAAATATGGAATGCCATGAACACAGCGGGACCGATCAATTTGGTCAGGGTGATAAACACACTCGTGATCTGTTCGCCAGCGTACATGTTGGCGAAAAGACGCAACGTGAGCGAGAGCGGCCGCGCCAGGTTACTTACGATTTCAATGGGTATCATCAGCGGAAACAGCCACCACACCGGTCCGACAAAATGCTTGAGATGTTGCACAAGCCCCTGAGCCTGAACACCTGCCATGTTGTAGTAAAGAAAACTTGCAATAGCGCACCCAGTAGGCACAAAGGCATACATGGTGGGCGCTTCGAAGCCGGGAATAATGCCAATCAGATTCGAAAAGAGGATGAACAGAAACAGCGTGCCGAAAAACCCCATGTAGCGCTGGCCGCCATGACCCACCATATCTTCCGTTTGTCCCTGAACAAACTCGTAGACCAATTCAAAGGTTTGCTGGAATTTGCTGGGCCGGTCGACGGAAAGCCTGGTTCGCAGGACCGCAAAGAGGACCACGATGATTGCCACCACGAGAAGCTGCATGGTGACAAAGTTAGCCCATGGCCGCGGCTGAGCCGGCATGCCAACGAGTCCCAAAAATGCATTGCCGAGGCCCGGCAAATTATCGTTGAAAATCTTGGTCAGCCAGATTTCAGTTTCGTGCATAGACCAGTTCGAACAGGATTTCCACAAGAACGGCCGCCAGCGACACAAAAAGCCCTATCACCGCCGCAAGCATACTAATGGAAGTAAACCTGAGTGTAGCATAGACCACTGCTCCTAATATCAGATATCTCGACCCGAGAAAGACAGCGCTGCCGGTCGAGGGCGGCTTACGGCCAGTTGCCCCGAGCGAATCTGCGAGTTTTTTCAGCAATAGGAAGTTGATCCAAGCAACGCCTGCACCGAAAGCAAACCCGGCGCCCCATTTCCAGCCTCGCCAGGCAAAGAGCACGAGAGTCCCGCCGGCCGCGAACACCGCCATGAGCCGCAACATGCGCGATATGGCGGTGCGATAGATATTCTCCTCGGAAGGCCTCATGGTCCGCTGTCGCGCATCACCTGGCGAAACAACTGCACAAACCCCGAAATGATGCCCAGAATGAGAAACACGATGTAAAGAAAGTGAGTACCAAAGGCCTTGTCGAGCAACAAGCCCATAAAATATCCGACGGCGGCGGACACAGGTAGAGTCATGGCCAGAGTCAGGTACGTGCCAAAAACGGCCAGCGCCGATTTGTCGCGCCGCGGTGTCTTATCATTGCTGCCCATCAAAGATGACCCTAGTGTAGCGCTACGGCGGAAGGGTCTCAGGCGGGGCTTAAAGTCGGTGGTTGACAAGCGAAAGCGCCCGTCCCACGAAGCTCCAGGCGACAAGATCGCCTGGCCTAGTTTATTCCCGTTTGCCCAGCTTGAAGGTGTAGCGCAGCATGAGGGCGTGGCTCGAGGATGTCACACCGTAGTCCGTAGTGAACAGATACTGGGCAAAAAATTGGGGCGAGAACGACCAGCCCGCGCCGAAATCCGAGAATCTCGAAGCGAGCTGATAGGCGCTCGGCGTCAGCGGGAAAAAGGAGTCCTGCACCAGGCTGCTCCAGCCAAACTGATCGGGAAATAGATCGACATTCAGGTGCTGCGCGCGCCATACGTTCAGCAAAGAGCCACTCACGAAGAGGCGCCGGGTAAGATTCACCTGCAGGGCCGCATGAGCGGAAATGAAGTTCCCGTCCGCAGCGCCGTTTTGCAGTAGATTCCCGGTTGCGTCTTCGATTCGCGAGGATGCTGTGCGCGAAGTCCCCGCTGCCGAGTCCAAGGTGAGCAAAACACGCCGCGAAGCGGCATAGCCGATGCCCAACCCCGCCGAGTTGCGCTGCGAGCGATCGCGCGCGACCGAATCGGCCGTGCCGTCTGGCGCCAACGCGCCGGCGAGTGAAGTCCCGAGCCAGGAGACTGTGGCTCCGTAAAACAATCGCGGAGAGATTGTGCCGCGCAGCCGCAAGCCGATCTCGGATGAGTGCCCGCCCAATCCCGTGGACCCCAGAGTTACCGGCACGCTGTTGACGGTGTGGCTGAGGTCCTGATCCGTAGCCGCAATCCATCCGTAACGATAGTAGACGCCCAGCTTCGTCGTGTGCCCGAACTCGCGAGTCAGGCCTGCCGTGAGCCTGGTTTGCGAAATATGCGAAACGGCGGAGAGCCGCTCTACCGAAGGCACGCCGCTATTGGCGTCGGGATCCATGCTCGTAATGGCGCTGGAGAGCGAACCGCTACCGCGAAGCGAGTCCAATCCAAAACCAAAGCTGGTGCGACCGATACGCCGTGCCAGAACCAGCGACCCGGAATAGAAACTGCTGGTCGACGCGCCTACGGCCGATGTTGCGGGCGCAGTTTGACCAGGACCAAGGAAGGATAGTGCTGTCGCCGAGCCGTTATCCAGAAGCGAGGCCGAGATACTGGCGCCTACGAAAAAATTCGAATGCCCTACGGGACTGAAAAGC
>CAZKVF010000223.1:0-6627 GCA_964556085.1 uncultured Solibacteraceae bacterium
ATCAAGGTTGGCGCCGCGACGGAGACCGAGATGAAAGAGAAAAAGGCCCGTGTCGAGGACGCCCTGCATGCCACTCGCGCAGCCGTAGAGGAAGGCATAGTGCCGGGCGGCGGCGTGGCGCTGCTGCGAGCGTCGATCGCCCTGCAGAAGCTGAGGCTCGAGGGCGACGAACAGTTCGGTGTCAACATCGTGCGCCGTGCTTGCGAGGAGCCCGTCAGGCAGATCGTAGTGAACTGTGGGACGGAAGGGGCCGTTGTCGCCGAGAAGATCAAGAACCATCCCGAGCCCAACTACGGCTTCAATGCCGCCAGCGAACAATACGAAGACCTCGTGAACGCCGGCGTAATCGATCCGACCAAGGTGACTCGCACGGCGCTGCAGAATGCAGCTTCGATCGCCTCCCTCATGCTTACAACCGAGGCGACGGTTTGCGGGGTCGTGG
Source organism: uncultured Solibacteraceae bacterium (assembly GCA_964556085.1). GTDB lineage: Bacteria > Acidobacteriota > Terriglobia > Bryobacterales > Bryobacteraceae > PSRJ01. The sequence goes on from CAZKVF010000223.1 coordinate 443, forward strand.
AGGAGTTGGTTGACACGGAATAGTAGTACTCCTGAAGGAAGGGCATCCTGCAAAGGCCGGCAACAAATAGATCGGGTAAAGGAATCCATTCGATGGCTACAAGATTAGAAGTGCACGCAGATGAACTCGTAGAGCGTAAGCGCGCAGTGTTCGGGGTCGCCAAATGGTTTCGCAATCATCGAACGTTGGGCGCCGGCATCCTCTACGCACTTGCGATTACTGCAGTCCTGGCATTCGTGGCAAGGCTCTAATGGAGCCGGGGGGAGAAATTGTGATTGGCAGCGTGAACGTGCTCGTCCGAGCAAAACATATGAAACGCATAAACTTCGCAGTTACGGTTGACGAGCTCAGGCTGTTAGCCAGCCTGGCATCGGATCAGTTATTCCGGAGGCAGTTCATCGACCCGAAAATGCCGGGCTATAAGGGCAAGCCGGAAGAAGTAGATATCGGTAAGGCGCTGGTTGGACGGATGCTGCTGATCACCGACGGGGGAACCCGGCATACGACATCAGCCCTCGCGCAGAGCTCGTCCTCAAAATAGCGGGAGATCATATGAAGAACATCTTTGTTGGCGACTTGAATTCCGATACGACGCTTGCCTAGCCGATAGGGCTCTGGAGATTGCCGAGACGCCCCTAGTGGCCGAGAAGCGGGTGCAGAAGGCCGACGGCAGCGTCGAGATAACCACGGCTGACGCGGTGGACGGGTCTCGGCTCACGGTGGACACGCTCAAGTGGTACCTGTGCAAGCTGGCACCTAAGAAGTACGGCGACAAGATAGACGCCGCAAGGCTCAGGCCCAGCACTGGTTACGACGGCAGAGGTTGTTTCTTCTCTCTGCCACGCTTGGTTTCCGCGCCGCCAGTTGCGCCCAGAGGCAATTCGGGAACCGAAGCCTGCGACGCCCGGTTTTACGCGCTGCGCCAAGTCTTCTTGACTGCCGAAAGGGAAATGCCTAACTCGTCTCCCAGTTGCTCATCCGTTGAGCCCCTCACCGGAGTCAACCAGCTTTGGGTGGCCGACATCACTTACATCCGGCTGCATCGAGAGCGGGTGTTTTCTATCAACTTCATGATAGTAGACGGACTGGCGGGGGTACCATAAGTCGATCTTGAACAATCCTACGGGACCTTTTGACGTCGCCGTTATCGGTGCGGGCGCGTTCGGCGCGTGGACAGCCCGGCGCCTGCGCCAAGCGGGCCTATCGGTCCTTCTGGTTGACGCCTGGGGGCCAGGACATTCCAGGTCCAGTTCCGGCGGCGAGAGCCGCATTATTCGCATGGGCTATGGCGCCGACGAGATCTATACGCGAATGGCCCTGCGCTCGCTGGCGCTGTGGCGCGAGCTATGCGAGACCACCGGAGAGCCGCTATTTCATCGCACGGGTGTGCTCTGGATCGGGCGCGCCGGCGACCCGTATAGCGAGGCTACCCGCCACACTCTGGAAAAAGTGGGCGTGCCGGCCGAGAAGCTGTCAGCCGCTGATGTTACCTTGCGATTTCCGCAGATGGTCGTTAAGGACTCGCAAACCTTCGGTATTCTCGAACCGCAGAGCGGCGCGCTGATGGCGCGTAGGGCGATAGCGGCACTGCGGCAGGATCTGATCCGGTACGGAGGGGAGTACGCCAACGCCGCGGTACTGCCTCCGCCTAGCCATGGCACTCTGGAGTCTGTGCAGACAGCCGGCGGGGACCGGATCGAGGCCGGGGTCTTCGTGTTTGCCTGTGGCCCGTGGCTGCCCAAACTCTTTCCGGACCTCCTGGGCCAACGTATCTACCCGACGCGCCAGGAAGTCTTCTTCTTCGCTCCGCCTGCGGGCGACCGGCGATTCTCTCCGCCCGAGTTGCCGATTTGGATCGACTTCACGGACCCTCGCGGTCCCTACGGGTTTCCTGATCTCGAAGGACGCGGCTTTAAGCTCGCCTTCGACCGGCATGGCGCTCCCTTCGATCCGGATTCAGGCGACCGGACTATCGCCCCCGCGAGTGTCGCGGAGGCCCTGACGTTCCTGGCGGAGCGTTTTCCGCTGCTACGGGACTCGCCACTGACTGAGTTCCGCGTCTGCCAGTACGAAAATACCTCGAATGGAGATTTCCTCATCGACAGACACCCGGACCTGGACAACGTATGGCTTGTGGGTGGCGGCTCGGGTCATGGTTTTAAGCATGGCCCGGCGGTGGCCGAATATGTCAGTGCGCGTATTCTGAACGGGGCCTCGGCCGAGCCGCGATTCTCTTTGGCCAGCAAGAGCGTGACACAAAACCGGAGTGTGTATTAGGAGCGTACCGCCGGCGTAGACCTTCGAACGCTCCTGAAAGTCTGCGACACGTGTGTCACCCGGTCAGCTCGACGACGAACTGCTCCATAATCGAGCGATCGTCGGGGCGCGCGTCGCGCAAGCGGCGGTCGGCTTGTGAGATCAGCTTCACCGCATTCTCCAGTTGCGACTGGCTGAACCGGGAAACGGTTTGCGCAATCTGGTCCGCGCGCGAGCCCCAGACTTGCACACCCAGGCGGGTGAAGTGGCTCTGGATTTGGCCCGGCGCGCGCAGGCCGGCTTCTCGCGCCACCAGTGCCATGCGGAACTGGGTAGAAAGAAACGCCAGCACCAGAGGCAGATATTCGCCCTCCTTGACCAGCGTATCCAGCGTTTCGAGCGAGCGCGCCCGGTCACGCCGCCCGAGCGCGTTCACCAGCCCGAAGATGGTCACGGTACGAGCTTCAGGCGAAAGCGTGGCGATATCGTCCATGCTCAGCGGCCGGCCGCAGGCGAACAACGCGAGCTTTTCGGCCTCCACGGCGATTCTCGCGATATCGGCGCCCATGGCGTCCACCAGCAAGTCGAGGGCGGAAGCATCCAAGCGCAGGCCTGCCTTACGCATCAGAGCTTCGGCTTCGGATCGCGCCTCATGAGCCGCATAGCGGCGGAGTTCGACCACGCCGATGATCGCGCTGTAGAACTTGCGTACGCGCTCCTGCTTGCGCTTGTCGTCGCCCTCGAAATCGAAGCGCACGGCTTCGAAGACCAGCGTTACGCCGGGCGTCGGATCGTTGAGATAAGCCGCCAGAGGCGCGGCATCGCCGGAAGCGGAAGCGCCGGTTTCCTCTTCGTTTTCGTCCGCCGCGCGGCCACGAGGCAGTGCAGCCTCGCCGTTTAGCACCCAGATCAGCCGGTCGGATGCAAAGAGCGAAAGAGACCGCGCGTCGTCCAGCACTTCGGCGAGAGTCACCTCGGTGAGATCGTGCTCGGTCAGCGACCCTTCAGGCAGGACGGCCGCCAGCGCTTCTTTGATGCGGCGCTTGTCATACGATTCGGGGCCGAGTAGCAGCAGTGCGGGCGGGCGCTTCCCCTGCTTGACGAGCGCGAGCAGTTGGGCGGCGGTCAAAGCTAGAAATTCTCCAAAACCGCGCTCACTACCGAGCGCGCCACGTCCCGGCTCAGCCGCGTCATGGCAGGCCCGCTCTCGTCGAAGTACTGCTGGGGGTTCTCGGAAATTTCGTAACGCTCACGAAACTCGGCCGCGGGCCGGTTAAAAATAGCAGCATTCGTGGTGCGGTCCGTAAGCGTGAGCCGCAATGTCACGATCGCCTGGACGCCCGTACTGCGGCCCTGGGCGGCATCGTACGTCGTCGGAAAATACACGAAATTCACCACCGCGCCCGTGAGAACAGCATCGGCTTTCTCTGGGTCCGAAACCACCTTGTAACGCGTGCGCGTAAGGAACTCGGTCGCTATATCCTCCGGCAGCATACGCGCCAGTTCATAGCGCGTGGTGACATTCTGAAATGCAGGCACGGCGATGGTCTTGACATTCTTCGGAACCAGATCGCCCCGTCCCGCCACGTGATAGCCGCAGCCGGCCGTAAACAGCAAAACCGCCGCAGCAAGCTTCCTCATACCAACTCCCTCGCAACCGCGACCGCATTTTCGGCCATCAGCCGCAGATTGTCCGCCACCAGCCAGAACCAGCAGGCGTCGGGGTCATTGCGGTCCGGTGTGATAGCGCCTACCGCGATCCCGCTCTGCCCCGCCTGGCCCACATTGTTCGGCGGTTCCACTTCCATGCCGCGCACTTCAATTGCGCCGGCCAGGAGGCTGCTTTCCAGCGCCTCCATCCCCGGATTGGATTCAAACTGCACCCAGGCCGAGAAACTGTAGCCATGGAAAACCGGTGCCTGGATCAACCGCAGCGAAGGCATGGGCGCATCGGCGCCATCACCGGGAAGCGCCAGCAAGGTTGCCAGGTGGCGTTCGATGCGAAGCTCCGAATCCTCCAGAGACGCAGGCGCTTCCTCGCCGTAGCGCGCCAGCAACGTGAACCCGAGCTGAGTATCGAATACGGCGTGCGGCAGTTTCTTTAACGACAGCAGGCTCACCGTCTGGTTTTGCAATTCCTCCACGCCCGCAGCCCCATGTTCGCTCGCCGGCGCCAGGATTTGAACCACCGCGCGGCGTATGGGATCCTGCGTCTGCAGACGCCGCAGAAACAGCGCCAAAGCTATGGCGGCGGGATGCGCGATCACGTGCACCGCGCCCGGCTCCACATCCCGCTCTCCTTCTACCGCTGGGGCGCGGAGGCGTGCATCGGGGCGCTCCTCAGTGGCGTAAGTCAAATCGACGATCGCCGCCGAACCGTCGGACAACTCGACTGCTTTGCGGCTCGAATCCGCCGATCCCGCGAGGAACAAGACGCTGGCGCCCGCCAGGTTTTCCGGGGCGAACTCTTCGACCACCGCGGCCTCGTCCCCGTGGCGCGTCAGCGTGCCAGGCTTCTCTTCATCCGCGGCGATGAGGCGCAAGTCAAGTTCCGGCGCGGACGTGGTCGCGATATCGCGGATTTCGCGACCAAGCAGCGTTTCGCTACCCACCAGGACCGTAACTGCGCGATTATCCAACCTGGTGCTCCGGGTCCACGGGGTAGCCATGGGGTGCTGCCGGTCCGCGGGATGCCGGCCTGAGCCGCCGCCGGATCATGCCCCCAATTCGAATGACAATACCGCTGCCTACGTAGCCCACGGCCATGGCCAGCAATACGACGCGCGAATAATTCGCGATCAGGTAGATCAACCCGCCGACCAGAATCAAGGTTAGGGTGGAATATGCCTTTCTCAGGTTGATCCCCTTAAAGCTGTAATACCGCCAGGTGCTGACCATCAGAAAGCCCAAGAGCAAAAGCAGCGCGAGCCAGGCAATCACGAACGGCGGCCAGAACAGCGGCTCTCCCGCACCGGCATAGACAGTCGAGGCAACCAATCCGGCTGCGGCCGGAATGGGCAGGCCGACGAAGTATTTGCGATCCGGACGCCCGGGATTTTTGGGAACCGGGTTCTTCTGGATATTGAAGCGTGCCAGGCGCGCCGCTCCACAGAGCAGGAATAGGAAGGCAACCAGGTAAGCCGCGTTGAAGATCGGCCCGCGAACAGCGGGCGCAAGAGTGGGGTCGATAAACTGGACTCCCCACCCGACCGCTAGCACCGCCGGAGCCAGCCCGAAACTGATGACGTCGGCAAGCGAATCCATCTCGCGACCGAAGTCGGATGTGGTTCCAGTGAGGCGCGCGATGCCGCCGTCGAGTCCGTCTGTAAACACCGCCACACCGATCGCGATGGCCGCAACCGAGAAGTGCTCACCCGCGCCGGGTGCTCCTGAGGCCGCCTCCATGGCGCCCCGGAACGTATTCAGTATGGAGAGGTACCCCAGGAAAATGTTGCCTGCCGTAAACAACGTCGGCAGAGCGTACGCCGCGCGCCTGGGCCTCCGGTCGGGAGAGCGCGGATCGACGAATCGGTCCCTAATCGGCATGGGCCTCCGGCGCGCCGGGCATATCTATCCTCCGCGCGATCACGCTCGAACCGGCTGCCACGCGCGCGCCCGGCCGTACTAGAATTTGCCATTCCGGCCCGAATAAGACATCCACGCGGGATCCAAACTTGATCAGGCCGATTCGCTCCCCCTTGCTCACGCGATCACCTGGTTTCTTGTGGCACACGATGCGCCGTGCGATTAAACCCGCAATTTGCTTGAACATCACCGACGTGCCGTCGCCCTGCACCGTGATGACGTTCTGCTCATTCCGGGAAGAGCATTCCTCGCGGCTCGCCACCAGGAATTGACCTTTCCGATACTCCACGTTACAGACGGTACCCCCGATAGGGGCCCGGTTCACATGCACATCGAAGATGTTT
>CAZKVF010000224.1:0-18270 GCA_964556085.1 uncultured Solibacteraceae bacterium
ACTGGGACGCGGTGCTTCCCGGGCAGGTACTGCGAGTCTGGTATGAGGACGTCGTGGAGAGCCTTGAAGGGAACGTACGGCGCATCCTGGAATTCTGCGGGCTTAAATTCGAACCGGCCTGCATCGAGTTCTATAAGACACAACGTAGTGTCTACACGGCAAGTTCAGAGCAGGTCCGCCAGCCGATTTTCCGCGATGGGTTGTTTCAGTGGCGCAACTACGAGCCCTGGCTCGGCCCGCTCAAGAACCATTTGGGTGATGCACTGATCCGCTACCGTGAATAGGCGTCCGGCACCAACGAAATTGCCAACATTTGCCCGCTCAGGCCACGGTAGGCCGCGGCCTAAGCGGCTCGTCGAAACAGGCCTAATTGCCGAAAAGGTCCGTCATCACGTTGGCGTCGGCGTCGCAAGCGTGGTTCAGGCACGGCAGGCCGAAACCCGCCTCCAGCGTCTTGAGCAGTGAGAAATGAGTGTAGGGTCGCGCGCTCTGAACGCTGTGGTCGCCATGATTGGTATCCACAATCAGCAGCACCTTGTTGAGGCTCACGGTATAGTCGTTTTCGTCCCATACCACGATGATGGCGTTGTTCCCTTTCTTCCAGGCTTGGGAACTCTTAATGGACGTCACGATCCGCTGCACAGTGACGTCGCCCAGGAGAATATTCGTTTCATTCAGACCGGCCTGCGTGCCGTCGTTATTCGCATCGAAATTGCAGAATGGGCCGGCGTTGCCGCGTCCATGCTGGTCATTGCATTGATTCGGCGCAATTAATGAGAAATCCGGCACGTCACCGGTGCCGAGATCTTGGTACAATCCCCCGGGGCCGTCAAAGCCAACGACGTTTTTCAGGCTATTGCGCGGGTTGGTGCCTTCCTGCACATCGCGAAAGTAGACAAACGGGTTATGTTTTGCCGCGTATTGTAAAACGATATCGCCCTGCGCCTGGGCCTGGGTCGTGATGGCCGGTATTGTGACACCTTGCACCTTCCACGACGAGAACGAGCCCGAAGAGATGAACGAGCTGAAATCCGTGAGGTTGCTGAACAAACCGTCGCTATAGTTTACGCCGTCGGCGCCGCCAATGGGCAGGCTTTCCTGGTAGGTCTTCCAACTGCGCCCCCGCTCGACGAGCTGGTCGGCAATGGTCTTGCCAACGGTATTCGGGGCCGCAGCAATCGACTTAACCCCATCGATGTCCCACAAGCAGGGAGGCCCTTCGTTCGTGCAGTCGATAGCAGGCGTCGCCGCATCGGTGCCGCTGCCATCGATTGGGCAAACGAGCGGGGGAGTCGCGGCGGGATTATCCAGGAGAGTCGTTCCGGAGACAATATTGGGGGTGCACGAATTGTTGTGCCAGTCCGGATAGTCGTCGGAGCGTACGCCGAAGTTCGATCCTCCCGTTATTTCCAGGTAGTTCGTCAAGCTGGGGTGACCAATAGCGAAGTAGTTGGAAGAGAACCTGGTGGAATGCGCCAATTGATTAATGAACGGCGCGTTCGGATTACCGTAAATCTGGCCATAGCCGTGGTTTTCCATCATGATCAGGAACACATGATCCAATTCCGGAATGCCTTTGGGAACGGGGCCCTCGGCGGCGAATGCCGAGCCCACGAGCGCGGTAGCTAATGCTACCTGAATTGCAGTCTTGATTGTCATCTCGCAACCTTCCTGTCAGGCCCGGTCCGTCAATGGTGGCCGGAACTGACTCTTGCTAGTCTAGGGAAGCATTGTTTCGGTAGTGTTTCGAGCAAGTAAACGTTGCGCGACTAGCGGAGATTCATTCAGACAGAGCCACAAGTTGAGTCTTTGCGTGCCATTCAGAACGGCTTTGAAAAGGTTCTTACTGGTAAAGTTAAAGGACTCATGGATAGCGGAACCTTCGCGGCTGCGGCCGGTTCGCTAAATGTGCTGGATGTGCCGATCTTGATACGCGAATACCTCAATGAAAAAGGTGAGGGTCGCAGGTTTAATCTGAAATCGTTCGAGATCCGACATGAGACCGATCCGAATCGAGTCGCGGTCGATCTTTTGATTGGGCCGAAGGGCGCGGAACAGGACAGGAAGCCAGGAACGCAACTTCTTCTGATCGTTCCTTCCATGGCATCCCCTCTTTTCCGCCCCCATGCGGGGGAAAGAGCGTCACCCATGTCTCCGGAACGCTCTGTTACCTGTGTGTCGGGACGGTCACCCTTATTAATACCAACAACGGGTCCAAATCCCTACGCGTTTGCTTGGCGGTCCCGTTTCGCAGCGCCTCGCGCATCAGCGTTTCACCCGATAATCGAGATGGTTGGCGCTCTAGAGTATCGCGATCATTCGTCGTAGGCGGTACTGCTAGGTAACCTCGGATCTGCTGCTTTTTCTAATAAGACGTGGTTCTGAGTGAACTCTCGTTACCGGTCGATTAAGGATTAGAGGACGCCCGGCCTAGTTTCGCCGCCGCGATGCGGCAAAATCACGGTGCGACTCACGTGCTTCATGAAGCGAGTACTATTTGTCGACGATGAATCTGAAGTCTTGGATGGCCTGCGGCGATCCACTCATCACCTGAGGGATCAATGGGAGATGGCCTTCGCCGAAAGCGGAGCATTGGCATTGAGTCTACTTGAGACTGGGCCATTCGATGTCATTGTTTCGGACTTGCGCATGCCGCAGATGGATGGTGCCGAATTATTGGAAAGAGTCAGAACGCTCTATCCGGGCATCATCCGCATCGCTCTTTCCGGTTGCCTGGAGCGAGAGGCGGCATTGCGGGCATCCGGAGTGGTCCACCAATACCTCCCAAAGCCGTGGGATTTGGGGCAACTGATCGCCTCCATTGAGCGGTTCTCCCACTCGACGGCAATTCTTTCGGATGAAACGGCGCGTCGCATCGTGGGCGCGATCGGGAGGCTGCCGTCTTTGTCGCAAACGGCAGCCGCACTGGTTACGGCGATTGAAAAACCGGAAACCAACTTCAGCGAAGTCGCAGCCATCATCGGCCGGGACGTGAGCATGGCCGCAAGAGTCCTGCAGTTGGTGAACTCACCGCTGTTTGCGCTCTCCTGCCACGTCACCAGCGTGCCGGGAGCTCTGGCCCTCATCGGCCTGGATACTCTCAAAGCCCTGGTGCTTTCAGCGGAGATCTTCCGTTCGTTTGAGCCGGCACGACCGATTGCCGGATTCTCCCTGGCCGAGTTTGAATCGCATTCAGCCTTAACCGCCAAAATCGCGGCCAGGCTCCCACTACCCAAAAGCATTCTCCCCGGCACCGCTACCGCCGCCCTTTTGCACGATATCGGCAAACTTGTCCTGGCAAACCGGCTGCCCGGGCAGTTTGAGCGCAACCTGATGTCGGCGCATCAGCAACGCCTTCCTCTGCACATGGTGGAAGCGGATTCGCTCGGAGCCACCCACGCCGAAATCGGAGCCTATCTGCTCAGCCTTTGGGGGCTCTCACCCTTGATCGTGGGAGCGATCTGGCGACATCACTGCCCGGGGCAGGCCGAAACCATTGAGACGGGGATCCAGCCAGCCGGTATCCTTCACATTGCTGATGGTTTGGCACACGATATAGCTCCCGTGGAAACGGAGGATGGGGAAGTGGTCGACCTTCTGGACATGGAATATCTGGCCCGACACGGCGTCGCCCAGCAGATCCCGGTCTGGCAAAGCTCTCTCGAACGCATATGATCCACCCAGCGGCCGGCGTGTCTCATTTCGCTCGAAAACAGAAACGAACCGAAGGGGTCCCCACAGATGAAGCGCTTCTGGGCCGGACGGTAGGACATTGATGGACTCGTTCGCGAGAGCCGCGCGGCGCGCACGCCCTGGCGCACGATATCGAAAGCGCTGCCACCTATGGCGTTGCCCGATCGGGGTATACGCTCATTACACTTTCGCAACGTGTTTGGCCGATAAGGAACTTGGATGAGCGCTCCGCCAAACTCCGGACACTCGGGCATCGCGCCGGAAATCGCCGTGACCCTGGCGGGCAAGCGTATCGGCTTGTGCGGGTTTGAGGCTGCACAGGCGTCGCGGATCTCCGCTGTGTTGCGGCGAGTCAATGCCATCTCAAACGGATTCAAAGAAAGCTGGCTTATCGATTCGGGGCACCTGGGGGACCTCTTATTGATCAAGCTGGGCTGCGTCAGTTCGGCAGCAATGGAGGCCGCCGCCGGAGCCAGCGTACCAGTGATGCTCGTCGGGCCGGGTGAATCGCTGCTGGAGGGCGCAGCCGGTGCGTACGCCTGGGGGCGGGAACTTCTGTCCGAGCCCTGGACCGATGCCGAATTGCTCATTCGCGCATTTCGCCTGGTGTCTGGAATACGTCCGTTTGCTTCCAGGGCGGCCGACCAGCAGCGTCCCCTGGTGTTGATTGCGGATGACGATCCATCCTGGATCGCGCTGGTGGAGGCGACCCTGCGCAGTCACGGGGTCGCGTGCGAAACCGCATGCGATGGGATGGGAGCGCTGCAGACCGTCCGCGAGCTCTTGCCGGATCTGCTGATGCTCGACCTTCAGATGCCGGGGATGGGGGGATTCGAGGTGCTCGAAACGGTACGGCTGGATCCCCGTCTCGAAAACCTGCCAGTGGTGTTATTGACCGCCTGTCAAGAAGACGAGGATGTCAACCGTGGATCGGCACTCCGCGCGGATGGGTATCTGGTGAAACCTCTGAGTCCGACGCTTCTGTTCAACCGCATCAAGCGGATCTTGAATTCACTGGACGGCGGCGGGAACCGCTCGGGCGTGGCCGGGAGGATCCGCGGCGCGCCTCTGCGAGACCCGGTGCCACCCCCCCGGCAAGGGGACTTAGCGGAACGATGGCGATGATTCGCAAAACGCACCCCGAGGCTTCCGCGGCCCCGCAAAGGTCCGTTCTGGTCCTGGATGACAGCGCAGAACGGCAACATCTGGTGCGGACGGCTCTCGGCAGTGCGGGATACTCCGCCAATGTGGCCGGCGATGCGATGGGGGCTCTGGCGAAGCTCGGCAACATTCATCCCGACCTGATCGTGGCAGACCTTCAGCTGCCCGGTTTGGATGAACGAGCGTTGGCGCGCGGGCTGCTATTGAATGCCGACCTGGAGAGCGTTCCCATCGTGGCGATCGCGGCCGACCCGGAGGAGATCTCGCGGCGTCAGGAAGTCTCGGATCTGTTTGACGGGTACGTTTGCGAGCCGATCGAGCCGGCCGCACTGCTGGGCGCGGTGCAGGAGATCCTGGCAAGAAACGCCGAACCGGCCGCCCAAGCTCCCGCCGCGGATATCCGCGCCGGAGCTCCGGCCGCGGCCGACCCGCAGGGACGGGCAGAAGAAATCTTGGGCAACATCCAGGCGGGCCTGCCGGCAGCGCAAGCTGAGGCCGGCACCCTGGCCTCGCTCAAACAACTGACGGGAAGCGCCGCGCGCTGGGAGAACCCAGGTCTGGCGGAGTATCTGCGCCGGGCGCAGGAGCTGACGAAAGACCGCACTGTCCGGGGCGCGATCGCTTTCCGCTCCCTGATTCGTTTATGCCGGGAGAGGTTGGAGAACGGTGCCGATCCAGCACCCGATTTCGACCATCTTCGCTCAGGCTACATCGAGAATCGCATTCGAGAATTGCCGGGCCTGGCGGATGCGCTCCGGCGCTCGGATTTCAAGGCGTTGAGCACCGGCGGCCATAACATCAAGGGCACTGGGGCAGCTTACGGATTTGTCGAACTGACAGAGCTCGGCCAAGCGTTGGAGAGCGCCGCCAAGGCGAATCATCTTCTTGAAATCGAAGTGCTGCTCGGAAGAATGGAACTCTATCTCAAATTGGTGCGCCCGGCGGCCTCGCCGTGAGGAGTTACATGATATGGCACAAGAACCTGAATACGCCGTCTTGCTGATCGAAGACGAGCCCGACGCCGCAAAACTCGTACAGCATGTGCTTTTGAAAGGAACGGCGCCTTTGTTGGCGGTCGATTGGGCGCCAGATCTCCGCACCGGTCTCGAGCGGCTCTCGGCGGGTAATTACGGCGCGGTGTTGTTGGATTTGAATCTCCCGGACAGCAGCGGCTTCGAAACGTTCGCTTGCGTCCGCAGACAGTGCCCGGACCAGGCGGTGATTGTTCTCACGGGCCAGGAAGACGAGGCCCTCGCTTTAAAAGCGGTGCGCTCCGGCGCCGATGAATACCTAATCAAAAGCGACATTCGCGACCGCTTCCTGGCACAGAGGATTCACTACGCCATCGAACGCAGGAACCGCAGCCGGCACGACCGCGCCCAGGTGGTCCGGAAAGGCCGGGTGTTCGCGTTCGTGGGGGCCAAGGGCGGCAGCGGCACGACGACCCTGGTCCTGAATCTCGCCGCGGCGCTGGCGAAGGCCGGCGAGTCCGTGGCTGCTTTGGAGTTGATTCCGGGCTATGGATCGTTCGCGGCCCAACTCCGATACGCGCCGGTCTGGGATCTTTCGGCGCTGCTCAAAACAGCCGCCGAGGCCATCGGGCGCGAGCAGGTCGAATCCTGCATGACGGATCTGGCGTGCGGGTTCCGGGCGCTGTTCGCGCCCCAAACGCTCGCGGACTATTGCGATCTTCCCGTGCAGCATGCCCAGGCACTGCTACGACTCTCGGCCACCTTGGCCGATTATGTTCTGGTCGACCTCCCCTCGTTTGCGGCATCGCACACGGCCGAAGTGATCCATCATGCCTCGTTTACTACGTTAGTGGTCGAGCAGGATTGGCTGGGGTGCCATGCCGGAACCGCGAAAGCGCCCTTGCTCCGATCGGCGGGAATTCGCGAGGATTCCTTCGGCATCGCCATTATCAACAAGACGCCGCATGTTGAATCCCTGCTGGCGGGCGACCTGGCCCGCCAATTGGGTGCCGATATTGTCGGGATTGTCGCGTCGGCCGGCGACGCTCTGGCCGCCAACCGTTCCACGGCTCCGTTGGTACTCAATTGCCCCGACCTGCCGTTTTCCAAGTGCATCTCGGATATGGCGAGACGGTTCTGCGCCAACCCGGTCGGTTTCTTCAGGCCTTAGTACCAATCGCCGTTCAGAAACCTGGTGAACCAGCCGATAGATCGGCCATGATACCTGTCCGAGCCCGCCCGGACCGTTTCGTGACGGCGATCGGTTTGGCCACCGCCGCGCTGGGTGGCGCGGTGTTGGGCGGATGGTATTTCGGGAGTGCGGCAATCGTCCGGCTGGTCCCCGGTTTCACGCCGATGGCGCCGCGGTCTGCCATCAATTTCATCTGCCTCGGGTTGGCGATGATGGCGCTCATCGCGGGGAGGCGTCATCTCAGCATCGGACTGGCCGCGGTGGCTGCTCTGCTCAGCAGCTTGACTCTGATCGAATACACCACCGGGCTGACTTTCCGTCTCGAGCCGCTGTTGCACGTACCGGCGCACCCAAAGTGGACTGGATCTGTAGCACCGAACACTGCCGCCTGCTTCGTCTTATTGTCCGTGGCTGTGCTGGCAAGTAACCGCTCGGCGTACTTCCGCGGGCGCTCAATTCTACTGGGACTGAGCGCGTCGCTCGCCTCCGGTGTGGCGTTTACTTCGCTGGTTGGTTATGCCAGCAGCCTGAGGACATTCGAATGGGGCGGGCTCACGCCGATGGCGCTGCATACAGCATGCGGCCTCGTTCTGTTGGGGGCGGGAGTGCTGGTGTTGGCGTGGCACGATGGACGGCCGGATGAGCCGGGCCCTCCCGGATGGCTGTTCTTATCTGGCATGGTTGTGGCGGCTATTTTGTCAGTCTCGCTATGGCAAACGTTGGCGGTCGATGCGGAGAAACAAACGCGGAGAGCCATCGCATCGGACCTGGAGGATCTCAAGATCGATGTCGACTCTCAAATGTACCTCCGGACGGCGGTGCTGCGGCGTGCGGCAAATCGATGGGAGCGGGTCGGGGAACCCGATGAAAAAGACTGGGAATTTGAAGCGGGTCTGCTTTTGAGCGACCTCCTCGATTTTCGGGCGATCGTCTGGGTCGATCCCACTCTCCGGATACGCTGGGTGGCCCCGCGAAAGGGAAACGAGCGCCTGCGGAACGCAGATCTGAGTTTCGATCCGCGGCGCCGCGCGGCTTTTGATCTAGCCCGGGAGCGCCACCAGGCCGTTCTGACGCGGGCCGTCGATCTTTTGACCGGAGGACGCGGATTCCAAATCTATGTCCCCGTGTTTCACGGCAATATCTGCCGGGGTTTTGTGGTCGGGAATCTGCAAGCCGAGCAGCTCTTTCCGAAATTGATTCCGGCGACGGCCATACCGGGAGAGCGAATTGCAATTTTTGATGGCGAAGAACAACTGTACGGCCGCTCGAGCGAGGACCGCACCCTGGCGAGCAGATGGTCCGAACGGACTACCGTCAACATCGATGGCTCAGAGTGGACGCTGCAGATTTGGCCAACTGCCGAACAGTGGGAGAATTACCGCTCGAGTATTCCGGAGGCGGTTCTGGCTGCGGGGTTCCTGCTTACCGCGCTGGTAGGAGTCGCAGGCCTGCTCTCGCAGCGAGCGTGGGCGCTGGCGCGTGCGGCGGACGCTATGCGACAGGCCGTAGAGAAAGAAACCGGAGAACGGCGTCACGCCGAACAGCAACTGGATCAATTCTTCGGGGTCTCCCTCGAACTGTTGTGCATCGCTGGCATGGACGGCTACTTCAAACGCCTGAATCCGGCCTGGGAGAAGGTGCTGGGTTATTCGCTGGAGGAGCTGAAAGCCGAGCCGTTCTTCAATTTCGTTCATCCCGACGACCGCGAAGCGACCGCGTCGACCGTTCAAGACCAGGCAGGCGGGCTGGTTCTAACCTGTTTCGAGAACCGGTACCGGCACAAGAACGGCTCTTATCGGTGGCTGCAATGGACGAGCACCCCGGTGCCCGAGCAGGCGCTCATCTTCGCATCCGCCCGGGATGTTACAGAGTGGAAAGGGGCACAAGAGGCGCTCCAACACGCACATGAAGAGTTGGAGCAACGCGTCCGGGAGCGGACCGCCGAGCTGGAAGGGGCGAATCGGGATCTCTCAGCCAGCGAGCAAGAAATCCTTGCGCTCAATGAGCAACTGAAGGAGCGCGTGACCGAGTTGACGGCCGCGAACCAGGAACTGGAGGCGTTTACCTACTCCGTGTCCCACGATTTGCGCGCGCCGCTGCGGCACATTGATGGTTTTTCGAAGATTCTACTCGAAGATTTTTGCGAGAAACTGCCCGAGGAGGCACGCCCTTTGCTGGATCGAGTGCGTCAGGGCTCGAATCGCATGGGACGCATGGTTGACGAACTATTGGAACTGTCGCGTACCGCGCGCCGCGAACCGCAAAAGCGGGTCACGGGTTTGCGGAGTCTGGTGGACGAGGTCCGGGCGGGCCTCGCCGGCGAGGCAGAACATCGAGATGTGGAATGGCGCATTGGGGACCTTCCGTTCGCGGATTGCGATCCAGGATTGACCAAGCAGATCTTCGTGAATTTGCTCTCGAACGCCCTGAAGTTTACGCGTCCGCGGCGGCGGGCAATCATCGAGGTCGGCCAGAGCGAAGTGCAAGGGGAGACTGCGGTCTTCGTCCGCGACAACGGCGTGGGTTTCAGTATGAAATATGCCGACCGTCTGTTCGGCGCGTTTCAACGCCTCCATCGCCAGGAAGATTTTGAAGGAACCGGCGTCGGACTGGCCACCGTGCAACGGATCGTTCACAAGCATGGCGGGAGGATCTGGGCGGAAGCCGTGTTGGATCAAGGTGCGACCTTTTTCTTTACATTGAGTCCGCCGGAAGGTCGAACGGCGGAAGAGATTTTGGAGGTTCATGATGTCACAAAATGAAGTCGAGATTCTGCTGGTAGAGGACGACCCGGACGATGTGGCGTTAACGCTGCACGCCTTGAAAGGCGAGCATCTGTGCAACCGCATTGAAGTGGCACGGGACGGCGAGGAAGCGCTGGATTTTCTTTTCTGCCGGGCGCAGTTTGCCGGTCGCGACCCGCGGAGTAACCCTAAGCTCATCCTTCTGGATTTGAAGCTGCCTAAGGTAGATGGCCTGGAAGTGCTGCGGCAAATCAAGGCGGAGGTCGCCACCCGGTCCATCCCCGTAGTCATTTTGACTTCATCGCGGCAGGAGGCCGATCTGGTCCGCAGCTATGCGCTGGGCACCAACAGTTATATTCAGAAACCGGTTGATTTCGATCAGTTCCGAAGCACCATCAAGCAGTTGGGATATTATTGGCTGCTCGTGAATCAAACAGCCCCCAAAGATTGCCATATCGCCACGCTGCCCACGCCGGCGCGGTAATGGGAAGCGTCACTCTCCCAACGTGAAGTAGAACACAGCGCCCCGGTCGACGGCCGCGTTCACCCAAACCCGGCCGCCATGTTTCCGAACGATGCGTTGCACGGTTGCGAGCCCTATCCCGTTCCCTTCAAAATCCTCAGAGTGGTGGAGCCGCTGAAACGCCCCGAACAACCGGTCAGCATACTTCATGTCGAATCCGACGCCATTATCACGCACAAAATAGACGTCGGCTTGCGGCTCGGGCAAATCGCCTGGAGCCATCCCGCCGTCGCGAAGACTGCCCACCGTGGTGGCCCCAATTTCGATACGCGCTTTTTCACGAGGTCTCGTGTATTTGAGGGCGTTCGATAAAAGATTCACGAATACCTGGCGCACCAACAAGGGGTCGACGTTGTGGCAGGGTAATTCGCCGACGATAAATTCAACCGCCCGGCCCCTCTGCTCCGGCTGCAGGTCTTCGATCGCGTGACAAACGATTTCACCGATCGACACACGGCTCTTTGTGATCGCGGTTCTGCCCAAACGGGAAAGTGCCAAGAGATCGTCGATCAACGCTGTCATTTGAGCGGTATTCTGGTGGATGACCTTGAGATAACGCTGGCCTTCGGCAGGCAAGTGGTCGCCGAAATCTTCAAGCAGCATCTTAGAGAATCCGTCAATCGCCCGAAGGGGTGCGCGAAGATCATGCGAAACCGAGTAGGAGAAGGATTCCAACTCCTCGTTGGCGAGTTTGAGATCGGCGGTCCGCTGCTGCACTCGATTCTCCAACGCGGCATTGAGGGCCCGGATCGCTTCCGCCGTCTGCAGTTCTTTTTCGAGCAGGCGGTGCTGGATCGCGCGATATTCCTCTTCAAATTGCTTTCGGCGAAGCTGCGCCCGGACGCGCGCTTTGAGGACATCGAATGCGCTGGACTTCGGGATGTAGTCATCGGCCCCGGCGTTAATCCCCTCGATCATCGCCTGCGCTTCCTCGACGGCCGTGAGGATGACCACCGGAATATGACGCCACGTCTCGTTTTGTTTGATGAGCTGGCAGGTCTGCTGGCCTGACAGTCCCGGCATCATCAGGTCGAGCAGAATGCAGTCTGGGATCTGTATTTTCAGCAAATCGAGGGCTTCTTTCCCCGAAGACGCGAGAATCGTGTCATAGCCCTCCTGGCGCAGTTCGCCGGCAAGCTCGTTTAAGTACGTCGGGCTGTCGTCAACCGCCAGAATCTTGTTGGGACCGAGCAGAGAGAAAGCAGACGGTTCGGCCAGTCCCGTCGAGGCAGCGGGCCGCAGCAGCGCTAGAATGCGGGCCAAGATGACGTCTATTTCGGTGTCCTTGCGGATGTATGCATCGGCGCCCGCCTCCAAGGTCCTCAGTTCGTCTCCGGGTTTCTCGGCCGCTGTCAGCAGTAAGCAAGGAGTATCGCGAAAGATCAGATCCTGTTTCAGTCGCCGGATGACGGTCGCTCCATCGATGCCGCCCGGCAACATGCCATCGACGATCACTCCAGCCGGCCGCGACGCCACCGCCGCGCGCAATCCCTCTTCCCCGGTTTCGGCAGTCACGACATGATAGCCACGTCCTTCGAGCACCTCTTGAAACTCACTGCGGAAGGTGGCGCTATCGTCGATCAGCAGGAGCGTGGGCGCGGTTCCGATCTGGGCCGGGGCATCGACATTCGCGAGTTGCCGGGCCCGCGCCAGGACGCGGGTGCTGTCATAGGGTTTGCCAATGTAATCGTCGGCGCCAATTTCGAGACCGCGGACGCGGTCGCGCACCTCTGCCTCGGTGGAGAGCAGAATCACAGCGGGCCCGGTTCTCTCGGGCGACTGCTTGATCTCGCGAAGCAAACTGAGCCCGTCGCCATCGGGCAGGAGGACGTCGAGAATGACCAACGAGAACGCCCCGCCTGCCAGAGCGCTCCGGGCGCCTTGCAACGTGTCGCACGCGGTTACCTGATAACCGGCAGATTCAAAGGTCTCACTGAGATCCATGCGGACCGTGAGGCTATCGTCAACAATCAGGACGGCTTGTTTCACGATTGCACCTTACCGGCATTGACGGCCAGCGAGACGAGCGTCGGGGCAAATTCCTGCAAGGGAAGAATATCCTGCGCGGCCCCAAGCCGAATGGCTTCTTGAGGCATTCCGAAGACAGCCGAAGACGCTTGGTCTTGAGCCAGAGTGCGTCCCCCCGCGTGGCGCACGGCGAGCAAACCTTGCGCACCATCCCTCCCCATGCCCGTGAGCAGGCACGCAATGGTCCGTCGGCCCATGCTCGCGGCTAGGGATTCGAACAAGGCGTCCACCGATGGCCGGCAGGAATGCCGCTCCGGGTCACCTGTCAGACGCAGATGCCCGCCGCAGACCACCAGGTGCCGGTCCGGGGGAGCCATGAGAACACGGCCACCAGCCATCTGGGACAACGGCATACCATCCTGCGCATAGCTGACCGGCAATTCCGACTGACTGTCCAGCCAATCTGCCAGGAAGGTGGCAAACGTTGATCCAATATGGATGACCAGCAGAATGGGCACGGGGAAATCGGAGGGTAAATTACGCAGAATCTCGATGCTGGCGGCAGGCCCTCCCGTAGAAGTTCCGATCGCGACCACTTGATAGCCGTCTGCGTCCGGCCGGAAGCGGGGGGGCCTCGCCGGCGGCGGAGAGACGCTCCGATTGGTCCCTGTCAGACGCGGGCGTACATGCGTAATGACTTTGATCTGGGAAACCAAGCGGACCTTCGCCAGAAACTCGGACTCCCAGGCTCCATCCGCTTCGTCTCCCCTTGGTTTTTCGAGGACATCGACTGCGCCGGCGGCCAAGGCGTCATAGGTCTTGAATACCTCACCCCGATTTGTCGACGAGGAGACAATCAGAATCGGCGTAGGACAGTACGCCATGATGTACTCGGTCGCGGCCAAGCCGCTCATCACCGGCAGCATCATATCGAGCGTCACCAGGTTGGGGCGGAGTTGCTGGCACAATTCGATACCCCGCTTGCCGTCCGCAGCTTCGCCGACGACCTCGATATCCGGGTTTGCTGTCAATACCTCCACCAGCCGCTTACGCGCGGTCAGGGAATCCTCGACCACCAGAACCCGAATCGTTCTCATAGATCACGCCACCAGTTGGCGGATTGTTTCCAAAAAACGTGTCTGATCGAACTCGCTCTTGACGATATACGCGCGCGCCCCGACCTCCTCGCCGCGCCGGCGATCGGCCGGGGAACTGCGCGAAGTCACCAGGATCGACGGGGTCTCGCGCAGCAACGGGTCGCTATGTGTCATTGAAACGAATTGGAAGCCGTCCATCGCGGGCATTTCCACATCCACCAAAAACAGGCTGTAGCGCCGCTGGTGAGCCTTTTCAATTGCCTCTTCCGCCGAACAAGCGCACTCGACGAGGTGTCCGGCGGATTCCAGCACGCTTTG
This sequence comes from uncultured Solibacteraceae bacterium, assembly GCA_964556085.1. Classification (GTDB taxonomy): domain Bacteria; phylum Acidobacteriota; class Terriglobia; order Bryobacterales; family Bryobacteraceae; genus PSRJ01. Next base: position 13,668 of record CAZKVF010000224.1, read on the forward strand.
CTCCACCATGCGAGTGGTCAGCGAATCGTCGATCACCAGAATCGGCGGGCGCGGCCCGCTGGCAGACTGCTCCGTGCGGGCGCTCGCGCGCTGGGCCGCTGTGACGAGCAGATCAGGATCCGCAACCAGCAACGGATTTCCCCGGCCATCGAGCGCGGCACCGGCAACCACCGGATCGGCCGCTGCCGATGATGGGATCGCCCGAACCAGGATGGTGCTCGTCCCGAGCAAACGCCTCACGCCAAACGCCGCCGTCCCGGACGGGGAGCGCACAATCACAGCAGTTCGATCTGCAGCGCCGCCATTTGGCTGTAGAGTCGATCCGAGAGCCGCGGAGAGCCGGCAAAACTTGATCGCCTGACCGTCATACACAATCGAGTGGCCAGTTCCGGCATCCGCGATCTCGGCGCGACTCAACCGCATGGTGCTCCGAACCGCGTCAAGCGGAATCGCTACAGTAACACCAGCGGTCTCCGCCATGAGGGCCAACACCGAGGCCATCGAAATCGGTACGCAGATTTCGATCGTGGTGCCTTGGCCCGATTCGGTCTCCACCCGGATATCGCCTTTGAGCCGTGCCACCGCATCCCTGACCACATCAAGTCCGAGACCGCGGCCGGATATGCGCGTGACGGTCGAGGTACTCAGACCACCTTTGAAGATCAGATCGACGGCTTCGTCTAAACTGAGCGCGCCGGCTTGGCTTTCCGAAATCGCTCCTTTCTTTACTGCGGCACGGCGGATTGCGGCGAGGTCGAGCCCGCGTCCGTCATCACGGCATCGAAAGCTGACGCGCCTGCCGACGCGTTGCGCCTCGAGGATCACCTTTCCGGCGGCGGGTTTTCCGGCGGTGCGACGATGTTCTGCGCTTTCGATACCATGTGCCACCGCATTCCGGACGAGGTGCAACAGGGCATCCCGCAAGACCGAAATAACCGATCCATCCAGCCGCACGTCGCCGCCGCCCGTTTCGAACTGGATCTGTTTGCCGAGCGCGGCGGCCGCCTCCCGGGCCGCGCGGCCTAGCCCCGAAAAGATGGTCTGCGCCGATTGCAGCCGTAGACGGTCCGCGCGGTCTCGGGCCAATCCGAGCTCGCGCTGGAGGCGCTCCAAGCCTGCCGAGATTCGTCGTTCCGATAATGCCAGCATCGTGGTGAGTTCATCCGCGATACTTCGAGTGTTCCCGTTATCGGGCCTCGGGCCGGACGCCGTGCCCTGCACCTCCCGGAAGATCGACGCGGATAGGTGATGAGCGCGGCGGAGCGTGCCCGCTTCGCCTTGAATTGCGGTGAGGTCTACGCTGGCCTCGGAGAGGTTGCCGAGCAATTCGTCCATCTCTTCAAGGTCGACTCGCAGTGTGTCGCTGATTTCGACCTGGTGCGGCGCTTCGGAACGCGCCGGCGTGTCGGACGGAGGGGCATCCAACGTGGCCAGGTTTGCTCCAATCTGATCGAGTAAGCGAAGGATGGCGCCGGTACGGTCTTTCGGAGGCGGCGCTTCGTTCTCCCGGTACGGGCCCAGAATGTCTTCAACGGTATGCGCGGCCTGGGCGATTCCTGGCTGCTTGACCACCTGCGACGCGCCCTTCAACGTGTGGGCCAGACGCAAGAGGCTAGCCACCATGCCTTTCTCAGCCGAGCCTTTCTCTAACTCCAGAACTCCCCGGGTGAGGTTGTCCAGCAGTTCGGCTGCTTCGACCCGAAAATACCGGTATGGATCTTTCGCCATTACACCCTACGCCGCATGCGGCTGAACGATCTGCGACAAGTTGTGCGAGAGATGCGCGAGTTGCGTCGCAGTTTGCAGAGTCTGAGCCGTGCTCGTTTCGGTTTCGCGCGAGGCCAGCGCCGCCCCGGTAATCGCCGTATTTACCTGTTCGACCGCCGTCATCTGCTGCTTGGTGGAGAGCTCGATCTCGCGCGCGGCTTCAATGGCGGTCACAACCAGGCCGGTGATCTGCTTAAACCCGCGCGTGACCTCTTCGAAATGGCGCAGCCCGGCATCGACAGCCTTGGAGCCGCCTTCGGTGGCAAGAACGGTGGTGTTCACCGCCGACCGGATCTCCTCAACGAGCGTGCGAATCTCCCGCGTCGAACCAGTTACACGATCAGCCAATTTCCGGATCTCGTCGCCCACCACTCCGAACCGTTTGCCGGCTTCTCCCGCGCCGGCCGCCTCGATTGTCGCGTTGATCGAAAGAATGTTGGTCTGCTCGGCGAGCTCGTTGATGATGTCGAGGATGCCTCCGATTTGCTGCGATTTCTTACCCAGATCCAGCATATGATTGACGACGATATCCACCTGGTGTTTAATCGTTTCGATAGACTCCTGCATTTTGCCAACGCTTTCGTCGCCGCTCTGTGCTGCCTTGCCCGTCTCTTGCGACATCGTGGCCACCTGCTGCGCGCTCTCTGAGATCTGGCGCGATGTCACCAGCAACTCACTCATCGTAGTGCTGATCTCATTCATCGAGGTCGCGGTTTCCCGGGCGCCGGTCGCCTGCTGATTGGCCGTGGTTTGCAATTCCGCCGAAGAGCTTTGCACGTGCTGCACCGCCGCCCCGATCTGGCGGGAGAGAACACGCGAGAGTAGCAGAGCGGCGGCGAAGGCAAAGACCAGCGAGACCAGCGCCAGTATCACGACAACTGTCATCGCAGTCGATGCTCGCTGGTTGGCGTCTTTGACGGCCGCGTCCAGAATTTGGCGCTGGCGGGTCTCGGACGCTTTTATAGCCTGCGCGAGGCGCTCCCGCTTCGGCAACGTATCGTCTTCAAAGACGCGGAGAACCGCGGCGAGCCCGTTTGGCCCACGTCGCGTGCCAGCGATCCGGTCCTGCGAAGCCACCAGTTCGGCGTCCGTCCGCTGTACATTTGCCAATAAGGAGCGCTCCTCTTCGGTCGATACCCTGGTCAAGCATTCATTGAGAATCGCGCCGAATTCCTGTGTGGCCGCGTCCCTGGCGCTGAGGAAACGGTCTTCGGCACTCACCAGGAATCCACGGAATGCCGAAGCCTGCCGCTCGACCATCACATCCAACTGCGCCGCATTGATCAGGTTCTCTGAATTTACATTGATCACGCGGTCCTTGATGGCCACGACGGACCGGAGCGAGAGAATCGCCACCGCAGTGGTGGATGCCGCCAGCAGGAACATCACGCCGAAACCGGCGCCTAGCTTCTTTTGAAAACTCCACGAGTGTGTCATTTCTTAACTCCTTGACGCTTCCGCCATGTTGCGGATCACCTCCACCAACGAAGGGACATCGAGAACGGCGCAAACTTCTTTTCCGAGTTGTGCCAATTGACGGACATGCCGGCTTGACGGGCTTGAGTCTTCATAGAGAGACGTCCTTCTGATTTCCATTCGACGCTCAAGTGCGTCGAATGCCAGGGCCAGGGGCAAGTCCCCCTGGATGATCGCCAGCCAGGCACACTCCTCGCTGCGTGGCAACCCGAGCAGCGCTGCCAGACTAAAAACCGGGATGAGCGTACCGCGCATTCCGGCGATTCCTATCAGCTCGGAGATCCGGCTCGAAACCGGCACAATGGGCCGGCTACGGGCGAGTCCGTGAATCTGGTCCATCCGAAGCGCGAACCTCTCTCCACTCAGACGGATCGTGATGAGCGAGATCAAATCCGCGTTTTCCAAGGATGGCGCCGACGCGAAGGTTTGGTCGAAAGCGCGGCGTATTTCGTCCGCATCGTTCGCAGCAGGAAGTGTTGGCGGATTCATGATTTCGCTCCACAGGCCTGAAGTTCCGCCCGGCTGAATTCGAGCAGCGCTTGCCGACTGAAGCCGCCGCCCAGCAAGAGAATCCGGGAGGCATCTTCGCGCTCCAGGAGTCTCAAAGCTTGGTCCATTTCTTTACGCACGGTCGTCCAGTCGTGCGAGCGTTTTGCGAGCAGGCCCAGGTGAAGATGAGGCATGGCAAACGCCGGATCCAGGTAGATCGCGGCGCGGTCGCGTTCGATCGCTCCCTCGAAATCGCCGGCGTGTTCACGGCACAATGCGGCCAGGTACTGCGCACTCGCGTTAAGATCGTCGGCCGCGAGCAATTGCCGGCACACGGCCTCCCCTGCCGCCGAGTCTCCGCAATTTGTCAGTAGAACGGCGCGGAGCAGCAGCACATCGGGATCTTTGGCGAACTCGGTCGGCAGATTGCCGACCGCTTCGAGTGCTTCGCGAAAGCGCTCCTGACGGAGCAGATCCAACGCCAGGCCCAGCCGGAGCGGCGCTCGCTGGTGCCCCGGGGGCGCTACAGACTTTAGAGGTGGCGCAGTCCCTTCGCCCGTGTTCCGGGACAGGTTTTGAATCTGCTCCGAAGCCAGGCGCACGGAGTCCACCCACGACAGATCCACCTCCGTATTGGGGAAGCGCGCGAGCTGCGGCTCCTGTGGTGCCAACTGCCGGAGCCCTCCCTCCCGCCGGCGGTAATAAAAGGTGTCGTGGGTGTGGCACAGGTGGAAATCCTGCGAAAGCCCACGCAGCGTCTCCGCATGGCTGAGAAACAGCAGGCCGCCCTCATCCAGCGATTGGGTCAAGCGGGCGACTGTTAGCCGGGCGGCTTCCGGAACCATGTACATGATTGTGTTCCGGCAGAAAA
>CAZKVF010000225.1:0-6462 GCA_964556085.1 uncultured Solibacteraceae bacterium
CCGCCGCCCTTCCGGGCGGCGCCTCAGCCCGGCGCCTTGTCTCCTGGTAGCGCCGCTGATCTTGTCGCCGGCCATCCGCTGCCGCGAACTCTCACTCAGCTAACACGCAGGCCGCCAGTGCGCTCACGGTGCGTTCATAAATCTCTTCCGGCGAGCCCGTGGCGGCCACCGGCAGCAGCAGGTCGAGACCCGAGTAGAACTGAATCAACGGCTGCGTGCTGCGTTGATAAGCTTCCATGCGGACCGCGATCGATTCGGGCCGGTCGTCCTCTCGCTGGTAAAGCGCGTCGCCGCAATGGTCGCACACGCCCTCGGTTCTGGGCGGCTGCGCCGTTATATGGAAGACCGCTTTGCACTGCCTGCACGTCCGGCGGCCGCTCAACCGCGCCACAATTTCGCTGAGGGGCAGTTCGTAATTCACTACGGCGTTGAGGCTGAGCCCCTCACTTGCCATATGTTGCTTCAGCGCCTGAGCCTGAATCATCGTTCGCGGAAATCCGTCCAGGATGAACCCACCGCGGCAGCGCAGGCATTGGCTGCGCTCGCGGACCATTTCCCACACCGTCGAATCGGGAACCAGTTCGCCGCGGCGCATGTATTCGATCGCCGCCTTGATAGCCGGCGTTTGCTGGCATTGCGGCCGGCCTCCCGCGGTGCGGAAGAGATCACCGGTGGAAAGATGACAAGCTCCCAGTCGCTGGCTGAGCAGCAGCGCCTGCGTGCCCTTTCCCACTCCGGGCGCGCCCAACAGGATCATCCGCCAGGGAAATTCGTGTTCGGCAGGCGCTGGGCAGGCGGCCGAAGGTCCTTCGAGCCAGGCGGCCCGATTGTTCTTGTTCTGCGGATCCATGAAGTTACCACCCAAAGTGTAACGCCGCGCTCGAATCGAGTCTGCGGGGTGTGCGGCAAAAGTGTGGTTTGACTTGCACTTCCGTCCTCCGTTATTCTGAAGCTTCGCGGTAGAGGTGCGGCGGCCATGAGTAGCCGGGCGGTTTTTCCGATTGCCTTTCGGAAACCCGGGGAAAGGGGCCGGTGGTTTTCCGCCGAAACCGGTGTGGGGAGCGCAAGCCCTTCCGGTTGGGGAGTCTGGCTAATACCGGCTCACTGTCACTCGTTTTCTTTGGCGGGTGGAGCGCTATCGGGAATGTGGAACCGGGCCTTCCGGGCCAACACGGGATCCCCTCCCTTTCGTCTCCCCCTTTAAAGGCTTGTATGGGCGTCCTGGAACTTACGCGCACGCTGGTCGATATCGAGTCGGTTACCGGCAACGAACAAGTCGTCGCTAACTACCTCTACGAGTACTTGGCGCGGCTGGCGGAGACGACCGGAGGCCGCGTGGAGCAGATTGAAGTCGAGCCCAGACGCCCCAATGTGTTCGCGTATTGGGGCAAACAACCGACGGTAACCCTCTCCACCCACATGGACACCGTCCCCCCGTTCTTCGGTTCTCGCGAGGACGAGACGCGCATCTGGGGCCGCGGCGCCTGCGATACCAAGGGCATCATCGCCGCTATGATCAGCGCGGCCGAAGCTCTGCTCGCGTCAGAGGAAACCAATTTCGGGCTGCTGTTCGTGGTGGGTGAAGAGCGCAACAGCACGGGTGCATATCACGCCGGCCGCGATCCGCGTGGCTCCCGCTACCTCATTAATGGCGAGCCCACCGGCAACCGCCTGGCCCTGGGCTCCAAAGGATCGTTGCGCTACGAAGTGGCCGCCTCGGGTAAGATGGCTCACTCCGCTTATCCGGAACTGGGTGATTCCGCGATTCACAAACTGATCGACGTGCTCGCGGATATTCGGCGCATTCCGCTGCCGGTCGATCCCGTCCTGGGCCCGAGCACACTGAACATCGGAACCATCAGCGGCGGCTGCGCGCCTAATGTGATCGCCGATACTGCGAGTGCCGAAATCCTGATCCGCTTGGTGGGCGATGCCACCGCGACCAAGCAGGCCGTGGCGCGGGCCGCCGAAGGCCGCGCCCAGTTGCTCGAGGTTCTCGAGATTCCCGCGCAGCGCCTGGGCTCACTGGACGGAATGGAAACCACGGTGGTGGCCTTTACCACCGACATCCCTGCGTTCGGCGGCCAATGGGGAGAACCGTTCCTGATCGGCCCCGGCAACATCCACGTTGCTCACACGTTGGAAGAGCACGTGCCCAAAAGCGAATTGGTGGCGGCGGTTGAAATTTATCAAAACATGGTGAGGCGGTTATGCAAACGCGTATCGAAGTAGGCATCCTGGGGGCCACCGGCATGGTCGGCCAAACTTTCGTGAAATTTCTGGAGGGCCATCCCTGGTTCGCGCTGAAGTGGCTGGGCGCGAGCGATCGTTCCACTGGAAAGAAGTATCGCGAGGCAATGTCCTGGCACCTGGATGGCGCCCTACCCGAAAGTGCGGCGGATCTCGTGGTCGAAGACTCGAAACCCGGAAATGCCCCGCGGCTGCTCTTCTCGGCCATGGACGCCTCGGTAGCCACGGAAATCGAGCAGGCTTTCGCCCAAGCCGGGCATATCGTCGTGTCCAACTCGCGCAATCATCGCATGGAGCGCGATGTCCCGCTGCTCGTTCCCGAGATCAATGCGGACCATTTGAAGCTCGTCCCCAGCCAGCAGCGTGCCCGCGGCTGGCGTGGCCAGATCGTCACCAATCCCAACTGCTCCACGATCGTGCTCACCATGGGCCTGGCGCCGCTAAAATCCTTCGGCATCCGTAAGGTGCTCGCGACCACGCTGCAGGCTATTTCTGGCGCCGGCTACCCCGGTGTGGCTTCGATGGACATCGTCGGCAACGTAATTCCCTTCATCGGCGGTGAGGAAGAGAAGATGCAGCAGGAAACCCAGAAGATTATGGGCGAGTTCCGCGGCGACCACATCGAGCCGCTTGCCGCCGCGGTAAGCGCACATTGTAACCGCGTGCCCGTGGTGGATGGTCATACCGTGACTGTTTCGGTCGAGTTGGCCGCCAAGCCGGCCATGGCTGAATTGCACGCCGCTTTTGATTCGTTCCGTGGTGTGCCCCAGGACCGAACCCTGCCCAGCGCGCCGCCGCGGCCTGTCATCTACATGCACGAGGGTAACCGGCCGCAGCCGCGCAAAGACGCGGAACGCGAGCACGGTATGGCGGCCTTCGTCGGGCGCTTGCGTCCATGCCCGGTGCTCGATTACAAGTTTGTCGCGCTGGGTCACAACACCATCCGGGGCGCCGCCGGCGCGGCCGTGCTGAATGCCGAGCTGATGCATTCCGAAGGGATGCTGGACTGATGTCTTCTGCCTTGTGGGGCATGCCCGTGCTCCTGGTGGGGCGGACCCCCTGGTCCGCGGCCGGCCCCCTGGCCGGCCCGAAGACAGCCGCGGATTTGCGACTTCCCCCACGGATTGGAGTTTCTCCATGATTGTCATGAAATTCGGCGGCACGTCCGTGGAGTCGGCCGCAGCCATCGAGAGGGTCGCGGGCATCGTCAAATCGCGCCTCGAGCGCGCGCCTGTCGTGGTCGTCTCTGCCATGGGGAAGACCACCAACCAGCTCCTGGCGATTGCGTCGGCGGCTATCGACGGCGAACGGCAGGAGTACATCCGCCAGATCCACGACCTGCGCGACTTCCACTCGCGTGAAGCCCGCATTGTGGTGCCGCTGGAGCATCGCGCCGCGCTCGACCGCATGCTCGACGAGCACTTTCAGGAACTCACTGAGCTGGTTAAGGGCCTGGCTGTTCTCGGCGAATTGACGCCGCGGTCCATCGACGCTATTTCGAGCTATGGCGAGCGGCTTTCCAGCCGCATCGTGTCGCTGGCGTTCGAGCACTTCGGCATGCGCAGCGAGCATATCGATTCCCGCCAGTTCATCGTTACCGACAAGCGCCACACGCAGGCCGCCCCGAATTATGCCGCAACCTATGCGCGTCTCGAAACGCTGGCGCGGCAGGCCCAGGACCGTGTGCTGGTGATGGGTGGCTTTATCGGCTCGACCGAGGACGGCGTAACTACCACCCTGGGCCGCGGCGGTTCCGACTTCACCGCGGCCATCGTAGGCGCCGGCATCGGCTCAGACGAAATTCAGATCTGGACGGATGTGGACGGAATGCTGACCACTGATCCCACCATTCTGGCGGGAGGTCACCGCGTCAAAACGATCTCTTTCGCCGAGGCTGCGGAATTGGCCTATTTCGGCGCGAAGGTGCTGCATCCCGCGACGCTGGTTCCGGCCATGGAAAAGAACATCCCGGTGATGATTCTAAATTCGCGCAGGCCGGACGTCGCCGGCACACGCATTGTTGCCGAAACCGTGGCTTGCGACAACGCGGTGAAGTCAATTGCGTGCAAGCGCAAAATCGCGCTGCTCAATGTCCACTCCACGCGCATGTTGATGGCGCACGGCTTTCTGCGCCGCATCTTCGAAGTGTTCGATCGCTTTGAAACACCCGTGGACATGGTGGCCACCTCGGAAGTGAGCGTCTCGCTTACCATCGACAACCTGCAGCGCCTTGATGGAATCGTCAGCGAATTGCGGCAGTTTGCGCAGGTGGAAAGCGAGCGGGATCAGGCCATCGTATGTCTCGTAGGCGATAACATCCGCTACACTCCGGGGGTGGCGAAGCGGGTCTTCGGCGCGCTTAACGGAATCAACATCCGCATGATTTCCCAGGGGGCATCACTGCTCAATATCAGCTTCGTGGTGGCCGAGAAGGACATACATCGCACGGTCGAGGCCTTGCACGAAGAGTTCTTCTCCGAATTGGACCCAGCCGTGTTCGAAAAGAACGAGGCCGTCCATGCCTGACCTCGCTATCGTCGGCTACGGCAAGATGGGCCGGATGATCGAGCAATTTGCGCCGGAGTACGGTTTTCGAGTGGCGCTCAAGCGCGACCCGTTGATTTGGCCGGAGCCCCTGGCGGCTGAGGATTTCCGAAGCATCGACGTGGCCATCGATTTCACGGTGCCGGAAGCGGTGCGGCAAAACGCGGAAACGATCGCTTCTTTTGGCGTGAACCTGGTGATCGGCACCACCGGCTGGCTCGAGCATATGGATGCAGTGAAGTGCGCGGTCGAGCGCCACGGCACCAGCCTCGTTTGGAGCCCCAACTTCTCGATCGGTGTTTATGCGTTCTTCCGCCTCGCGGCGGAGGCGGCGCGTCTGCTGGCGTCGCAGCCGGAATATGGGGCTTGGGCCTGGGAGATTCATCACGCGGCCAAAAAAGATGCTCCTTCAGGTACACTACTGAAGCTGGTGCACGAAATGAGAAAGGCTGGCTACGCGCGCGCCATCGACACGAGTTCGAGCCGCGCGGGCGCCGTGCCGGGTACGCACGAGATCGGGTTTGATTCCGCGGCTGATACCATCACTTTGCGGCACACCGCGCGCAGTCGCGAGGGCTTTGCCCGCGGCGCCCTCAAAGCCGCCCAGTGGATTGTGGGGAAGAAGGGATTTTACGAGTTTAGCGAGATCGTTTTTTCTGAGCTATCAGCAATCAGCTCTCAGCCTTCAGCCTGAACTCAGCCGCTGATCGCTGACAGCTGATCACTCATTTTGGAGGTGGTACATGTTTACTGGATGCGGCACGGCGCTGGTGACTCCCTTCCGGGGAGACCAATCGCTGGATGAAGAAACCCTCCGCGGGCTGGTTCGGCGGCAAATCGAGGCGGGGATCGATTTTTTGGTCCCGTGCGGCACTACCGGCGAAAGCCCGACGCTGACCCGCGCCGAACACCTCCGCGTAGTCGAGATCACGCTGGAAGAAGCCAAGGGCCGCGTCCCGGTGCTGGCCGGCGCCGGCGGCTACAACACGCGGGAAGTGATCGATCTGGCTCGCGAGCTGGAGGAAATGGGCGTGGACGGCATTCTCTCCGTCACACCCTACTACAATAAGCCTACGCCCGAAGGCTTGTATCAGCACTTCAAAGCCATCGCCGCCGCGACGGACCTGCCCGTCATCGTTTATAGTATTCAAGGCCGCACTGGGATCAATGTGGAACCGGCCACGCTGGCGCGGCTGGCGCAAATCGAAAACATCATCGGCGTCAAGGAAGCCTCTGGCAACATCGCGCAGATGGCCGCCATTATCGGTCTGCTGCCGCCCGAATTCATCGTGCTGTGCGGCGATGATCCGATCACCATCGCCCTGATGGCGCTGGGCGGCCGCGGCGTCATCTCGGTGGTTTCGAATCAGATTCCGGCGGAAATGTGTCAGCTGGCTCATGCCTGCTTGAACGGCGATTTCGAAGCCGCGCGCCAGATCCAGCGGCGTTTCCTGCCGCTGATGAACGTGAACTTCATCGAATCCAATCCGATCCCCGTGAAGGCTGCCATGGCGATGATGGGCTTGCTGCAACCCGTATACCGTCTGCCTTTGTGTCCTCCGTCGGAGGCAAGCCGGACGCGCATTGAAAGAGTCCTCGAGGCGGCCACAAAGGCAGACGGTATACGGGTTGCAGCAAGCCCATCATCGCCATGGCAGCCTTCACGGG
>CAZKVF010000226.1:0-16004 GCA_964556085.1 uncultured Solibacteraceae bacterium
AACATCAGCTGGTAGATCATGTAAGTCTGGTGAGGAATGGTCGGGGCGTAATCGGTATTGGGAGCGCTTCCGACATTCTGCAGGAAGGCGAACCGCATATCACCAATGAAAGACGAATCACCCCCGAACGCCAGGCTATACCCAATGAAAGCCCAGATCACCGTGACCAGAGCCATCAGGACGAAGCTGTGCATCATGGTGGAAAGCACGTTCTTGCGGCGGACCAGACCTCCGTAGAACAGCGCCAGTCCCGGACCGGTCATCATCAGCACCAGGGCCGAACTGGTTAGCATCCAGGCGTTATCGCCCGCGCTTTGCGCGGACTTGGTGGCCGCTTCGAGAGCCGCCTCTTTCGCCTGGAGATCCGGTGTTGTCTGGGCGGAAGGAGCTGTCTGGGCCCAGAGCGACGCTTGCACCGAAACAAACGCAAGGAGACACAACGTGAGGAGTGGTTTCATCGTTAGACTTTCGCAAACGTGGCGATGGTAACGTTCCATTTTCGTATGTGCCCCTGAATCGGACCAAGCGCAACGTTTCTATAGCGGTAATTGGAAAAATTTATTGGTGATAGCTGCCGGCGCTTGACACTCCGGGGGCTTCGGCTAAAATGCGGAAAAATGGCAACCGCGTTAGTCAAATCCCCCGCGATTAATCCCAAGCACACGCCCTTTCGGCTGTCGATCCGCGAGTCGAAAATTCACCGCCGGGGTGTTTACGCGAAAGAACTGATTCCCAAGGGGCGAAAAGTGATCGAGTACACCGGCGAGCGCATCAGCCGGCGGGAGACGAAACGCCGGGGCCAGGGTTCCATTACTTATCTCTTTACTTTGGACAGCTACTGGACGATCGACGGGGCTGTGGGGGGAAGTGGCGCGGAGATCATCAACCACAGCTGCGAGCCGAATCTCGCTACGCGAATCGTGCGGGGGCACATTCTATATGTCAGCAAGCGTGTAATCTACCCTGGCGAGGAACTGACTGTGGACTATAGGTTCTCGGACAAGCTGGAGCAGGTGCGCTGCCGCTGCGGGTCGGCAAATTGCCGGGGAACGATCAACGTGAAGGAATAGGCACCGGTGGGGCCGCTTTGTGGCCTGCGGACCGGATTCATCCGGTCCGCGACGAGGTCAGCTGCACCTCGGGACCAACGGCCTATTTTGCTGACACCCGGCTGACGACGCCATGGATCGCCTGGGGGCCAAAATGGCCCGTCGCAGGCCCGGTGTACACCATGCTCAGATTCGAAAACGAAACCGTCGACCCTCCCGTGAGGCAGACCTGGAGCGTGGACGCCCCTTTGGACTCAAAAGGCGCCGGACTTCCATTACCCGTCGTGGTGGCCGTGCCAGTTACCACTACAGCGGGACCCGTGGTAGCAGGATTGTTAGCGGGGCAAACGGACGCGTCGTAGCTAACCGCGGCGTTGGTCATGCTGATATGGTGCGTGTGAGGGGATCGGGTTGCAGGGTTCGCCGGATCCACCGCGGTTGCATCGGAAGTCCCGTAATCGCTCGTCTCCATCGCCAGGTCCGCCGTAAAATCGGCGGTGCCGGTTCTTTGTACGTCCAGGGACCATTCACCGCGCATCTCGTATGGACCGCCGGACACCGTGGACGGCGAATAGTCGTGAATCACGCCCCTTTCGGGAGGACGTGGACTCGCTTTCCAGCGGGGAACGATCGAACACAAAGATCTCTGGCTGATGGATCCGGAGACCGGCGCGGAGCGTCAGTTAACGAACCTCCCCGGCGATTTTAATATTGGCGAGTTCGACATCTCGCTGGACGGCCGTAAGGTTGTCCTGGAACGTGTGGAAGAGCGTTCTGACATAGTGCTGCTCGACCTTCACCAGCAATGAAGTGCACTTAAGTTCTCGGACAAGCTGGAGCAGGTGCGCTGCCGCTGCGGGTCGGCAAATTGCCGTGGAACGATCAACGTGAAGGAATAAGGGGCACACAAAACAGAGACCCAGCCGTGCCTCTTCGGCTGGCGGCCGGGCCTGCTAAACTGCTGGAAACTTGGCGGGCGGCAAGATCGCCCGCCCCACCGCCACTACTTCTGGGTTGCGGGGGCTGAGGTGTTGGAAGGCTTAGCAGCGCTGTTGGAAGCAGGCGCCGGCTTTTTGGTCTTCTTAACCTTCTTCACATTTTTCTTGGCCGGAGCCGTTGCGGTCTGGCCGGAATTGCTTTGCCCCGCGGGCGTAGAAGCCGGAGATTGGGCAGCAAACGTCAAGGGCATGGTGGCGAGCGCCAAGCCAATCGTAAACAGTGTCTTTTTCATCTTTGTCTTTCTCCCTTGCGGGCTTTCCTGCCCGCTCACAATTTCATCTTGCGGCAACGCGACCGGAAACTCGATAGCCTGCGTAGGCTAATCGCGGCGCCGAATTCGGGGGTTGCCCGGTTAATGTTCATTAGGGTTCGAGGTTAGACCGGCCGGGGGATGTTGCCGGAGTAGACGCCGGCGCGATACTAAAAACGGCGGCCTGTCGTGCAGCAACAGATTACGCATCGAAACATCTTCCGGGTTCTGCTCGGCGGTTTTGGACTGGTCATTCTATTGTTGTTAGCGGCCTCCGTAGTGGGTGTGGGAAACATCCGCGTGATTCAGCAAAATGCCGCCGATTTGGTGCGCGAACAGGCGGTCACGAACCGGCTGATCGGGGACTTACAACACCAAGAGCGGAGCCTCAGGGAGGTTTTTTCGTTGCTGGCCCGAGACCCCGAATCGGTGGACTATGCGGGCATCATGGCGCAGCTCGACGATGCCGACCGCGATATCAAGCGTATTTCCGCCGAGGGCGCCTCCACTGCCGAACGCGATCTCTGGATGCGCTTGCAAACGGCCGCGCTGGCGTTCTCTGCCGAAGCGCGGGCGCTTTTAAACGACGAGACTGCGGAGACCTACGCCACCACCGATCTGTTTCGCGATCACGAGGCGTTCGTCTCCGTGGTAGAGCGCCTGCTTGCCGTGGAGTATGGCAAGGTGAACGCCGCCCAGGCGCAAATTGACCGGCGCTCGTCGCGTCTCCTCGGGATGTCCTTCGTATTCGCGCTAGCCAGCCTGTTATTGGGGGTTGTGTTTGCGGTGGTAACTGTGCGGCTGGTGTCCGCGCTGGCGCGCCAGCTCGAGTGGCAGACGGCGGAACTCGGACGCGTCTCCTGGCACATGCTGGAGAATCAGGAAGCCACGGCGCGGCGGTTTTCACACGAGTTGCACGATGAGCTGGGCCAATCGCTCAGCGCCATCAAAACGAACCTGACGGCGCTTGGCAACACCGCCAACGGGCAGGGTGAACGTCTTCACGATTGCCTGCAACTGGTGGACGACGCGATCGGCAACGTACGGGAAATGTCCCACCTGCTGCGGCCCACGATTCTCGACGATTTCGGGCTCGAGGCAGGGCTGCGGTGGCTGGCGGAAGGATTCTCGTCGCGAACTAATATCGCCGTGCACGTGGATTCGGCTTACTCGGGCAGGCTGCCGGATGAGACCGAGACGCACCTGTTCCGGATCACCCAGGAAGCGCTCACCAATGTGGCGCGCCATTCCGGCGCACACAGGGTTGACATAAGACTCGAAGTGACCAATGGCGAAGTGCTCCTTACGATCCAGGACGATGGGCGCGGGCTTGCGCCGGAGCCGCGCAACGGAACCCCGGCCACCGGCGGCTTGGGGTTGATCGGAATGCGCGCGCGGGCGCGGAGCGCGGGCGGCGACATGACGGTGCGCTCGCGGCCGGGCGAGGGGGTGCGTATCGAAGTGCGCGCGCCAGTCGGCGCGGAAGCGCGGCGCGACGAGAGTTCGCGGTGAAAATCAGGTAAGTGCCCGGGCTGTGCCCAAGTGCATGGTCTGCTACTATTCCACCATGAAAACAATGATCGCCCTGCTTTTGGCAGGCTTCGCGCTCTACGGGCAGAAGCGCCCGATTACGCATGAAGACGTGTGGCTCATGAAAAGGGTGGGTGCCCCGGCGGTCAGTCCGGATGGCAAGTGGGCAGTCACGTCGGTGGTGGACCCGTCGTATGATGCAGCCAAGACTGCATCGGACTTGTGGCTGGCGGCGGTGGATGGGAACGGCGGCCCGCGGCGTCTGACCAGCACGCTCGCACCGGAAAGCGGCGCCGTCTTTTCTCCGGACTCGAAGCGCCTGGCGTTCGCCACCAAGCGCGAGGGCGACGAGGCGCCGCAGATTTATGTTCTGCCGCTCGATGGCGGCGAAGCCATGCGGGTTACCAACATCACAACCGGCGCTTCTGAGCCGCAATGGCGGCCGGACGGGAAGGCCATCCTCTTCGAAAGCCGCGTTTATCCGGGCGCAAAGAACGACGAGGAGAACCGCAAACAGGCGGCCGAACGCAAAGCACGCAAGTATAATACGCGGGCGTTTGAGAGCTTTCCGATCCGCTACTGGGATCACTGGCTCGACGATCTGCGGCCGCACGTGTTCGTGCAGGAGTTGGCCGAGGGCGCCCAAGCGCGGGATTTATTGGCGGGAACGAAGCTGGCTGCGCTCGCAGGCTTCGAAGGCGAGTTCTCCGACACGGGCACGGGGCTGGGCGCGCGGTGGAGTCCCGACGGCAAGAGCATTGTGTTCACCGCCATGACGGAAATCAATCGCGAAATCGATGGACCGGTAACGACCGAGTTGTACCGGATACCCGCGGAGGGCGGCGAACCGGTGGCCCTGACCTCGGGACCCGAAAGCTATCACAACCCGGTGTTCCGCCCGGACGGCAAGGCGCTCTATGCCACGCGCGAGCGCAGCGAGGCGGAGGCTCTATACAGTCTGGAGCGGCTGGTAAAGATCGACTGGCCGCAAGCCGGAGCCCCCAAGCTGCTGACGGGCGGCTGGGACCGGTCGGTGGACTCGATCGCGTTCACGCCGGACAGTCGGACGATTTATGTGACAGCGGAGGATCAAGGCCACGACCGGGTGTTTCAGTTGCCGGCCGAAGGGGGCGAAGTGCTGCCGGCGTTTGCGGTGAAGGAGGGCAGCTATTCCGGCCTGGCGATTCCGGAGCGGGCCCCGACCACGGTCCTGGTAAGCCTTTGGCAGTCGATGGTGCATCCCTCCGACGTGGTGCGGGTGGATGCGCGGACGGGCGAGAACCGGTTCCTGACCGAGTTTAATAAGGAGCGCATCGCGCAGATCGACTGGCAGCCGCCGCGCGAATTCTGGTTCGTTTCGAAAGCGGGCAAGCGCATTCAAAGCCTGCTGGTGTTGCCCCCAGGGTTCGACCAGGCGAAGAAATATCCGCTGATTGTCTTTCCGCACGGCGGCCCGAACAACATGATCAAGGATCAATTCTTTGTTCGCTGGAACTACCACTTACTCACCAGCCCTGGATACGTGCTGCTGATGACGAACTACACCGGTTCCACCGGATATGGGGAGGAGTTCGCGCAAGCAGTTCACAAAGATATTTTGCGGGGACCGGCGGCAGAAGTGGAGCAGGCGGCGGAAGAAGCCGTGCGGCAGTTTCCGTTCATCGATGGCGCCCGGCAGGCGGCCGTGGGCGCGAGCTACGGCGGTTACCTGATGAACTGGTTCGAGGGCAACACCAAGCGTTTCAAATGCTTGGTAAGCCACGCGGGTCCCGCGGACAATACCTCGTTCTACGGCGCCACAGACGGCGCGTACGACTGGGAGGTGCGGACCGGCGGACCCGTGTGGGAGCAGAAAGGCGCATGGCGGGACGAAAACCCTGCCGCATACGCAGCCAACTTTTCCACTCCTATGCTGGTGACCCAGGGCGAGCAAGACTTCCGGGTACCCTATAACCAGGCGCTCGAAATGTACAAACTTTTGCAGCGGCGCGGCGTGCCGAGCCGGCTGGTAATGTTTCCGGACGAGAATCACTGGGTCCTGAAGGGCGAGGACGCCCGGGAGCATATGCGCGAAGTGCTGGCTTGGCTAAACAAGTACTTGTAGGTAAATGGCAAGGACCGGATCGGACCACGCCTGGAGGTCCGTGCGCGGATACGAAAAAGAAGTATGAAAGGCATCCGCATACTCCTGGCCGACGACCATGCGGTGGTGCGCCAAGGCTTCAAGATGATCCTGGACGCGCAGCCGGATATGGAGATCGTTGGCGAAGCGGGCAATGGCCGGGAGGCCGTGGAGCTGGCGCAAAAACTGAAGCCTGACGTGGTGGTAATGGACGTGGCCATGCCCGAGCTGAATGGGATCGAGGCCACCCGGCGCGTGATGGAGGCGGTGGCGCATGCGCGCGTGCTCGCTCTCAGCATGCATAAGGACTCGGTATACGTGCGCGAGGTGCTGCGCGCGGGGGCTCGCGGTTATTTACTGAAAGATTCCGGCGCGGCGGACCTCGTTTCAGCCGTGCGCGCGGTGGCGCGCGGCGAAGGGTATCTCAGCCCGGCGGTTTCCGACGCTGTGCTGGACGACTACCGGAAGCACGTGACCGACCCCATCGACCGGCTGAGCAGCCGCGAGCGCGAAGTGCTGCAGATGCTGGCCGAAGGGAAGACCAACAAGGAAATCGCCGCCGTGCTGAACCTGAGCGTGTACACGGTGGACGCGCATCGCGGCCGGATCATGGAGAAGCTAAACCTGCACAGCATCAACGAGCTGGTGCGATTCGCTGTAAGGAACGGGCTGATCGATTGAATCCGAGTTCGGCAGTTGTTCGGCGCCTAATCATCGAGCTTTCAATCTGGTGTTCCGATGGCTTTTGGTGCTCTTCGTCCGGGTCTTTCCGCGACTCTTAGGAGCCCTGAGGGGGACTATTTTTCCATCAGCGCTTCGACGTGTGCGGCGGCGGCCGAGGCGAGGCCGCTCAGGTTGTAGCCTCCTTCCAACACGGAAACGAGCCGGCCGCCGGCGTACTCGGCCGCGATTCTCATAACCGCGCGGGTCAAGTCGGCAAAATCTTTGTCAGTGAGGGTGAAGCGCCCCAGCAGATCGTCGATGCGCGAATCGAAGCCCGATGAAATCATCACCAGATCCGGGCGGAAGCGCTTGGCGGCGGGAACCAGCGAGTTCTCGATGGCGCCGAGAATTTCCTTGCGCCCTGAGCCCGCGGGAAAGGGGAAATTCATGGTCAGCCCTTTGGCTGGTCCCGCACCCGTTTCATCGGCGCGTCCTGTTCCGGGATACAGCGGCCACTGGTGCGTGCTGAGAAAAAGTACGGTCGGGTCGGAGTAGAAGGTGTCCTGGGTGCCATTGCCGTGGTGCACGTCCCAATCCACGATGAGCACGCGCTCGATTCCGTGCTTTTTCTGGGCGTAGCGCGCGCCGATAGCGATATTGTTCACGATGCAAAAGCCCATGCCGCGCGTGGGGGTGGCGTGGTGGCCCGGCGGCCGCATGGCGCAGAATGCGTTGCGCGCCTTCCCCGTGAACACGGCGTCCACGGCATTCAGAACGCCGCCCGCCCCCAGCAGCGCGATCTCCCAGGATTGCGATGTGATATCGGTATCGCCGGTGGTGAGGGACTGATAACCCGCGGAGACATCGTGTTGCGCCGTCAGCAGGTATTCGCGTTTGTGGACCAGCAACAGCTCGTCGATCGTCGACGAGCGGGCGTTCACTGGGATCACCCGCTCCAATAGTCCGGCCCGCCGCAATCCTTCCATTACGGCATCGAAGCGCTCGGGGCGCTCCGGATGATCGCGCCCGGCCAGGTGATTGCGGCAGCGAGGATCAGCGATCAGCGCGGTAGAAGACTTCATTTCGCCATTCTATACGCCGCGCCGGTTGCCGTAGAGATCGATGTGCAGCCGCGGACTGAAGCGGAATCCCTCCGCCTTGCAAATCTCGGCGAGCCAGACACCGCGCTCGCGCAGAGTCTCACGGTCCGTGCCTTCCGGCATCAGGATCACGCGGCTGCGGTCGGCCTGAAGGCGGCCCAGTAATGCACGGACTTCTTCCAGGTCGCTCGGAGCTTCCACTACAAACTTGAGCTGATAATCGTAGAGCGCCACCAACTGCAAGAGGGCTCCAAGATCGGTGCGCAGACGGTCGTGTTGCGCCGCCCATCGTTCCTCGGCCACGGGAGTCGAGTTGGCGAGCTTTGGGCTGATGCTCATCAAATCGCAGGCCACAGGCTTGAAGACCGTGCCCGCGGTTTCAATCGTGATGTGCAGGCCGAGTTGCCGAAAACTCTCCGTCAGCGGAATGATCTCGGGAGCGATCATCGGCTCTCCCCCGGTGACCACTACGTGGCGCGCCGGATAAGATTGGACCTCGGCGAGTATCTGATCCAGAGAGAGGTCGGCGCCCTCGGGGCTCCAGGAGGTGTACGGCGTATCGCACCAGACGCAGCGCAGGTTGCAGCCGCTCGTGCGAATGAAAACCGACGGCACACCCACCAGCGCGCCTTCGCCCTGCAGGGAGTAGAACAGCTCAGCGATCTTCAATTCCCGCCTCTTCGAAGCCTTTACGTCGCAGCAGGCAGGCATCGCACTGGCCGCAGGGAGCGCCGCCGGGCAGCGGATCGTAACAGCTGTGCGTCAGCCCGAAAGGGACTCCTAATTCGTGGGCCAGTTTGACGATCTGGGCCTTGGTCAGCTGGATGAGTGGAGTGTGAATCGTCAGGCGGGTACGGCCTTCGACGCCGGCCTTGGTCGCGACATTCGCCAATCGCTCGAAAGCTTCGATGAACTCGGGCCGGCAATCCGGGTATCCCGAATAATCGAGCGCGTTCACACCTATAAATACGTCGGAGCTTTCCAGTACCTCCGCCCACGCCAGCGCGAAAGAAAGAAAGATGGTGTTGCGCGCCGGAACATACGTAACCGGGATGCCCTGGCCCATTTCCGCCGTGGAACGGGCTTTCGGTACAGGGATATCGGCTGTCAGGGCCGAACCGCCGAACATGTCGAGAGAGATCTTGGCAAGGACATGCCGTGCCGCACCCAGGGAGGCAGCCACGCGCCGGGCGGCGTCCAGTTCGACGCGATGGCGCTGGCCATAGTCGAAAGAAAGCGCGTAACATTGATAGCCCTCGCGGCGGGCGTAGGCCAGACACGTAGCCGAATCAACGCCGCCGCTTAACAGGCAGACCGCTTTCCTCACATTAACAATCGTAACGGATTGCGTTTTCGCGGCCGGCTATTCAGCCGGAAGTGCAACTAAACGACCCGAAATCTGTGCGGCGCGCGTGCCCGCTAAATGCTTGAATCTACGGAAAAAGGGGTGGTCAACGGCCGCGCAAGTTGCGCGGTTTGAGCCCGTTCGTCAGAGTGATCGGTACCAATCCGATTCGGCCAGCGAATGACGGAAGTATTCCGCCGTGAATGCATCTTTGGGCAAAGCGCGCAAATAATCATGGGCGGCGCGGACGCAGCCCTCATCCTCAGCCTTCTTAGCAGCTTGCTCAAGCGTGTTGAAGTAGAGGGGATAACCGGCGCCCAGGTACTCGACAACAGAGGGTAGCGGATTCACCAGGACCGGGGTCTCGCGAACAATGCATTCGACCACAGTGTTGTTGCAAACGCTATCGTACAGGTGAAGGAATACCAGATTCTCTGCGAGCAACTCGTCGAAAGCTTCGTGAGTCTGATAGGGCAGAATCAATACGGCGTCTTCCGCGGCCGTTCTTTGACTGGCTTGCGACGCATCGCGCACGACGGCGTCCCGAAAGTCGTCGTGGCGTTCGGGCAGGACCGGCGTCAGCACGGCCCTTTGAAAACGGGATGCCGGCAACTCATAAATCGATCGGAAACGACGGAGCCACCAGCCCACCTGGATTATCTTAGGGTCCGGATTCGCGGTGAACCGCGACCATTCGAAGCGCACTGCCGGAATCTCGGTGGGATGAACCAGGGCCATCACCGGCAACCCGGTCTCTTGCCGCAGCCAGGCGGCCATGGTTTCGGAAAGCGTCAATAAGCCGCGGCAATATGGAACGCTCTCGCGCCATGCCGGACTAGCGAACATCACCTGCGGAGCCGAGTAGTATTCGTGCCACTCCGGAATGCCCGGCGGGTTGTGCACGAAGCCGACCCACGGCTCCCCATACGGGACGATCCCTTGTTGCTGCGCATTCTGCAGGTTCCAGCCGAAATTCGCTTCGATGAAAGTATCGAGCAGGATTCCTTGGGGCGTGCATAGGGGCTCCAATGCCTCGAGCGCGTAAGCCCAGCCGGAGCGGTGCTCGGCTCGTATGATTTTTTCCGAGATCTTCAGCTTGGGAGTCAGCTTTCCGGTTTTCGCATCTATGGCGGGTTGCGGAAACATGGGAGATAGGCCGCTACTTATAATTCAACCTGATTAGAAGCGAGACTTGCGCCGATGGCGAAGCGGAAGTGGACACTGCGCGGGTAGGGTAGCCGCCGGTGCCTGCCTTCTGTTCCCGGGCCGCCGCGATGACTGGCTGCGCACCGCTGGAGATGTTTTGCGGCTCGCGGGAAAGCACCACGAGAAACTCGCGCGGGCCCGGCCGCTCGGCGTGAAATGTGCCGCTTTTCGGGACTGTATAAGGCGCCAAGGCCTGCACCCGGTCGCTCGCGATCGGCCGCCAGTCGCCGGAATCCGCCCGTTCGAGCACATAAAGGAAGCCGCTCTCGTTGGGCTCCAGGCGAATCACGGTTTCATCGCTGGCGTCCAGTGCCTGCCCGCGTTCCACCGCTGCAAACTCGCCAGTAGTAACCTTCTTTAGGATCGTGTACTGCACCGCAAGCGCCGCCGGCACCAGGGCGGCCTCGGCTCGGACAAACGCTTGTGGCCTGGTTACCGAGGCCTCGCCAGCCGTGACCGTTACGGCCGGTGGTTCCTCGGGAGGAGCTGGATGAGTTAAGGCTTGGACAAGGACATCGTTGACGGCTGGTGGAAGTTTCGAAGCCGAAGGGGCAGCGGTCACGACGGGCGGCAGCGGCAGCGGCTTGACTTTCCCAGGGCGCACCTGAGAGAAGAGCGCCGTGGGCAGATCCGATTTGGCCGGCTGGGGCAGCTCAGCCTGCGAAACTACGGTGATCGGCGGCGCGGTCCGGACGGGCCAGAATCTTACGCCCAGGAAGACGATCACAGCGGCACTTGCTACGGCGGCGATCATCCCGGGGTGGACGTCGCGGTAATACCAGGGCTTCGGGACACCTTCGAGCGCGGCCAGGAGATTCGCGCGCGCGGCCGGATCGGCGAGTAATTCGCGCAGCGGCTCTTCCCGAACCAGCGTCTCATAGAGCTGCTGATCTTCGAGTGCCGCCGCAAACAAGGCCCGGCGCTCTTCCGACGTCAGCGTCCCCGCCGCGTAGCCTCCCAGAAGTTTTTCAGCTTCTTCCGGCTTCATTTCCTCATCCGAACCCAGCTGCCGCCCATCAGTTCGAGCAGACGCTTGCGGCAGCGGTGATCCCAGGTATAAACGGTGTTGATGGCCTCTACTCCCATGATCTTCTGAATTTCCGGAAAAGTCTTGCCCTGCAGTTTGAGGCTCAAAAGTTGGCGGCAGCGCTCACCCAACTGGCTCATCGCGCGCGTGAGCTCCTCGGCCAGCTCTTTGCGTTCGAAATGATCGGAGGGGCTCGCATCGAGGTCGGGCAGCGGGATATCTTCAATCGAGACCTGCCGCGACTCGCCCCGGCGGGCGGCCTTGCGGCGCAGGCCCATCAGCTTAAAGCGGACGATGCGCAGGGAAAGCGGCACGAGATCCTCCAGGAGTTCCAGGTGAGCGTACTTCTCATGCAGGAGCATGAGGACCTCCTGGGCCAGGTCCTCCGCGGCGTCCCTCGATAGATGGGATGCCGCGAAGCGGACGATCCTTTCACGCAGCTTCTCCAGAACCTCGTCGCGCGACACGGGCTCACCGGCGTCTGACATGATTCGGCGACGGAAGCAGCGCTAGCGAGATCCTGTCGAGCATCTAAAGACTATGGTACAGCCGGTGGGCTTACTTTCCGCAAATGCTGGGCTGCAGGTTGTTAGTGACCCCCGACGTGATCGCCGTCGTTTTTCCCAAAGCTGGGTCGAAAGTCATCAGGTGTTCCACCCAGACGCCCCGCGGCCGGCGGGCGCCGCCCAGAGGGGCGAGATCGCGCGGCGACGTATAGAAGAAGATGTCGCGCGCGGGAAGCCATGCCCCGCTGTTGCCGCTTCCGGCCTTGGTCAACTTCATGGAAGCTGCGTGCACGACCCAAAAATCGGATTGGGGCGAGCTGCTGTTGGTGTCGATCCCGAGCGTGGCGACCAGAAGCCACTTGCCGCTCGCAGACCAGGCGAGCGATTCGATTGGGAAGTCGCCACCAATCGCGCTTGGCCCGGGACTGACTCGTAACCGGCCGATCTGCTTTCCTTCGCGGGAAACCGTGACTTCGCCCGCCTTTCCGCAGGCTTCGAGCGGTCCCGCGCGGGCCCGAACGTCGCAACCGCTTCCCAAAACAGGTTCGCGCACGTCATCGAGCGGCGCCGGCCCAACGATTCGCTCTGACCGGGTGCTACGGTCAAAGATCCACTCTTTCGCATTTTCCTGCCACGGCTCGGGGGAAATGAAGGAAATCGAGGAGCCGGAGCAGGACGGCAGATAATGATCGCGCGGTGAATCGGTAAGCTGGCGCAGGTTGTTGTCGGCCGGATTCCAGTTCCAGATCTGCTGATAGCTTTGGCCCTGTTCTTTGTACACACGGCGGCTGAAAACCACTTGGCCGTACAGCGGCGCAAGCAGGATGAGCATCAGCCAGGAGATCAAAAGCAAGCAGGAAGACATGATGCCCGGTACCCGCTTTCTAACACCACCGTGCGCTCACAAGGCGCAAAAATCATTTTGGCAGGCGACAAGATCGCCTGCCCCACTTGCGCCAGCTTATCCTCTTCGCTCGTACAGGAACACGCTGTTTTCAAGGTGGCTCTGCCCGCCGTTCTGGCAGACGGAAAATGTGGCGGCGGTTCCGCCCCCGCGCTTGCTCCAGAGCGAAGCCCCGCAATATTCGCCGTCCTTGCGCAGCACGTAGAAATTCAGATCCACCGCTTGCATGCGCTTTTCGTCGTTATCGAAATTCCTCGCTACGCGTTTAAGCGCATCGAGCGCGGCTTCCTTGGGGGTCATGCCGTGGCGCATGTTCTCGACGATAGTGTGCGCCCCGGCCACACGCAGGTTCTCTTCGCCGCGGCCGGTAGAGCCGGCGCCGCCCACATCCTGGTCGAGCCAGAGGCCACCGCCGATGATGGGCGAGTCGCCCACGCGCCCGGAGATTTTCCATGCCAGGCCGCTGGTGGTGGTCACGGCCGACATCTCGCCCTTTTCGTTCAGAGCGATGCAATTGATGGTGCCGGTGGGCGGCCGCCGCGCCACTTCATAAGCCCAGGCAATCAGTTCATCGGAGGCGTGGGGAAACAGCTCTTTGAGTTCGGCCGCCTTCTTAGGCGTGACCGGAGCATCGATGCCCGATTCCCAGTTGGTATGGCTTCCGCGGTCGCGCATCTCGCGTTTCCAGGTAAGCCAAGCCATGCGCGAGCGTTCGGTGAGCAGGTCCTCTTCCTGGAAGCCGTAAATCTTGGCGAAGCGCAGCGCTCCTTCCCCAACCAGCATCATATGATCGGTCTCGGACATGACGAGTTTGGCGACGTTGGAGGGAGTCTTGATGCCGCGCAGAGCAGCAACCGAGCCGCCGCGGCGCGACGGGCCATGGATGCAGCTCGCGTCCAGTTCGACCACGCAGTCCTCGTTGGGCAACCCACCGTACCCGACGCTGGTATCGTTGGGGTCGAGCTCCTGAATGTTCACACCGGCAATCACGGCGTCCAGAGTGTCGCGACCAGAGCGAATCATGTCCATAGCCTTGGCGCAGGCGCGCACGCCGTTGGCGCTCGAAATCACGATGTTTTTCGGCCGGCCTTGAGCCTTGCCGATCCGAAGGAAGGGGAATGCCGCTGCGCTGGCAAGCGCCGCCCGCCGGCTGAACGAAAGGCTGCTCATACGGTCTATCTTGCAAAACGGCGGAGCGGTTGTCCACGTGGCCGCGGTGAAAAGCCGTTGGAGCGGGTTTCGGTGATACCCTGACAGCATGGCGTGGGTGCCGAAGATCGCGCTGGCGCTTTTCGCCGGGATAGCAGCGGCGCAGCAATCGCCCGTTATCGTGGATCCCGAAGACGAGTTGCTCTCGATGCTGCAGCAATGGCGGCAGCAAGACAAGGGGAGTAATAGTGGCCTACCTCCCGAGCCCTCTCAGCGAGCAGCAACCACGGCAGTGAGTCCCGCCATGTCGGGCGATTGCACGATCAATGGGAAACCGCAGAGCCTATGCCCGTCGCTCGGAAGCACAACGCGAAGAGACCGACACAGTCCCGTGATTCTTTCCGCTCTGCAACCGGAATACCCAGCTCTCGCCGCGGCATCCTCAATTCGCGGCAGGGTGATTGTTCTAGTCACCGTCGATGAGAATGGGACCCCGCGAGACCCCAAGGTGATCTCGGTTTCCGCTAGCAGTGCGGACGGCCAGCTAATTAAGGCGGCCAAGACATTCGGTTTCGAACAGGCTGCCCTCACGGCGGTACGGAAATGGATCTTCGCGCCTGGATTCAAGGACGGCGTACCAACTTCCGCCAAATTGATAGTCGAGGTCAACTTTCCGGCTCAGTATTGAACGGCTCGGGTACCCGCAAATTCGGCCATGCTCGGGCGGCTTGTGATATTTTGGTCTGGCAATCCCAAAAGGAGAAATCGAATATGAGTAAACAATTCGGCCTTGTGGCCTTATTGACTTTGAGCGCCTCGGTGCTACCGGCCCAGCAGCAGAAGCAGCCGCAGCAGCCCATGAGCTTCTTTATCACCAGCACGGGTTCCGGCAAAGGCGCCGACCTCGGCGGGCTGGCGGGCGCCGACCGGATTTGCCAGGATCGCGCTGCATCCGCGGGCGCGGGCAACAGGACCTGGCATGCCTACCTGAGCACCAGCGCCGCAAATGGCCAGGCTGCCGTTAACGCGCGCGACCGTATCGGCAGCGGGCCCTGGTATGGCCCCAAGGGCGCCATGATCGCCAAGAACGTTTCCGACCTTCACGGCGACACGCTGGATGCCGCGCGTCTCGGCAACAACTTGAGCAAGGCAAGCGCGTTCACGGAAAAGGGTGACGCGGTGAAGGGTTTCGGTGACCAGCCCAACACGCACGACATCCTGACCGGCTCGAAACCGGACGGCACCGCCTACGACGACGGCATGGACCACACCTGCCGCAATTGGTCCAGCAGCAGCGACGGCACGGCCCAGCTTGGTCATTTCGACCGCACTGGCGGCGGCAATACTTCCTGGAATTCCGCGCATCCCAGCCGCGGCTGCAGCCAGGAGAACCTGGTGAGCACGGGCGGCGCCGGCCTGCTGTACTGCTTCGCCGTGAATTAGTTACTTGACAGACGAAAGCGTCTATCCCACCATACTGCACAACCAGGTGTGGCAGGCGCTTCCGCCTGCAATTCTTAGAGCTCCCGCCAGCTAGAATGTTTCCATGGATCGCGTCACGGATGCCACCAGTGCTGAAACAGCCGCGATCCAGTTTGCCGGTCTCGCCGTAAGCTCCGGATTATCGTCCGCCGAAGATGGCCGCTTTGTACCCGGTACGTTACTGGGCGGACGCTACCGCATCATCGCCCTGCTGGGCCGCGGCGGCATGGGCGAAGTCTATCGCGCCACCGATTTGACGCTGGGCCAGTCGGTGGCTCTCAAGTTCCTTCCCGAGGAAGCTGCGCGCGATCAGCGGCTGCTGGAACGGTTCCATGGCGAGGTGCGCATCGCGCGACAAGTCTCGCACCCCAACGTCTGCCGCGTTTACGATATCGGTGAATTCGCCGGCACGCCGTTCCTGTCGATGGAGTATGTGGATGGCGAAGACCTGGCATCGCTGCTGCCGCGCATCGGCCGTCTGCCCGCGGATAAGGCGGTAGAGACAGCGCGCAAAATCTGCGCTGGGCTGGCGGCAGCGCACGATCGCGGCATCATTCATCGCGACCTGAAGCCGGCCAACATCATGATCAACAAGCGCGGCGAAGTAGTGATCATGGACTTCGGCCTGGCCGCGGTGGCAAGCGGGCTTTCGGGTCCGGAATCGCGCAACGG
>CAZKVF010000227.1:0-8968 GCA_964556085.1 uncultured Solibacteraceae bacterium
AACCAGAATCTTGTGGCGCGCTCGAACCAGACATCGAATGTCGATCTCGCGGCGCCTGGCGGACCGGCCTTCATTGTTGCGGGGAATCCGGCGGATCTACCTTCAACGGCTGCGGCCATCGCGTCTTTGAGCCCGATTCCCATCGTGTCGGCCGCAAGCGTCGGGTGGAACAACAGTCTGCTGAAACCGAAGAGACTACGCCTCTCGCCGCGCGTGGGCCTCGGATGGACGATTCCGAATTCCGGCCAAACCGTGTTTCGAGCGGGCTTCGGGATCTACACCAACCAGGCGTCCTACAGTATTCTGCAGAACCTCGCGGAGAATGTGCCGTTCTATCTGCTGAAGACGGTGTCAAATTCGGCTGGCACGCCTACCTACAAAACGGAGAACATTCTCACGTTCAACCCAAGGGGCGCCATCGGCGCAAACGGCGTCAACAACGCATTCGCCATCGAGTACAACGAAGTCTGGAACGCTGCCATCGAGCACCCGCTTGGGGCCGCCACAACAATAGAGGCAACTTACGTAGGCTCGCGGACCGTTCACGCGGACAGCGCCACGGCGGCAAATGTGCCGCAAACATTCGGCGCGCCGCGGCCGTTTCCCCGGCTCAACTCGTACACAACGATCCGATGGGACGGATGGGCGACATTCAATGGCCTGACACTGCGCATTTCGCGCAGATTCACGAATGGCCTTTCCTTTGATGCCAGCTATACAAGATCGAAGTCGATTGATGACGGCTCCGACGCGGGGACAACGAACGCGGAGTATAACCTTCCGCAGAATCCGTATGAGCCGTGGCTGGAGAAAGCCCGGTCGAGCTTCGATCACCCCAACCGGTTTGTGACGAATGCCGTGTACAGTCTTCCATTCGGTAAAACATCCAGGGGGCTGCGGCACCGGGCGTTCGCCAACTGGCGCACCTCCGGAATCCTGACGATACAGGATGGCGCACCATTCACGGTCAATCTCTCGTCAGCGGCCGGACAGGACGTGGCCCATATCGGATTGGTGAAC
Source organism: uncultured Solibacteraceae bacterium (assembly GCA_964556085.1). Classification (GTDB taxonomy): domain Bacteria; phylum Acidobacteriota; class Terriglobia; order Bryobacterales; family Bryobacteraceae; genus PSRJ01. The sequence goes on from CAZKVF010000227.1 coordinate 1,021, forward strand.
GGAATCAATCTCGAGCGGCCCAACGTGGTTGGCAATCCCGATACGGGCCCGCAAACGGCTTCGCACTGGTTCAACACCGCGGCGTTCGCCCTCCCGGCACAGAACAGCTTTGGAAACGCGGGGCGGAATGTTGTCACCGGTCCCGGCCTGGTCGATCTCGATGTTTCGGTGCAGAAAGAGGAGCCGCTCCGTGATCGGACGCGCCTTCAATTCCGCTTCGATGTGTACAATTCGCTGAATCACCCGAATTTCAATCTCCCAGGGCGAATCTTCGGCGCAGCAAACTTCGGCGTCATCACAAGCGCCGGCGATGCGCGCGAAATGCAGGGTGCAGTGAAGCTGATTTTCTAGACAGGCGATCTGTGCTGGGGAAGCAGGCGAGATAGACGTCGATATCAGGTCTTATCGAGGCGCAGACCGCAACTCAAGCTATGGTTTGCGCGCCGCCGCGAGGATGGATTTGAGGTCCCATGCGCCCCGGAACACCCGCCCACCAGAGTCCTTTGCTAGTTGATCTAGGAACTGGGCTGTCATTACCGGAAAAGAATAGACCCGGCCTGAAACTAGCGTAATCGCAACGGCAAATAGCCGCGTCTGGCCCGCCGCCATCAGCGCCTTAAGCGAATCTAGATTTTCGCCCAGCGCAGGGTCCTCGTTGGCATCCAACACAATAACCACACGCTTTCGTCCTTCAGAACCCCTATCAGCAAGTTCGCGAAGTGCTTGGCGCAGTGCTCCCGAGAGATCGACTGTGTCACCATGAACGGCTTGGACCCCCGGGAGCGAGCCCCGGCCGGCTGTCGGTGACCGGCCGGAGTACACGCCGACTGTAATCCGCATACTGGCTCGTTGTAGCGCCTTGGCCAACGCCTCATCGTCCTCAGTGAGTGACTGAAGCATTTGCACCGATCGTGTATAGCCGATTACTCCCGCCCTATCACCCTCCTTCAGATCCCGTGGACGGATCAGGGCGATCTGCTGCTCCGTGCCAGGAGAGGTGTCCAACACGAACATCACGTCTAGCCCCTGCGCCCAAAGGTGGGCCCAGAACAGAGTGAGGCATGCCAGTGAGCGGACCGCCACTCTTATCATTGTCACTCTGACGTTAGGACGTACTGATCCGTTGCAATTTGTAGGATAGATCCGAATCAATTCCTGGCTCGAAATCGGGCCGCAAAGCGGAATATCGGCCTTTTCCAACAGCCCGGACCAAGCCGCTGGAACGAATGGGCGGTGTGCGAAATTTGTCGCGGAGCGCGCAGAGGAGTCATCCAACGAATACTGAGATGGTTCCCCACGATTGCAATGTGCATGCACTGCCATCGAACACGACGAATCGCTGTCGATGGCGCGAGTCTCGAGGAATGGGAGACGAATTCAGAACATCTCTCGCACCATCTCTTCGCTTTTCTTCCATAGCGCCTCGGCGTTCGCCGGATCCAAGGCATATGCGCGCACTCCTTCGCTGACGGGTGTAATTGTTGCGCCGTCCGGCACGACGTTGCCGGCGTGGCAATTTTCGCAGTACCGCCCGCCGATTTCCGCTGCCGGCGCCACGACCGCGGCCCACACTGATGTGGCAGCCCCCTGCGGGATCGTCTTCCACTGGAAGGGCTCTTTTCCTTCGCTCGCGAGCTGCTGGTTGAATCGATCCACGAGCTTCTGCAACTCTTCGGCGCCCATATGACGGCCCAGTTCGGTCCGAATGCCCCCAGGATGGACCGCCGCGGCGCGGACACCTCGTTCCCGGTGCCGTCGGTCGAACGCGACCGAGAAGAGGATATTCGCCGTCTTCGACCGCCCGTACGCGACGAAGGCGTCGTAGGGCGTCCTGGCGAAATTGGGGTCCTCCAGGTCCACGTTGGAAAACCGATGGCCCGAGGACGATAAGTTGATCACTCGCCCTCCCGCGCGGATCAACGGCGCGATGCGGTTGACGAATACGAAGTGGCCCAGGTGATTGGTGCCGAACTGAGTCTCGAATCCGTCCTCGGTGTGCCCGAATGGAGTGGCCATGACGCCTGCATTGGCGATCACCACGTCGAAAAACTTGCCGGCTTTCAGCAGACCGTCTGCGCAGGCCCGCACGCTTTTCAGGCTGGCGAGATCCAGGTCGGCCAATTCGAGGCTTCCGCCATTGCTCGCCCCTGCTTCTCGAACCACGGCGGTCGCCCTTTCGGCCTTCGCCAGATCTCGCGCCGCGCCCACCACTTCGGCGCCGTGGGCCGCCAGCGATCGTGCTGTCTCTACGCCCAGCCCGGCCGAAACGCCGGTCACCAGTATACGTTTTCCTTTGAGATTGATTCCGGACAGGACTTCGTCCGTCGTTGATGTAGCGCCAAAAGTCGGCATCTCTGTCTCCGTTTCGGTCGAACTGCTAAAGCGGAGAAATCTCCGCACCCACTCAAGAGATAATCGGAGGACTCCTCCGGTTTCAGATTTTTCGTGGCTGAAAACGAGAATCGGGCCCCGCAACGGGGACTTGGGGCCACGGGCCCGGGATCAGGCTCTACTCGTAAAATTGCGGTGCTTTTTTAAGCTTATTGAAAGTCGCCAGATCGTGCTCGATCCACAACTGCGCCTTCGACTGCTTCACGAATGCCTCGATGGCGGTGCGGCTGGCGAGCGATTGCTCGCGGTTGAACTCGAAGGTCGGCGTCTTGTCGCTGAAGCGCTCCTCGGGATAATGATAGAGGTCGCCTGCCAGCAGCACCGGCCCGGTCTTCTTCAGGTTCAGGAGCAGCACCTGGTGACCCGGCGTATGGCCGGGCGTGTACTTGATTATGGCCGAGCCATCGCCGAAGACGTCGTAATCGGTCTCGGGCAGGATTTGAGTCTTGGCGTCTTTGAGCTTGTTGAAGCTGGAGGTCTGGATAATGCCCTGCGGCTTTTCGGCGAACATGAAATCACGTTCGGTCTGGTGGACCAGCCACGTGGAACCGGCGAAGGCGTTGGCGTTAGCGGTGTGATCCGAGTGGTAATGGGAAAGCCCCAGGTACGTGATGTGGGCGGGAGTGTAACCGATGGCTGCCAGTTGTGGCAGCAGCGGCTTGGTGGCGGTAATCGATACCGGCGGATTACCCTGCGAGACCGGCGAACCATCGGGCTTGAAGGCGCTATCGGGCACGACGCCGACATCCCACATCAGCGTGCCTTTAGGATGTGCGATCAGATAACACACCACTACGAAATCAACTCCCGCCAGTTCCTCCTTTTTGAGGTGGAAGGTGGAGGCGGGGTCAAGACCTTTGATGCCGCCACAATCGAAGACATAAAGCCGCAGCGATTTGGGCGGCTGCGCGTGCTTCTGCGCGGCTGCGGGTATAGCGATGGCGAGAGCCGCTGCCAGCGCCCACAGAATGTGGTTTTGGTTGCGAGCCATTTCCATTCCTCCGATTGACTACGGCTTGGGGATGCCGCACACGAAGTTCTCGGCCTGATCGGTGCTGCCGGTGCCGTTCCACTGCGCTTCCTGGGGATAGGGGCACAACGGGCGCGTGCGATCCACCTGGCCGGCGCTTGATACGTGCGAAGCGGTGATGCGGTCCGGCGCTGTACCGCGCTCCACCCAGTCTTCGAGCGCCGAAACCATGTCGAATTTGGTGGGGCCGGGACCGCCCCCGCAATGCTGCATCCCGGGAACGAGGAAGAGGCGATAGAAATCGTTTGCCGTGGGGATCACCTGGCTCACGCTTTCGTAATAGTTGATGCTGTTGAGAGGCGTGATGTCGGGATCGCTCCAGCCGTGGTACTGAATGAGCTTGCCGCCGTTCTCACGGAACGGGCTCAGGTCGGGATTGGTGGCGTTGAAGATCGAGGCCAGCTTGTAATCGGTAAACTCCACGTCGTTGTCGAAACCCGGCTCGGTTTCGAATTTGAACGAACGGGCGTCCCAGTTTTTGTCTTCGAACACGATGTATTTAAAGAAAGGTAGACCCAGATTGGCGTGGCCGCTGGCGCCCGGCTCCTTGCCGGTGATCCAATTGCTCCAGCCGCCCGGACCGGCTTCGCCGCCCGGCAGCAGGCCGGGATAGATGGTCTCGCCGGGGCCTTCGTATAACAGCTTCACGGCCTGAACCTGCGCCGCGGTGAGACAATCGGCGGCGTCGCCGGCGTGGCACAGCAGAGTGGCCGGGTCGAAGCGGCAGCGCCGCGGGTCGTTGAGAACGCCGTCCTTGATGCCGTCCAATTCGTCGCAGGCGTTGTTAACGGCATCTGCGATTACCGGCACTTTGCTGGCCGGAATGTAGCCATCGCCGCGAGTCGCCAGTACGTCCCAAAGGTGGTTGATCTGATTATGAGTCCAGAAATTGGCGGGATCGCCGGCGATAACGCCGTCAAAATCCTTGGGGTAACGCTGGACCGACATGAGCGCTTCCTGGCCGCCTTGAGAGCAGCCGGCAAAATAGGCATGGTCGGGGCGGCCGCCGTAGAATGCCGCGATGATGGCTTTATCCGCCTGGCTCATAGCGTGGATGGAGCGGTGCGCGAAGTCGATCACACGTTCCATGTGCCCGGCGGCCCAGCTCGCATCGTTGTTCCTCGCCTGGTGGCCGGTATCGGTGCTGCTGGTGGCGTAGCCGCGTTGGAGCGGTTCGACCATCTGACGGTAATTGATGGAACCGGCAAGGCCGCCGTTGCCGACGGCCAGCAGTTTGTGATTCCACTCGAGCGGCATCCAGATTTCGAACTTCACTTCCGGCGCAATGGTGGCAGCGACGCGGCAAAATGCCGGGAGGTGAGCCGGCTGCTCTTCTCCCGAAGCTTTAAAGTCGCCCTCGGGCACCGAAGCGGCCTGAGAAATAGTGACGTTGGGCAGCGTGAGCTTGGTCAGGCTCTCACAGGATTGCTGGGCATAGGCGGGCAGGGCCGCCAGGAGGGCCCCAGCGAGCGCGAACATGGAGCGGTCTGGCATGGGCTACATTCTCTCATGCCGGGGAGATCAGGTGCGAACGCGTTGAATTTTGTAAAACGTGGGCTTTACGAGATCCGGCGGTGGCGCGACCCAGTATAAAAATAAGGGTGGGGTTCTTTTCGGAGACCGGCGGTAAATGACGTAGTCCGCTCCGGCTTTTTGGCGCTAGAACGGAATGAAACACGCTATAACTCGTGGGATGCTGCGGCGGATTGTGTCGTGTGTCAGTCTGGCCATCGCACTGAGTCCGGCGATCCGGGCTCAGACTGCCAACCTCTCCGGCCGTGTTGTCGATCAAAGCCAACTCGCCGTGCCGGGCGCCACGGTAGTCATCACAGAGCAGCGCACCTCATTGCAGCGATCCGCCCAAACGAACGGATCCGGTTTGTACAGCATGCCTGATCTGCCTCCCGGAACCTATGACGTTAAAGTCTCGGCGACCGGGTTCGAATCCGAGGAGCGCCGGGAGCTGGTGCTGGATGTGGCGCAACAGGCGCAACTCGACTTCAGCCTCGAAATCGGTCAGATGACACAGACTCTTCCAGTCACCGGGGGGTACGAGCACCTGCAAACGAATGAGGCATCAGTCAGCAACCTGGTGGAACGGCAACTGACCGCGAATATACCCTTGAATGGACGGAGTTTCCAGAACCTGATCACTCTAGCTACCGGGGTCGCTCTTTCGAACGCGCAAAACAGCAACGGACAATTCGTGGTAAACGGCCTGCGCGGCTCGGCCAACAGCTTCAATATCGACGGTATTAACGCCGTGGGCACGATCACCGGCTATCAATCCGCGGGCGGAAATAATGGCGGCTATAACGCGGCGGGCGGCACCAATGGAATGGTTACTGTAGATGCCCTCGAGGAGTTTCGAGTCGTGACCAGTTCATTTGCGCCCGAGTATGGCCGCAATCCCGGGGCGCACGTCCTTCTGGTTACCAGGTCCGGCACTAATCAATTTCACGGCACAGCATTCAATTATCTTCGAAACGACAAACTGGATGCGGCGGACTGGTTTGTCAATCAGGCTGGCCAGAGTAAACCACGACTTCGCTCGAACGATTTTGGCGGTGTCTTTGGAGGACCGGTGGTGCGTAACAAGACCTTCTTTTTTGTTTCTTACGAAGGGCAGCGGCTGGTCGAGCCGAAATTCACGATTACTACGGTACCGTCTCTTGCAGCCCGCCAAGTCGCACCCACCTTAGTACAGCCCTTTTTGAACGCATTTCCCGTTCCGAATGGACCCGACCTTGGAAACAATCACGCGGAGTTTTCTGCAGGGTATTCAAATCCATTAACGACGGACTCCGTTCTTCTCAAAGCTGACCAAATTGTTACCGACAGACTTAGGAGCTTTGCAACGTTTACCTGGGCTCCTTCGAGCAAAGCGAGCCGTTCCAACAGCGGCACCGCGAGTCTGGCCGACAGCGATGTCCAGCATCTGCGCGAAAGATCTTTCACCGTTGGCCTGACATATGTCCCGGCGGGGTTTCTGGTCAGCGATCTCCGGTTGAACTTTGCCGACAACGTGAATGGGCAGCGCTTTACTATGGATAGCTTCGGGGGCGCCGTCGTTCCCGCGAACGATCTTCTGGTAACCGGAACCACACCCGCGAACTATTACTCATTCGTAAATCTGGGCGACCCGGGCGGTGATCTGTTCGGCGGGAGCATCGGCACATTTAGGCAGCGGCAGATTAACGTGGTCGACGGCACGACTTTTGTACATGGCACGCATCAACTGAAGTTCGGCGCGGATTACCGTCTGTTGCTTCCCCTGATCCAGACAGCCGGCGATCAATATTTTCAATTCAATTGCATCGCCGGCCTCGTCGATAATCAGCTCGATGCTTTCCACAACACGGCACCTTCGCGAGCCCGAATAGAAATGACCAACATGGCGCTTTACGCACAGGATACCTGGACGATGTCTTCGGCAGTCAGTCTTACCTACGGCTTGCGCTGGGACTACAACTCCGTGCCCCGCAGCCTTGATCGCAACAATGGCGACCTGGTCCAACTCATTGGAAATTACGCCACGAGCAACGTAACCGCCGTAACTCCAGGCGCTCCATTGTGGAGCCAGAGATATGACAACCTGGCTCCCCGCATCGGAGCCGCGTGGGTATTCGGGAAACACCCCGGCCGCGAGACAGTCCTTCGCGCCGGAGGAGGTCTTTTCTACGACACGGGAATCGCGGAAGCGTCTGCACAACCGTGGGTCAGCGGTTATCCCGCGGGGCAGTCGACCGTTTTGCTGAACTCCCGTCTTCCAGTAAGTACGTCCGCGGTGGCACTACCCGCGGTGAATCTTAGCAACCCCCCGCCGGGAAACCGATTCTTCACGTTTGCGCCTGACCGGAGAGCGCCGCGAGTGTGGCAGTGGAATGTAACCCTGCAGCAGGCGATGGGCAGCGATCAGACACTGACCCTTGCGTATGTGGGCTCCGCGGGTCGCCGACTGCTGTATTCGGTCGCCTATCCTATTGTGACTGAAAATATTTATTCGGTGGTGTACACCGATGACTCAGGCAGCTCGAGCTATCACGCGCTGCAGTTGCACTATGAGAGGCGTCTCAGTCACGGCATCGCAGCGAACCTGGCTACACGTGGGGTCATTCAATCGATACCAATTCGTCCGATACGGCGACCTATGTACCTGGAGTATTTGAGCCGCCATTATCCAACCGCGCCGATTCGGATTTCGACATCCGCCAGTTGTTGCACGGGGCCTTCTCCTGGAATCTGCCGCCGGCGCACGGGCCTGCCGCGATCAGGGCATTAACCGCTGGTTGGGGCCTGGATGGTATTCTCACCGCACAAACCGGGCTGCCAGTCAACGTTACCGTCCATCGGGACATCGGCTTTGGCGGATACGATTTCCGGCCTGATCTTGTGGGGGGAATTTCCGAGTGGATTAGCGATCCCAGTGTAGCCGGAGGGAGGCGGATCAATCCCGCGGCGCTGGTGGTCCCCATCTTCCCAGTCCAGGGCAACCTCGGACGGAATTCCTTTCGCGGCTTCGACCTG
>CAZKVF010000228.1:0-4641 GCA_964556085.1 uncultured Solibacteraceae bacterium
CGGCACGCCAGTGGCGCCTCCGGCGAGGCGCAACACGGGTGACCCTGGCGGGAATTCCGCCGAGCTCAGTAGCCCAGTCGACGACCTGTTTTCCCCGGCCCAGTCCGCCTGGGCAGGACGCGCCTCCTCCTCCCCGTACTCCAGAAACAACACGCTCACCAACCGGCAGATCATGGACATTCTGGCCGAGGGAACCGGCGGCTCCGTCATTACCAACGCCGGTGACCCCGTGACCGGCCTGGCCAAGATCACCGGAGAGCTGAATGAGTATTATGTGCTCGGTTACACACCTTCCCTCAACCCGAAGAAGAACTACACAGGCTGCGCGTGAAAGTCGAGCGCAGTGGTCTTCTGGTTCGCGCCCGCACCGGCTACTGCAACGCCAGGCTCGGCGATTTGCTGGCTGGGAAGCCCTTCGAAAAGGAGCTCGAGACCCGTGCTTCGGGCGCGGAGTCCAGCGCCTGGAGCGCCTCCCTCCAGGCGCCGTTCTTCTACCTTTCCCCGAATCTCGCCCGCGTCAATCTGGCCCTGGACATGGATACGGCTCCCCTGCAATTCCAAAATCAAAATGGGAAACTGCATGCCGCCGTGAACCTGGTCGGCATGGCCTACGCGGCCGACCGTTCTGTGGTGGCGCGCTTCAGCGACACCTTGGATATCGATCTGGCCGATAGCAAAGAGGTCGACAAGTTCCACCAAAAGCTGCTCCATTAGGAGGCCCAGTTTGAAATCACGCCCGGCAGCTATGACCTCAAAGTGGCGTTCAGCGCCGGCGATGGGGCTTTCGGAAAGCTCGAACTGCCGTTCGCGATCGACTCTTACGAGAGCAACCAGTTCTCCATCAGCGGCCTAGCTCTCAGCAATGTGGTGCGGCGCACCTCCGAAGCCGGCGTCGAGATCGAAGCCCCCCTGCTGCAGGACAAAACGCCCCTCATTGCCAAAGATCTTCAGGTGATACCGTCAGGCTCCAACGTGTTTCGAAAAGGGGAGCCGGCCATGTTCTACTTTGAAATTTACGAGCCGCTGCTCGCCACGCCGGATCCGCAGAACCCCCCGCGCGTGGGAATTCAGATACGAATTCTCGATCGCTCGACGGGCGAGGCGAGGAGCGATTCGGGAATCATGCAACTGGATATCTCGGGGAATGGCAGCAACCTCTCAATCCCCGTGGCCTTGAAAATTCCTTTACAAGCCTTAGCAGCGGGATCGTACACGCTCGAAGTTACAGCCGCCGATACAAATAACAATCTCGCGAAACGCGCAGTCGAATTCGATTTGAAGTAAGTGCTGGGCGCGAAAGCGGGTGGGTCTCGCTACAGCCCCAAAACCACGACGGCGGGCTCGCCATGCACTTGTAAGATCCTGTCCTCCAGGCCGGTGGCGATTGCGATCCGTTGCTTGCCACCGGCGCGATAGGTGATCACTCCACCTCCAGTGGGCTGCCCCAGCTTGATCCGGTGCAGAAGCTTGCCACTTTGCGCGTCAAAGGCTAGAAGATCGGAAGCCAGATCCGCCGTCAGCACCAGCCCGCCGGCTGTCACCGCGATTCCGGCGACCATCGGAGTGGTCGCTTTAAACTTCCAGCGGACCTCTCCGCTGTCGGCGTCCACCGCGGTTACCCAGCCCGTCTTTTCGGGATCATGGTCGCCGAATGCATTCGCGGAGCCGAGGAAGTTCTTCTTCCCATCAAAGTCGGGATCGGACTTGATGGTGGAGCACCAATCGATGGCGTTCACATAAACCAGGTTCGTCGCCGGCGAGAAGGCCGGGCCGTTCCATTGAACGCCGCCGGTCGCTCCGGGACAGACGTGCGTTCCCTGCGGCGTCAGGGGCGCGTCGATATTGTCGATCGTGGTGACCGGCGCCTTCCACAGCACCTTCCGCGCTTGCGGATCGATGGCGGTGAGGAATCCATCCTTGCCCGCCGCCATCACACGCCGCTGGCCGGATTTGGTGGTGAGCAGAACCGGCGAGGCCGTCAGGTCCCAATCGTGGTAATCGTGCGGGACGATCTGGTAGTAAGCCCGCAGTGCGCCGCTCCTGGTGTCGAGGACGACCACCGAATTGGTATAAAGATTCGCGCCGGTCCGGTAAGCAGCCGCGAAATCGTAGCCGGGATTACCGGTCGAGAAGTACAGCGAAGCCGTTTCCGGATCAATGGTGAAACTGGTCCACGTGGAGCCGCCGCCTGGCGTGATTCCTTTGGGCCACGAATCTGCCCCGGGCTGTCCCGGCCCGGGAGTCACGTTGAATTTCCATACGACGCGGCCTGTTGCTGCGTCGAGGCCAGTTACAAAGCAGGCGCAATTCTGCTCTGCGCCCGACGTGCCGATGAAAACCATCCCCTGCCATGCAGTGGGCGCCGCGGCAATGGTTGCGGTGCGCCCATCGGGCGCCGTCAGTTTGGTGGACCAAAGTTGCTCGCCGTTGTATGTGTCGTAGGCGATCACCACGCCGTCGCGGAAGCCTCGAAACAGGCGGTGCCCCTCAATGGCTGCGCCCCGAACTGTTCTGTCCGGTTCCGGCGCCGGCAACGCATGTTTCACGGTCCACTTCAGGCGGCAATCCACGGCGTCGACCGCGTATGTACTTTCGCCCGTGGTGAAGTAGAGCGTGTCGCCGGTTTCCACCAGGCTGCTTTGAAACGTAGCGGCCTCCGGCAACGGATAAGTACAGATCCACTTCAGGTTGGCCACGTTCTTCGGCGTAATCTCGGTTTGCGGGGAATAGCGCGTGGACGTGTAGTCGTGCGCGTACATGGGCCAGTCGGCAGGGTTGGGGGAGCTTTCGCCGTGATTTTGCGCCAAAACGAACGACACTGTGGCCGAGAGCAGGGTGACAAAAGCGTAGAGTTTCGGCACCGCGCCACTATACCACAGGCTTTCCGGTGATCCAGTGATGCTATAAGATAGGAACCCATTGAGGAGGCTGACTATGAAGGATTCCGAGAGCCCCGTTCGAGGAGATGCGGTTGGACGCCGCCGTTTTATGGGTCTTAGCGCCGGTGCGGCCGCTGCAATCAACATGCTGAGCGGATACAGGGCGATGGCGCAGGCGCGCACCTCGCCGGGAACTCCCTGGTGGGCGGCCCGGCCCGGCAAAGCAGGAGTGGGTAAGCCGGCGGCGATTGATCTGCACGCGCACTGGTCTCCCGAGCCTTACAACAAGGCCCTTGCCGACCTGGGCCAGCCGCTCGCCAATCCGTATCCGCTCGATTACGATCTGGACAAGCGGCGCCAGTGGATGGACGAACATGGCGACCTGATGCATTGCCTGACTCTCTCCGGCGCCATGCCTTGGCAGAGGACTACGGCGCAACAAGGCGCCCATCTGGCGCAGGTGATCAACGACGAAGGCATCCGCGTCCATCAGAAATATCCCGACCGCTTTGTCATCGCCGCTGAGTTACCTGTGCGCGACTCGGAACTCGCTTTGAAGGAGCTGAACCGGGTCGCGGGGCAGCCCGGCATCCGGGCCGTCCACCTGCCGGACTCCATCGAGAAACACGACTTCATCTTTGACCCCGGATTTGCGCCGGTTCTGGCGCGCATCGAGGCGCTGAACTATCCCATCATCTTTCATCAGATGGACGGCATCCCCAACACATTCGGCGGGGCACGAACCGCCGGACCGCCGCCTCTGGCCGCTGGGATAGACGCGCCGATCGAGCACGCCTTCCTCGCGAGCAAGTTCATCTATACCGGCACGCTCGATAAGTATCCGAATCTGCAAGTCGTGCTGCCGCATGCCGGCGGGGCGTTTCCTTACCTCGCCGGACGCATCGAGCATTTCCTGTTTCACATGAATGACCACAGCACCTCGCTCGCGCACCCGTTCCGTGATTACTTGCGCCGGTTCCACTACGATTATTTGATCTACTACCCGGAGGCGCTCCGTTTTCTGATCGGGCTTGTGGGAAGCGACCGTATCGTAGTCGGCACGGATCATTTCGCCGCCAAGGACATCGACTATCCCTCGGCGGTAATGGATCAATTCGACCTGCCGGCCGCCGACCGCGACCGTATCTTAAAAGGAAACGCGATTCGGCTGCTGCGGATATAACGCTACACCGGCGACGTAGACCGATGGCGTGCGCGGGTCACTCGCGCGCGTTACTTGCTCCCAGCGCCGGCAGCTTCGCAACTCGGGGCGCGAATCTTTCGCCCGCGCCCACCAGCATGCGAAACAGCCCCGCTGCAGCGGCGGCCAACGTCGCCGCGCCTGCCAGCACGGCGCCATAGCCGAATCGCGTGACCAATGCTCCGCCCGCAAAAGCTGCCAGAGCTTGCGCTCCGAAGGCCACCAGGTAACCGAGGGCGGCTGCGCCGCTTCGCTCCGATTCCGCCACACGGCCCAGTAGCAGTGTGTTCAGTCCCGGCTCGCTCATCCACTGGAAGCTCATGTACCCGGTGAAGATCAGCGCGGAAGCCAGTCCCGGTACTTGTGCGGCAAGACCGCCGAGACCGACTGCGGTCGCTAGCATCATCCAACTGATGCCCGCGGTGAGACCGTACTTGCGAAGCACCAGCGGGGCCAGAAGTACGGCGGTCATCTGGACCACTTGCGACAAAGAAAAGATGTTGCCGATGCGGTCCACGGAGAAGTGTAAACCAGCGAAATATACGTTGGCGAACGGATTGA
>CAZKVF010000229.1:0-5879 GCA_964556085.1 uncultured Solibacteraceae bacterium
GGGCGCTACCAATGAGCCAGGCTCCCTCAGCGACGCGGAAATGGAAACCGCCCGTGCTATTGAGCGCGCGGCTGCGTTGATCCGCGCCGGCAAGCTAGTCGCCTTTCCTACGGAAACGGTGTACGGGCTGGGCGCCAACGCGCTAGATTCGGCTGCAGTTGAGCGCATTTTTCAGGCGAAAGGGCGCCCGCGCACGAGTCCGCTGATCGTCCACGTCGATTCAGTCGACATGGCCTGCGAACTGGCGGCCGAGTGGCCGGAAGCTGCGGAGATTCTGGCGCGGAGTTATTGGCCCGGGCCGCTGACGATGGTTGTGAAGAAGCGCCCGAAAATCCCCGACATCGTGACCGCCGGGTTGCCCACGGTGGGCTTGCGGATGCCGTCGCATCCGGTGGCGCTGGCGCTGATTCGAGCCGCGGGGGTACCGATCGCGGCGCCCAGCGCGAACCGCTTCACCGAGCTTTCGCCTACCTCGGCTGCACATGTTGGCGAGTCGCTGGCGGAATTCGTGCTGAATGGCGGGCCCTCGCAAGTCGGAATCGAGTCCACCGTGATTTCGCTCGCCGGAGAGCCGGTGCTGTTGCGGCCGGGCGTGATCCCGCTGCCGGATATCGAAGCGCTCATCGGCGCGGTGCCCGTAGCTGCTGCGCTCCCCGCGGGTGGACACCCCGCTCCGGGTATGCATGGGCGGCACTATCGGCCAAAAACCCCGCTGCATCTGTTGCGCGCCGGCGACCGGCCGCCTGATGGCCGCGGCGCCTGGCTTTACATCGGCCACGAAATGCCGGCCGAGCCGCGCGCCTATGCCGCCGCGCTGTACGAAACCCTGCACCGTCTTGACCGGCAAGGTCTTGACTGGATCGCGGTGGAGCGGCCGCCCGATACGCCGGAGTGGGCGGGAGTGCTGGACAGGTTAAGGCGAGCGGCGGTGTGAGGGGTTTTTTGTCCGCAAAAATCGCGCACCAATTTCGCAATGATTTCGGCCGATAAGAGTGTAGAAGCAACTCCGATCTATGCTCGCTTTTGCCGGTATTCTCTTGGTCCTGGCCGCGGTTTTGGGCGGCTATGTAGCCGAAAAGGGGAACCCGTACGTTCTGCTTCAACCTGCGGAACTCCTAATCGTGTGCGGTTCTGCCATTGGAATCATTCTGATCGCCAACCGTCCGTCGCTGATACGCCAGACGGTGAGGGGCATCGGCGCGATTTTTTTCCCGCCTCGACGCAACAAGCAGTCGGTTCTGCGATCGCTGCGCATGTTGTATGAAGTCTTCTCCTATGCCCAGCGCGCCGGGGTGATGGCTCTCGAGTCTCATGTGGAAGAGCCTCAGAACAGTTCGATCTTCTCCCGCTACCCGGAGCTGCTGAGCGACCCAACGACCCTGCGATTCCTGTGCGATTCGTGGCGGATGCTGGTGATCGGCGCCACAACAGCCCTGGAACTCGATCACTTGATGGACCTCGATATCGAAATCCAGCGGCGCGATCATCTCGAGCCGGTGCACGCCCTGAGCACGGTGGCCGACTCGCTGCCCGGCCTGGGGATCGTCGCAGCGGTTCTGGGTGTAGTGATTACGATGCAGTCGATCGGCTCGTCGCCCGAAACCGTGGGTGAAAAGGTGGCCGCGGCGCTTGTCGGTACGTTCTTGGGAATCCTCCTTTGTTACGGTTTGGTGGGCCCGGTGGCTTCGCGCCTTCAGGGGCTTGGGGAAGCCCATACGCAGCACCTCGAAACACTGCGCACGGCAACGGTGGCGTTTGCGCGGGGGGCCTCACCCATTCTGGCCGTCGAATATGGCCGGCGGTCCGTGCCGCTGGAGTACCGGCCCGGCTTTGACGAAATGGAAATCACAGTGCGACGGGAAGCCGAGATTCCGCCGAACCCCGCACTGCCCGGAGCGCCGGAGCATGGCGAGCCTGCACGCACCACTTGATCCTCCCGGGAGCGCCATTTGCGGCCAACCCTACCGACACCGCCGCCCCGAGCAGCGCCGCGGAGGCGCCTGGAAGGTGGCTTATGCCGATTTCGTCACAGCACTGATGGCGCTCTTCATCGTGCTTTGGATGATGAACGCCAGCGAGAAAGTGAAGCAAGCGGTGCGCGGCTATTTCCTCGATCCACGCGGCTACACCCGGCAGTTGGGCGCCGGTTTGGCGAATTCGGGCGAGGGACTCCGCGTAGACCGGCGCGGCGTGAGCGATGTGCGAGACCGCATCGAACAGGCTCTCCGCCAGATGCCGGATTTCGAGGCGATCCGCAACAACGTCGTCGTCAGCGTCACGGGGGAGGGCCTGCGGATCGATCTGCTCGAAAACGAGCAAGGCATGTTTTTCGTTTCCGGCGATCCGACGCCCACGAACGCCGGTGTCCGCCTGCTCAAAACCCTTGCGGGCCAGCTATCCCGGATGCCGAACGGTCTGGTGATCGAAGGGCACACGGACGCGCGGCCCTTTCGCAAGAGCACGCCCTCGAGCGGTTATGGCAACTGGGACCTGGCCGCCGACCGCGCGAATACAGCCAGGCGGCTGCTGCACGCCTATGGCGTAGGGTCTGACCAGGTAGTGGAGATGCGCGGTTTCGCCGACCGCCGCCTGCTGTTCCCCGGCAATCCCAACGACCCCCGCAACCGCCGCGTGTCACTGGTAGTCAAGTTCGCGGAGCCGGGCGGGTAATCAACAATAGAAGCATGTCAGGAGCGCGATTAGGGGCCGTGCGCGGACGAGGGCCTGCGACACAATGTGGGAGGCTGACAGGCACAAGATCGCCTGCCCTACCCACCTAGGATTGTTCCCCGGTGCTCCACTCTGTCCAATCGTCGTGGAGAGCCTTTTCCATTTTCTGCGCGGCGGTGAAGAGCCAGTCGCGCGGACGGCTCTTCAGATCTTTCAACAATAGGGCGGCCTTGCGGCTGCCCAAATGAATATTGGCCGTTTCCCAACCCATGGCGTGCAACAGGTGATACTCGTCGCGTTCTTTGGGAAGAGCCGAGAGTTCGATGCGGGAGCAATCGGGCGCCAGGCGGCGCACGATCCATTTTCGACGCAAGCGGACGAAGGGGTCGGGGCAGCGCACGGAGCGGTCGAGAATCTCCTGGTAGTGTATGGGTGCAGTTCCTTTACCCCGCGCCGCCCAGAGGCAGGCGGAGGGAGCCAGAGCCTTCGCCTCGCGGGCCAACGAACCGCCATGCCATTCTGCAAGGGCTACATAGCGCTCGCGGCCCAAACTCCCCAAACCCGCTACCCGGTGCACCACGCGCCAGCGCAATCCCTTTTCGGGCATGAGCTGGCTGATGGCTTTGATGGCGCTGGCGGGCGGCTCATCCACGGTCTCCTTAAAGGAGTGCAGCTTCTCCCAGAATTTCTCCGGCTCGTGCAGCCGCGCAGTAGCCATCTGCCGCAGCGACGGATGGTGCTCGGCGAGGACGTAGGCGCGCCCGCCTGCTTCGAGAGCGTCCTGATAGCCCTTGAGAATGGCGCCGATGCTGTCTTTGAGGTCGCCGGTCCTGGGCGCGATGAATGTGCTGGTGGCCAGGCGAATCAGATCGTTGGTGTAGGGCAGGGTCCAGGCTTCATCAAAATCGTTAATGCCCCAAATCAAACGGCCCTCGATATCGCGCCAGGTCCCGAAATTTTCGATGTGGAGGTCGCCCACTGCGAGCACGGACGGGCCGCGCGCGGCTTCGCCGCACAAATCGCTCCAGGTCTGCGCCCAGCGATAGTAGGTGGCGCGCATAAAGGGGAAAACGCCCGAGCGCATCTGCTGGTGTTTGAGTTCGAGATCTTCGGGGATCAGCCGCAAGTGCTGCCCCAGCCAGTCTTCATACCGGGCCGTGGCCTTGGCTATATTCAATCTGGATCAATCTCCCGCTGTGGCCGGCGTGAGCAGCCACTTCAAAACCCCGCGAGGCTCGGCACCGAAGCGATCGCAATCGATGCGGGCGAGGCCGGCTTTTTTCATATCCACCATCAAGGCCGGACTGCCCAGCAGGTGCGCCAGCAGAGCGCTGATGAGCGGCTCGTGGCCGGCCAACAGAACAGCCGATTCGGTTTTGCGCGAGCGGATTTCGTCCCAGACCTGCCGCGGATTGCCGTCGGGAACCAGCGCGCCGGTCTGGACGATTTTGCCACGGTACTTCAGGGAATCCACGGCGATTTCGGCGGTTTCCAGGGCGCGGCGATAGGGGCTGGAGAGAATGACATCCGGCTTCACACCAGCGTTCCGGGCGCGTTCGAGAACTCGTTTCAACTTTTGGCGGCCCTCATCGGTCAGGGCGCGGTCGGCGTCCTTAAGGCCCGGGCGCGCATTTTCGGCGATAGCGTGTCGCAGCAGATAAATTTCCATTAGGGCGTGGCTTTCGCCAAAACAGGAACCTACGTCATTGTACTCCGCTTCCAAAAGGGCGGGGCCGCTGTGTTAGCATTTCCTAAACAGACTGCGAAAAAAAGGACCGAGACAGGCCAGGAAGCCTGTGCTACTTCACGAAAATGGAGGTACATATGCGCGCAATCGGTACAGCCGTGACATTATTGTTTGTAGCGGTGGCATGCCGGCAAGCCACGGCGCAAACTGCGGACGCCATGAAGACGTTCATTTCGTCTTCGGATGTGGCGGCCCTGATCGCCAAAGCCAAGAGCGAGCGGAAGGCAAACCAGCCGATCGTGGCCCAACCGCTGCTCAAGCTCGCGCCTTACACCGCAAGTCTCGAATACCGCGCTGCCGTAGGACCGGCGGCGGTCCACGAGAAGGAAGCGGAGATGTTTTACGTGGTCGACGGTAGCGCGACCCTGGTGACCGGAGGCAAACTGACGGAGGAAAAGCGTACGAACGCGGAGAACCTGACCGGGACCGGCATTGAAGGCGGCACGCCGAGGCCGGTGGCTAAGGGCGATTTCATCATCGTGCCCGAGAATACGCCGCACTGGTTCAGCGCCATCAACGGGACGGTGGTGCTGATGTCGCTGCACGTGCCACGGCCGGTACCCGGCGGGCACTAATTCTAGATCCTGTTGGGCTGAATCTTCAAAGCGACCGCTCCCTCACGGTCGCGGCTCCGAAGCGAACGGACTGCTCTTCACCATGCCGGTTTCCGCTGGCGATAAACTGGGTCCTTACGAAATCCTCGAGCCTCTGGGCGCGGGCGGGATGGGCGAAGTGTACCGCGCCCATGACCCCCGGATGGGCCGCGACGTAGCCATCAAGATCGCCCCGGAACGATTCAGCGAACGCTTTGAACGCGAAGTGCACGCGGTGGCGGCGTTGAATCATCCCAACGTCTGTACAATCCACGATGTCGGGCCGAACTACCTGGTGATGGAGTTAGTGGAAGGCCCGACACTGGCCGACCGGATCCGGCAGGGGCCAATCCCGCTGGAAGAGGCCTTGGAAATCGCACGGCAGATTGCCGATGCCCTGGAAGCGGCACATGAAAAGGGAATCATACACCGCGACTTGAAGCCACAGAACGTCAAGCTCAAGCCGGACGGCACTGTGAAAGTTCTGGATTTCGGCTTGGCGAAACTGGGCGCTGCGCCCGAGCCGGGCGTTGCGGCACGCACCCAGGATTCGCCTACCTTGACCATGAACGCCACACAGGTCGGGGCGATTCTGGGGACGGCGGCGTACATGAGCCCGGAGCAGGCGCGCGGGAAGGCGGTGGATCGGCGCACGGACATTTGGGCGTTCGGCGTGGTGCTTTACGAGATGCTCACCGGAAAGGAACTGTTCGGTGGAGATACGCTCACCGACGTTCTGGCGGCGGTGGTTGTCCGCGAGCCGGATTGGAAAAGCTTGCCCCCGCGCGTGCAGCCGCTCTTGCGCCGCTGCCTCGAGAAGGACCCCAAACGGCGTCTCCGAGACATCGGCGACGCCATGTTGCTGCTGG
>CAZKVF010000230.1:0-5987 GCA_964556085.1 uncultured Solibacteraceae bacterium
TCACTGCCACGCCGACTGTCACGAAGCTCTTCGGCCCGGGAACCTTCTCGATCACCGGCGGTACTTGCGCAAATGGCTCAGTTGTCAACCCAGGTAGCACTTGCACGATTGTGGTGCAATATGCGCCAGGAGGATCGACGGCTAGCGCGTCGGCAACCGTTAGCGTAACGGGGACCGGCACGGTACTCGCAACGACGCCGGACCTGATCGCAGCCAACTAACGGCAAATTCCGGCCGGGCATCCAACTGCTTGGGTGTCCGGCCGGAGCAAAATGAGAAAGCCAATGTTTCGGACAACGATCTTAATCAGCCTGGTGGTAAGCGGTGCGCTGTGGGGACAGGACACCGCTCCTGTTTCAGCTCCTGCCCCGGCCGCCAGGCCTGCAGGAGCTGCGTCCCCGGCCCGCTATCGGCCGAGTTTATCCCTGCGGGCGCAGTTGTTTTACGAAGGCGTCTGGGGAGTCGACTCCCTCAATGTCAAGTGGACGGAATCGGGCGAGATGGTTCGATTCACATGGCGCGTGCTGGATCCCCAAAAGGCCGCGCCGCTCAACGATAAGAAACACGAGCCTTCCCTGCAAGATCCCCAGGCTGGAGTCAGCCTGGTGGTTCCGCAAATGGAAAAGGTTGGCCAACTGCGGCAGGCCAGCCAGAACATCGAGGCGGGAAAGTCTTACTGGATGGCGTTTTCTAATGTGGGCCGCCGGGTGAAGCGCGGCGACCGGGTCAATGTGGTGATCGGGAATTTTCGAGCCGAGGGACTTGTGGTGGAGTAGTCAGAAATAAAGAGTTGAGAGCTGCCGATGAACACCAAGAAACGCAGATCAGACGGGGTTGGGTTAATCGGCGGCCAATCTGGAGTTCCAATTTCGCAAATCTTAAGGATGGACTGATGTATCGAAACGTATTGGTATTGGGTAGTGCTTTCGGATTTGTGGCCTCGCTGGCGGCGGCGGAAACAGTTGCGCCGCTTCCGGCGCTCTCGGCCGCGCAGATCGTGGATAGGAACGTGGCGGCCCGCGGCGGCCTCGAGCGCTGGCGGGCAGTGAAAACGATGTCGTTGGCCGGGAAGCTGGGCGCGGGTGGGAATCAGCGGGCGACGCTTCAGACCAACGAACAGGCGGCCGTGGCTCGGAAAAAAGGCGCCATGCCGGCCATACCCACCCGGCCGGCGCAAGAGGCGCAGCTGCCTTTTCTCATGGAACTCGAGCGGCCGCGCAAGATGCGGTTCGAGCTGGAGTTTGCGGGCCAGACGGCCATTCAGGTGTACGACGGCGCGCACGGCTGGAAACTGCGCCCGTACCTCCACCGGCGGGTCGTAGAGCCTTTTACGGACGAAGAAATCAAGTTGTCGGCGGCGCAGGCGGACCTGGACGGCCCGCTGGTGGATTACGCCGCCAAGGGTACGCGTGTCGAGTTGGCTGGCTCCGAAAAAGTGGAGAAACGCGACACGTATAAGGTCAAGATGACCATGCAGAACGGCCAGGTGCTTCATGTCTGGATCGATGCCGAGACATTCCTGGAGGCGAAGATCGAGGGGCAGCCGCGGCGGATGGATGGCACCGAACATCCAACGGAAGTCTACTTCCGCGATTACCGGCAGGTGGAAGGCCTCCAGATCCCATTTGTTCTGGAGACGAGGGTTTTGCCGGTATCGAAGACCGCAACGGGGCTCGGGGACGTTCCGGTCCCGCCCGAGAGGATCACTATCGAAAAGGTGGTGGTGAATCCCAAGTTTGACCAAGCTCTGTTTGCAAAGCCGGACGCCGGTCTGTCGGCCAGCGCCCGGTAAATACCTGATGTCGCTTGCTAAGGAGCAAAGACAGTAGTTCTAGTACATGGTACTCTCCAAAAGGAATTGGGCAGGCTAAGAGCCGCCACCGGAGCGGCGAAGGCATGAGCGGATTGAAGGTAATTACGGGTGAGGAGGGCAATTATGAAGAGATTGATCGGCGTGACGGCGTTTGGCCTGCTGGGTATCGCGCAGGTGGCTATGGCTTATGAGTTTCCGCTGCAATTTACGCCAAACCCCGGGTATCGAGGTCTGGTGGTAGCAGGTTACTCTATTGGGACCAATGTAACGGGCAATTGCAGCTATTACACCGTTTCGGGCGGGGGTTCGGGGAAAGGCGGCGGTGGCCGCGCTCCGGCTAAGACTTATTCGCAGACCTGCACCTGGGATTTGCATGGTAACCTCCTGAGCGTCACTCCTGGCGCGCCCAAGGCGCCCACGACGCCGGTTGCGACCAAGGGATCCCTGATTATTTACGCCACCGATGGGGTCAATTACACCGGCACAGACGGCAAACTGCCCGAGAAGGGCTTTGTCAACTCGGCGGCCCCGCACTATACGTGGGTCACGTCCAACCACACGGCTCCGCTTATCGGGAGCATCGTCTACACGTTGAAGGCCACGCTGAAGAGCGACGGCGATTCCGCTGTGGATATTCAGAATGTCACAGTGAGCGCGCTGCATGGCGTCGCGACACTTAAAACCACAGACTGCAGTGGAGCGATCGACGTGGGCAAGACGTGCTCCGTCACGCTGACCTACGATCCCACGAAGCTGACGGGCGAGGATGAGGCGACCGACACTCTGCGCGTCGATGTGACATCATCGGACGCGGAAGCGTCGAGCGATTTCATCCAAAAGTTCATTATTCTCCTAATCGATAAAAGCAACTGAGCCAGCATCGGCGGCGGAGGCCTCACCTGTCGCCCGCCCGCAAGAGCGGCAGGCGAATGATCCGCCGCCGATCCGCGCTCGTCTGGGTACTCGTTAGGCTGTATAGTCCAGGGTGTTGTATATTCCAGGGTATGGTAGGCTCGGGCTCTCGTATAGGTTATGTGTGCGCGCTGTTGACTGCTGTGCCGTTAGCGGCGCAGCCGTCGATTAACCCCTCGGGCGTGGTTAATGCGGCAAGTTACTCCTCCCCAGGGTTGCCCAATTCGGGAATCGCTCAGGGCTCCGTCTTCATCGTTCTAGGGAAGAATCTGGGCCCTTCAACGACGGTCAACGCAAGCTTTCCCGTATCGACCACGTTGGGAGGGACGTCCGCGCAGGTTACCGTGAATGGTGTCACGGTGTCGCCGCTCATGATCTACACCTCAGCAGGCCAGGTGGCCATGCTGATGCCCTCTTCAACGCCCACGGGCAACGGCACAATCACCATCACATACAACGGGCAGAACAGCTCATCGGCGGCGGTGCAGGTTGTGAGCGCCAGCTTCGGGATCCTGACTTTGAATCAGGGAGGCAACGGGCCTGCCGTAGTCACGGACGCAAACTATGCGGTCATTTCACTGACTCACGCTGCCAGCCCGGGACAAACGCTGATCCTTTGGGGGACGGGGCTGGGGAAGATATCCGCGGACGAGACCCAGGCGCCACCGCAAGGCGACGTGGGGTCGCAGCCGGCGGTTTGGGTGGGATCGCAGCAGGCGAGTGTGATTTATTGGGGACGGGCAGGCTGCTGCGCC
Organism: uncultured Solibacteraceae bacterium; assembly: GCA_964556085.1. Taxonomy (GTDB): domain Bacteria; phylum Acidobacteriota; class Terriglobia; order Bryobacterales; family Bryobacteraceae; genus PSRJ01. The sequence goes on from CAZKVF010000230.1 coordinate 3,481, forward strand.
GGTTTGGATCAGATCAACTTTCAAGTGCCCGCAGGGGTAGCCGGATGTTATGTTCCGCTGGCGGTACAGACGGGCGGCACGGTGAGCAATTTCGGAAGTATCTCGGTGGTCAGCGGTGGTGGTGTGTGCTCGGATCCGATCGGGCTGGGATCGGCAGGACTCGCCCTCGTGCAGAACGGCCAAAACGTGAACGTGGGAACGCTTTCGCTGTCGCGCGCAGTTGCGGGACCCGCGGGCGCAACCACGAACACAGACTCGGGGAGTGCTTCGTTTGTTCGGTACACACCAAACCAATTACTGAGTTCCAGCTTTGGCCAGGCGGTCTCCGCGGGATATTGCACGGTATTTCCGATTAATGCCACCTCGTCCGTTACTGACCCTATTCAACCACTCGGCCTGGATGCGGGCAGTGTAGAGGTCGGCGGATCTAATGGCACCAAGATATTGATTCCGGTGCCGGGTAGCAAGGGCTATTACAACTCAGCGCTGGGCAGCACCTACCTGGATGCGTCCGCCGGTCCACATACCTTCAACATCCTGGGCGGTGCGGACGTCAGCATATCCTTCCTGGAAGATGTCGAGTCTCCTCCCGCGCTCGCCTGGACCAACCAGGCCAGTATTTCAAAAGTGAGTGAATCGCAGGGCGTGACGGTGAATTGGTCCAACGCGGCGTCTGGCGGTTATGTTGGGGTCACAGGCTACTCGTTCTCTTTGGACCAAAGCGGTAAGCCCGCCGCGGGCGCTCGTTTCTTCTGCACGGCAGACCCCGGACAAGGCGGAGCCGGACAGTTCACTGTTCCACCGCCAGTACTCCTGAGTCTTCCGGTATCGCCCGCTTCCGGTTCGGCATCACCGAGTGGCTACCTGGGAATCAGCAGCCAGACAACCCGTCTGCCCATGCCTTCCACGCACGGCCTGGACGTTGGCTTCGGCCAAAGCTCAGTGCAGATTATGCAGAGCGTGACGTACGCGCCATAAACGCGCCACTGATCGGATGGCGGCATATGACGATACCGGCTACGCGGCGCCCCTTCTGGCGCTGACAGGCTCCGCAAATTTCAGGCGGAAGTCGTTATAGAGGCGATACCACGTGACCCCCATCTTGCGGCCATCCGGCGCAACACCGGGCTCCTGCCTGGTATAGGTTCGGATCAAAGATTTCTTGACGCCGAACACAGCGTCACTGTCGAGATACTCGTCTCCGTCCACGAACAGGTGCGTGATCAGCGTCTCATATCCTTCAGCGGCGATGAGGAAGTGCAAATGAGCCGGGCGATAAGGATGACGCTTGGTCGCCTTCAGCATGTCGCCAACCGGTCCATCGTAGGGAATCGGATAGGAGGTCGGCATGACTGACCAGAAATAGAAACGGCCGCTGGCGTCCGTGCGCAGCCGGGCGCGCAAGCCCGCCTCTTCGCGATCGGAATATTGGACGTCGTAGAAGCCGTCCGCATCTGATTGCCAAATGTCCACGATTGCATTCGCCACTGGATTGCCATCGGGTGCAGACACGGTGCCTTCGGCATAGAGCGGATCGCCCTTCAAGCCACCCGTGACGTCAGAGCCAAGCGGCATTTCCGGCGGATTCTCGACGTAGAATGGCCCCAGTACCGTCGTTTCGGTGACACCCTCGCGATTGCGGTGGTTGATCGCATCCACCAGCATCGAGATTCCCAGCGTGTCGGAAAACAGGATGAACTCCTGGCGTTTGTCCGTACAAGTCTGTCCCGCGCGGGTCAGGAAGTTGATTGCGGCCATCCACTCATCGAAGGTCGGCTCGACATCGCGCACGTACGCGTGCAGGTGGCGCACAAGGCTGGTGATGAGCAGTTTGAGACGCGGATCAGGCGTATTGGCAAACCGTTCGACGACGGCTTCGGTCAGATTCTCTTCGCTAAATTCTCGCATGCGTTATTAACCCTGGCGGGCCCTCTTAAGGTGACCGAAACGTCCCACGCACTCCGCCTTTTCCCTTCAGTCACTTACAGGCCCTAACCTCCGAATTATACTCTTTCCCCTGCTACCCTGGGGGTGGAGCACCCGGCCCGTATGGCATACGGCAGCAGATTGGTTGGACAGGACACGCCGGATTTGGGTTTGAATTGCAGCGAGGTCAACGCTTGGTTGCCGTGCCCAACTCTCCCGCTTATCGGTTCGTTTCGCAAATCAGAAAAGTGGGCCAGGCGCTTTCGCCTGGCAATCCCGATCCACATCCGAGCCGCGACCGTAAGGGAGCGGTCACCCCGCCTGCAATTCGAACCCAAAAATGCTTTCGCCGGTCCGGACACTTACGTGTGCCTCTTCCGAATCGAGCCGCATGGCGGTCAGGCCTTCGCGCTGCCGCGGGCGGGCGCCGATACCCCAGCAAGAAAACGGCCTCCAAGATTGTATGTCGTTGAAAATACAGTGTGAATTTGGGTTTGAATGGCACGGCTGCACGCCCGGCAGACTCCCCGGCGAGCCAAACCCTGTGATGCCCCGCGCTACAATGCGGATGCCGGAGAATC
>CAZKVF010000231.1:0-7050 GCA_964556085.1 uncultured Solibacteraceae bacterium
GTCCAGCCGGTAAAGATCGACGTGATACACCCGGCCACTGCCGTATTCGTGAATAAGGGTGAACGTCGGGCTTGAAACTTCTTCCGGGGGTGCTGCGCCCAATCCGCTCACAATGCCTTTGGCGAGCGTGGTCTTCCCTGCCCCTAGATTGCCGGTCAACAAAACGACACGCTGCCGCGGAAGCTCGCGCGCAATTTGTTCTCCGAGCGCGATCGTCTCCTCCTCAGACGCCGTGCGGTAGACCTGGACACCTGACATTTAGTAGGGCAGGTCTTTTGGCCGGCCACGCAGCCCTTCGTACCACCCTTGGCAGGCGGAAGCACCTGCCCCACCAGCTTTAGCCTGCTCGATCGCCTGTGGCAGAAATCGCAGCGTGTCCGTTGCGATCAGGCACTTCTCTCCCATCTCCCGCGCTCCGATTTCCCCGGCGAGCCCTGCCAGGTAGACCGCCGCCGCGACCGCCTGGCGCGACTCCCGCGGAAACTGTGCCAGCAGGCCCGCGGTCAGGCCGGTGAGCACATCGCCGCTGCCACCGGTTCCGAGCGCCGGTGTGCCGGTGGAGTTGATCCAAACCGCGCCATCCGGAAACCCGATGAGCGTCCGCTGCCCTTTGAGCACCAACACAACACCGTGTTCTATGGCGAAACGGCGCGTTACGCCCACGCGGTCACTCTGCACTTGGGCGGTGGATTTGCCCGTCAGAGTGGCCATTTCACCGGGATGCGGCGTCAGCACGCGGACTCTGCCGTTGCCTCGAATGGGGTGCAGGGCGTCGGCGTCGATCACCATGGGTTGCTCGAGTTCGTCCGCGGCCCGGCGCACCAGCGCTTCGGTGTCGGAATGCCGGCCCATGCCCGGACCCATAGCGATTACTGTCTTGCCCTGCGCCAACTGCTCCAGGGGCGCATCACGCGCAATGCCGCCGGAGTCATTCTCGGCGAGCGGCTCGGTCATGATTTCCGCGGCATGCCCCGCGATGATCGGAATCGCGCTTTGGGCCGAAGCCACCGTAACTAAACCCGCGCCCGCGCGCAGGGCCGAGATGCCCGCCATCGCCGCCGCCCCGGTTTTCCCTCGGGAACCGGCAACTACCAGCACATGGCCGAATGTTCCCTTATGGCCCCACGGCGGCCGGGGCGCCAACAGCGTAGCGAACATCTGTGGCTCGACGAGCGAGAGGAAGATCGCGTCATCATCTTCGTATAAGGCAGTCGGACTCCCGATCGGCGCCACCACCAGTTCCCCCACATGGTCGCAGTTAGGCGCGAGCACCTGCCCCACCTTGGGAGCGGTGAATGTCACCGTCGCATCCGCGAGCACGAACTCGCCGGTGGGCTCGCCGGAATCGCTCGGCATGCCCGAAGGAATATCTACTGCGATTACTTTGGCCAGCGGGAAGCCGGAATTGATCTCGCGGATGCCTTCCAGCAACTGCCCTGAGGCCGGACCGCTCACCCCGGTTCCCAAAAGAGCGTCGATCACCAGCGTGGCCATGCGCGCCCGCGGCGGGATCTCGCGCGTCACCGCGCAGCCACACGCCTCGAGCATCTTAAAGTTCGCGGCTGCGTCGCCCTTCAACTCTTCCGGCGCGGCGTACAAAACCACGTCGAGCGATGCGGGACGGAAGCGCGTGGCCAGTTGGCGCGCGATCACCATGCCATCGCCCCCGTTGTTGCCCTTCCCGCATAAAATCGCGATGCGCTGTCCGGCGAGCGGCGCAAAGCGCTGCTCCAGAAACTCGACTACCCGGTTGCCGGCATTCTCCATGAGGACGATGCCGGGAACGCCTCGCTCGATGGTCTGGCGATCCACGGTGCGCATCTGGGCCGCTGTCAGAACCTTCATACCCGCCGCGCCACCAGCATCGTCATATCGTCCTGCAGCTCTGAAGAGCCGGTCCATTGGACCACCGCTTCCATGGCCCGGGCAATGATCTCGCCGGAATCGGCTTGGGCGTGACGCTGCACCAACTCCTGCAAGCGCTCCTCGCCGAACATCTCGCCAAAAACGTTTTCGGGCTCGACCATCCCGTCCGTGTAAGCCACCAGGATATCGCCGGGCTCGAGCGTCACTCTCTGCTCCTCGTATCGGGCGCTGGGAAATGCGCCCACGACCGTTCCCGTAACCTCCAGACGTTCGATGCCTTGCCGCCGCACCAGCAACGGCGGCAGATGGCCGGCGTTGGTATACGTCACCACGTGGTCCGCATCGTCATATACGGCGAAATAAAAGGTGGCGTACTTTTCCGGAGCGGTATTGGCATAGAGCTGCCGGTTGAGGGCCGAGACCAGGGAAGCGGTGGAGAGCCGCTCGCGGCCGTTTCCATTCGTCGCCGTCAGTTGTGTGCGCATGTTGGATTGGATGGCGGCCATCAGCAGTGCCGCGGAGATTCCTTTGCCGGCCACGTCGCCGATGGCGAAAGCCACGGCCCCCTCGGAGATGGACAGGAAATCGTAATAATCGCCGGAAACCGAACGTGCCGGCTGGCACACGCCCGCGAGTTTCAGGCCGCGCAGCGAGGGCGCCGCCCGCGGAAACAACTGCGCCTGCACTTCGCGAGCGATTTCCAGCTCCGATTGCAGCCGCTCGTTTTCCTTGGCCACCGCGATCAACCGTCCCAGGTTCCCGGTCATGGTGTTGAACGAGGAGCCCAGCTCGGCTAGCTGGTCGTTGCCTTTTACCGGGATGCGGAAGGAGAAGTCTCCTTCGTTGACATGCAGCGTCGCCTCGTACAGATGGTTTACGGCGCCGGTGATCGTGCGGCTGAGGCGCACGCCAAAATACAATGACGCCAGCTCGACGATCAGGAACATCACCGCCACGGTCACGAACAGACCCAGGGCGATCTGGGCCCACTCCAACTTCTGCCCGAATATAGTGCCGAGGACGGCCGAGAATCGCGTGTCTACCAGCAGGATGCCGTTCTCCGTCGTCTGCGGCGATCCCCAGGACTCGAGTTGCACAGGATACGGGAATGTAACTTCGATATCGAACGGGTTTTGTTTGGCCGGCAAGCGCGATTTGCCGCTGGGCTCCGTATACGGAATCAGGTCCACATCGCCAAGTCCCGGGACCAGGCGCGACAGCAGATCGTGGGTCAGCGGCGCGACCAGGGTGATTTCGTTGCCGCGGTTCCTTTCATGCAACCAGGCGTAAGCACGCTTGTCTTTTACCACGAGGCCGTTGGCATGCTGCCATTCTTCGGGAGGCGGCATGAGAGCGGATTGCGGCGGGTAACGCTCCTCAGTCCGGCCGCTGATCAACATTTCGAATCGTGGGAAGCGCGCCTCGATGGCGGGCGCCAGATCGGCGGCGGAAACGCCGCGCTCGGCGCCTAGAATTCGGACTACCCCTTCTACCGGCCCCGTGAGAGAAGCGATACGGCGTTGCAGTTCGTTGTCTACCATGTAGACGGCCATCTGCCCCACGACCGCGTAAGCGGCGATTCCCGCCAGCGCGAGGATGAGCACAATGGGCACCACGGCGATCAGCAGGTACACCGCGATCAGGCGATTGCGCAGGCGCCAGATGGCCTGACGCAGCGTGCGGCGCAAAAGGCGGATGATGGCCGCCAGGCCCACTGCAAAAGCCGCCAGCGCGACTATGCCCGTCAGCGCCGGTGCGGCCCCAGTGAGATAAAGGACGGCGTACAGAACGATCAGGAGCAGGCAAACCTTTTCCGTCGCGCCGAGTCGCGCCCAAAGGGAGCTCCAGGTGGCCATTCGCCCGTTCCCCGCGCCGCTCATTACTCCAGACTAGCGTAGGGAGGCCGGATTAGTGGCCCCGTCCGCAAGATCTTAAACGAGACCGCTTCCTCCGACCGCCCGCGTCAAGACCGAAATGCCACCGATCGGGCGAAACGCACCGCCGGGTTTTCACGGAGTTGGGCCAGCACGGTTTCGGGTACGGTTTCGTCAGTGGTGACCAGGGCGATCGCCTCCAGCGGCTCGCCGGGTTTGAGCGGGGCATCGCGGCGGCCGAGCGAGAAGTTAGCGATGTTGATCCGATTGCGGCCCAGCACGCTGCCGACGTGGCCGATGACTCCGGGCACGTCCTGGTTCTTCATAAAGGTAATGTAGCCGCCCAGCGTGGCTTCGCATTGAATGCCGTCGATCTGCAGCAAGCGCGGCTTGTCGAACACAACAGCGCCTTCGGCGGAGGTGATGCCGCTGTCGGTTTCCACTTCAATGCGAATGGTATCGGCATGGCCGGAGCGCTTCTCATGGCTTTCCGCCACGTTCCAGCCGCGACTCTCGGCGATCTGCATGGCATTGATTAAATTGGCGCGGTTGGAGGTGGAGCGGGTGAGCACCCCCGCGAGGCCGGCGTTGCGCAGCAGATTGGTATTGCCATCGGCCAAGCGGCCGAAGTAAGCCAGGCGCACGGTCCCCGGATTGCCCGCGGCAACCTGTGCGGCGAAATTACCAAGCCGTTCGGCGAGCGTCACGTACGGCTTAAGCACTCGGTACTGCTCGCGGCTAACGGCGGGCATGTTGACCGCATTGATGGCCACGCCGCTTTTGAGATACTCGACTACCTGCTCGGCGATGCGCACGCCAACGATCTCCTGGGCTTCCTCGGTGGAACCGCCGATGTGCGGAGTGGCCACAACGCTTTCGGCCTGGAAGAGAGGGAAGCCGGCGGGAGGCGGCTCGGTGGAGTAGACATCCACGGCCGCGCCGGCCACTTTACCCGAAGCCAGAGCTTCCACCAAGGCGGCTTCATCAAGCAGTTCGCCGCGTGCGCAGTTGACCACGCGCACTCCCGGTTTCATCGCTTGAAAGGCCTCGCGCGAAAGCATGCCCTGGGTTTCCGGCGTGGAAGCGACGTGCAGAGTAATGTAGTCGCTTTCGGCGTAGAGTTTGGCCAGGGGCACGAGTTCCACGCCGCAATCCTGAGCCAGTTTGGAAGTGACGTAGGGGTCGTGCGCGAGGACGTGCATTTCGAAGGCGCGAGCGCGCTTGACGACCTCCTGGCCGATGCTGCCGAGTCCCACGACGCCCAGGGTTTTGCCGCGCAGCTCATGGCCCATCAACTTCTTCTTCTCCCATTTACCGGCGCGAGTGGAGTTATCGGCGCGCGAGATGTGCCGCGCCATGGTCAGCATCAGCGCGACAGTATGTTCAGCAACAGAAACGGCGTTGCCGCCCGGCGTGTTCATTACCAGCACGCCGGCTTCGGTGGCGGCATCGAGATCGACATTGTCCACACCCACCCCGGCACGTCCGATCACACGGAGGCGCGGCGCCTGTTGGAGCACCGCCTCAGTCACCTGTACGCCGCTGCGCACCAGCAGGGCGTCGGCATCGGAGAGGTGTTTCGTGTATTCCTTGGGATTGGATACGATCGTGTTCCATCCCGCCTGGGCCTGAAACAATTCGATCGCGGCCGGCGAGAGAGGCTCGGCAATCAGGATATTCATAGGCAGAATTAAACTGTTAGCGATCAGCCTTCAGCGATCAGCTGAAGGCATGAGGCATTGTTACACTGCGACCGGCTGCTTCACCGCCGCGCTTTCGTAGATCTCCTGGACTGCCGCTACGCCGGTGCCGTAATTCACCGGGAAGCCGTTGGCGTTGAGGATGACTTCGAGGCCGGCGATGACCGCGAAGAGATCGGCAAAATCAAAGTAGCCGAGGTGGGCAATGCGAAAGATCTGGCCCTTCATCGACCCCTGGCCGTCGGCGATGATCGCGCCGAACCGGTTGCGAAATTCCTTGACGATCACACCGGAATCGATACCGGCCGGGGCCTTTACGGCGGTAGCGGAAGCAGCGGGAGAATCGGGCGCGAACAACTCCAGGCCCATTCGCACGACCGCGGTGCGCGTGGCATGCGCCAGCATTTGAGCGTTGTCGATCAGGCGCGCCATGCCAAGCTGCTTGATGTACCGCAGCGATTCGGCCAGCGCGAGGATCAAGGCGGTAGCGGGCGTCCAGCTCGATTCGCCGGCATCGCCGCTCTTCTTTTCCTTCTTGAGGTTGAAGTAATAGTGCGGCAGCGTGGCGGTATCAGCGAATCTCCAGGCTTTGGGACTGATGGAAAGAAATGCCAGCCCCGGCGGAATCATGAACGCTTTTTGCGAACCGCCGATGAGAACGTCGAGCCCCCAGCCACCGATATCGAGCGGCATGGTGCCAATGCCCGTGATTCCATCGACGATGAAGATGGCATCCGTCCCGGCAACGGCGCGTCCCATGGCGCGGACATCATGCGCGGCGCCGGTGGAGGTCTCCGAGGCCTGTACGAAAACGCCTTTAATGGCCGGGTTGTTTGCTAAAGCACGTTCCACTTCAGCGGACGAAACGGCCTGGCCATACGGCGCGGTCAGAACCGTGGCATCAAGGCCGTATGCCTTGGCGATCTCGGCCCAACGCTCGCCGAACTTGCCGGCGCAGCAGACGATCACTTTATCGCCCTTCGAAAACAGGTTGGAGACGGCGGCGTCCATCGCTCCGGTGCCCGAAGCGGCGAACATCAGCACGTCGTGCGATGTGCCGAGGACCTCTTTGAGATCGGCGAGACAGGACCGGTACGCCTTGCGGAAATCTTCCGTGCGGTGATGAATATCCGACGCCATCATGGCATGCAAGGCCGGCGGATACAGAGGCGTAGGTCCTGGAGTGAGCAAACGCTGTTTGCGAATATGCATGGCGGTGCTTCGTCCTTTAGAATAACAGACGTTATAGTCTTGTCCGCAACCTGTTGATTGTTTGTTGATTCCAGGGTGCTTTGGAGTGCCGTTTAGAGCCATTTGAGCGCGAATCCTCCAAATGTTTTCCAGACGGACTCCGAATTGGAAGACCGGCTGTTTACGCATCGGCTCTCGCTTCACATTCCGAAAGCGCACGCCGGGCGGGTGGCCCCGATACGGCAGCGATGGAATTTTAACGGCCCTTCTGACCATCGAACCGTTGGACTACAGGGCCTGCGGTCTGCGACCGAAGAAGGCCAATGTTGAAGAAACGCAAGGCTCGCTGAAACACTGCGGTTCCTCTCGCCCGCCATTTTCTTTTAGGCCGTTTTCGTTATACGATTTGAGACATCGCG
>CAZKVF010000232.1:0-5829 GCA_964556085.1 uncultured Solibacteraceae bacterium
ATGCGCTTGCCATCCGGTGAATATTGCGCGTTGTAATCGGTATGCGTGGAGGAAATCAAGCGAACGGGCGGACCTGCGGCCTTAAAGTCCGCAGTTATGTCCAGCCTCCAGGTATCGACACGGAAGATCCTGCCCACGGAAAAGGCGAGCCGGTTGCGCCGTCGGGAAAGCGCCGGTTGATAGCACGAGCTGGTCGATCGAAAAAGAAGCCGCAGCTGCCCACCTTCTGGAGCCAGGGGCAAGACCCACAGGCTGGACACATCATCTTTGATGCCGGACGAATACACAACGGCTTTGCCGTTGGCCGTGAATGCCGGCATTCCGGTCCAGCGATGATGCGCGGTTAACGGCTCGGGCTCGCCATCCGGTTGAAAATCGGGTTTCAATCGCAGGCGGAAGAGTTCCGAAGTGCTCCCCAGGTCGCGCACAAAAACCACGCTCGCTCCGTCTGGCGCGACCGCAGGGTCAAGGTCACCCCAGTTTTCCTTTGGCGGTTTCGTCAAGCGCCGCGATTCCCCGGTGTTGGCATCGATCGCGACCAGCCCGACAGGTCCGTGCGATACTTCACTCGCTGAAGTGACAATCCACCGGTTGTCCGGGGACCAGGCCAGCGGACCTCCACTGTGGGAGTCTTCCGAGATGAGCCTTTCCTGGCCGCCGATCGGCGGGGTCGCCAGGATCTGAGACCGGTGTTGCTGAGGAAGGTACCGGCGGAAGGCAATCAGCCGGCCGTCGGGAGACCAGGACGGAAAGAATTCCGGTTCCGCGCCTTTGGTCAGCCGGAGAGGCGAATCCGAGCCGACCATCTTCACGTAAATGTCCCAGTTGTTCTGCGCGGGACCGTCCCAGGCGTAGGCGACCTGATCACCATCAGGCGAGAACGTCGGCTCGACTTCCGAACCCAAATCGGATGTTAACGGGACAGGATCTAATGGACCTACAACAGCGCGGCGCGAAGTGGTCCATCGAGTCACACCAAATGCGAGGCCCACCATAAGTAGCGCAGCCATGCTCCACAGGACCCGCCGGGAGCCGGTAGCCCGCGAGCCACCCGCCGGTTCTTCTTCGACGGCTGAGTCCGCCTGGCGCCGGCTCTCCCACCAGGCATCCAATTCTGGTTTATACGCGAAGACGGAGCCTTGCCGGTCCAGTTCCAGCCGATGGACTGGTAAGCCGTTGGAGCGCTCCCAGCGCTGCACCGTCCGCACTCCACGCTTCAGGTAAGCGGCAATTTCCTTCCAGGAATCCAAGCGCTCTTCGGGACCTGCGGGTGCGGTGGTGGCCATGGGTGAGGGACTCCAAAGAAGATAGGACGAATTTCCCGGCGGATTGTTCCTCTGCTTTCTCGAAGCGCCAACCCGCGCCATACCGCGCCACTGCGCGTAACTGATTGACGGCATTCATCGGCGCTAACCGATTCCGGCTCCACAACCCTATGGTTGGGGCATGTTCTCACAGATCATCTTGGTAGTTTTTGCGAGTTTCCTCCTCCCCCAGCAGACAGATTGGATCGCGGCAGGCAATCGCGCACTGGATAACGGAAGCCCGGAGGAGGCCGCCGCCGATTTTGCCCACGCTTTGGATGACGAGGTTCACACGGGCGCATCGGTGAACGATCTGTTACACCTCCGGGTCACGCTGGCAACAGCATACCTGGAGGCCGGCGCTTATCGAGAGATGGAGGCTGTGTTGCAAGAGGCTCAGAAGACGGCCTTCCAGCTCACCGATGCCCGGTCGCGCGCCGAGTTGCTGAACGCCTGGAGCGCGCTGCACTTGAAGCTGGGAAGATTGCCAGCCGCCGAGGCCGAACTGCAGGAGGCCCGCCGGATCGTGATGCAAATTCCCAATCCAGGCGACCTCTTGCCCACAGTGCTGCATAATCTGGCCGCTATCGAAATGCGAACAGGGCAATATTCCGAGGCGCTCAGCCACGAACAGGAGGCCATGCGTCTTTGGGAGAAGGCGCTCGGCCCGAACCACCCTACGTTGATCCGAGGATGGGCCAGCCTTGCTTCCCTCCAATACGTGATAGGGCAGCCTCAGGAGGCGAAAATGTCTCTGGAGCAGGCGCTTCGGTCGGTTGAGAAAACGTATGGACCCACACATCCGCTGGTGGCGGATTTGCTCGAGAGCGACGCAATCGTGCTCGACAAATTGAAGTTGAAGCGGGAAGCCAGGCGCGCGCGAGAACGAGCGCAGACGATTCGCCGGAAGGAGGCGCCTGCAGGTGCGGACCGGCTCACCCGAAACATTCGCGAGGCTCTGACGCCGGGGAGGGGGATCTATTTACGATCCAAGTAATTTCCAGATCTACTGCACGCTGGCGCTCATCGAGTTGGATGTACCCTGCTTGTTCGTCAGCGTGGCCGACACTCCTGTAATTCCCGTCAGATTTCCGCTGATGGTGAACTGCTGCGCGAAAGTGAACCGGCTGCCATATTGCGTTGAAGTTGGATCGCTGAACCACGTCCCGAACAGTTGACCGGCCGTTGAAATTGTCACCTGCGAGCTCTGCAGATTGGTCCCGGAGGAAGCCTGGAACGTGAAGGCGGCGCTGGTCATATCGCGAGTGTTGGAGAAGCCTGTCACATCCACTTCGATGCCCGACGAGCTACGGGTTGCCGTGACGCTGGTAATGACGGGAGCGGCTGCCGGAATTTGCACCACGCTCGTGGGCGCAGGTGCCGGAGTGACGTTCTGGCCGCCGGCTTGAAAACTGAGGGCCAGCGTAATCGTGCCTGCGACCGTGCCCGTTGAGAACGTAACGTTGGGTGAAACCGTGGTGCCCGCCGGTATGGTGATTTGTACGGTGCGGCCGCCAGTGGAAAACTGAATAGCCGGATCATCCACACTTCCAACCGCGGACGCGAACGTAAGAGTGATCGTGACGGTAAGGTCAAGCGGATACGGATTCGCGAGCTGAACGGAGGCCGTAGGCTGCTGGGCCGGCTGTTCGGTGGCGGTGACGCCGGTGATCGTAGGCGCAGCCAATGGGGGAGCCACAACCGTGATTTGATACGCCTGCGTAGCCGTGTTCCCGCTGGCGTCGTTGACACGCACCACGAACTGGGAGACTCCGACAACCGTGGGCGTGCCGCTCAGAGTGTTTACATTGAGCGCGATCCCTGTCGGCAGCGCGCCGCTGTCGACGGTAAAAGTAGCGGGTGGCTGGAGGCCGGAAAGGCGAATCGTTTGGTTGGAAGGTGTGCCGACGATCCCATCAGGCAACGAAGTCGTGAGGAACACGATCGCGGTGATGTTGATGACGAAATCGCGCGACGCATTTTTTCCGGCCGAATCTATCACAAAGATGGTGAAAGCAAAGCGGCCACCCTCGATCGGAGTGCCCGTGAAGGCGCCGGTCGAGAAATCAAGCCCCAGGCCAGGAGGCAAACTACCCGACATAGAGAAGGTGTAGGGCGGCGTGCCTCCCGTGGCAGTAATCTTCTGGGCCGGGTAGGGCGTTCGGACTGTGCCGTCGGGAAGACTCTGCGTGGTGATCGCGAGCGGCGTAGTGATTGCAAGCGTATAGTTGGCCGTCACGGACGCGCCCCAGACGTCCCGGGCAACCACGGTGAGGGCGAAGTTTCCGGCCTGTGTCGGAATGCCGGCAATGACGCCACTGCTAGATAACGACAGCCCCGGCGGCGAACTCGTTTGGAGCGTCCAGGTGAACGGCGGACTCCCGCCCTGCACGACCAGCGTGGTCTGATACGCGACGCCAACCGCTCCACCCGGCAATGCACCGGCCCCCGTAATCGTGGGCGCGGGGCCTACGGTCAAACTGAACACGGCGCCACTCGACTGCGGAATGGTCGGATCGCTGTCGTTTACTTGAACAGTGAACTTGAACGTACCGGCTTGTGTCGGGATTCCGATCAGCTGGCCCGCGCGAGTGAGCGTCAGGCCAGGCGGCGTGGGGCTGGGCCCGGCGAACCCGCCGGGTAGAAACCAGTTGTAAGGCGGCGTGCCGCCAGTGGCCGTGAAGGTCACGATGTAGTTGGCGCCCAGAGTCGCGTTGGGAAGTGTAAGCTGCGTCGTGATGGCAAGAATAGTATCCACTGTGATGCTGTACGACTGGCTTGCACTGCCAAATTCTGGATCGGAGGCCGACACCACGAATACGAATGTGCCGGGGGTTGTGGGTGTACCCGTGATTGTAGCGGTGTTGGGCTGGCCTGGGTTGAACGACATCCCCGGCGGCAATGCGCCTGTTAAGTTCCAAGTGGTCGGACCGTTTCCGTTCGTGAAGATGGTAGTCGAGTACAGTTTCGTTGTGAATCCCGCCGGCAGCGCGTACGTCCCAGGTGCGGTGCCAGGGGGTGTTGACGGTGTGAGGGTCAGCGGATAAGCGACACCCGCGAATGCCGGCAACAATACCGCTAACCAGAGAATGCGGAACTGTGCCGGCAAACGCTTCACTCCCTTATTCCTGTTTCGAGGCAGGAGGCACGAACACGATGCGGGATTGGTGCGCGGCGCCATCCAGCACCCACATCGGTCCGTTCAAGGGTTCTGTCAGACGAAAGACGTCCGCGCCTGACAGGCGGTCGAGTCCTGTCGGCGTGCACTGGCAGGAGAGCTGGGCAAGTTCCGTCTTCGCTTGCAGATCGAGAATTGCGACAGTTCCGGACTTGCTGTTGGCTACAAACGCGCGCTTTCCGTCCTGCGACATAGCCACGGCGATGGGCGCCGCGATGCCTTGCTTGGGCCCTGCCACGACGTCAGGCTCCACTGCAGTCGTGACGTTCTGCACGCGATGGATCTGGTTCGCGACGCCATCTGCAACCAGCGCGGTGTGGTTAGAGCCGAGCGCGATCGATACGATTTTGTGCAGACCTCTAAGGATCGGCACTTCACCGCTCGGACTTACCCAGTAAACTGAATCGGCGATCCCGGCCAGCAGCGTCTGGCCGTCGTCGCTTACAGCGAGCGCGGAGGGTGCCTGGCCCGCCGAGAGATAAAGGCGCTCCGAAATCCTGGGCGCCGCCGGCAGGCCACTGATCACCAGGATGTGATTCCCACCTTTGTAGTAGAGAGCCGCCGCCGTTCCACCTGCACTGATGGAGAGCTGATCGGGACCGCGGTCAGCGCCTTGAACAGCGACGGCAACAAGCGGCGTCCGGTTAGTGGCGAGCACCACCACTTGATTGTGCTCACCCTCGGTGGCCAGCACGTAATCCTGCATCGGTGACATCGCGATCTTGCGCAGATCTAGCCCGGATTCGACCGGCTGTCCTAGCGTGGCGGCTCCGGGGATCCCAAGGATCGGCCGGACGGACTTAACAGCGTGGTCGTAAACAAAGCCCAGCCGAGGCCCTTCGATCGTATTCGAAGCCGGCTGAACAGCGGCCGGGGCCATGAGCAGTGCTAATGCAAAGCAGATTTTTTGGCAATTCATGTCTCTATCCTTAATGAGGCGCACCCACTGTGCCAGTACCAGCAGCAATAGTGGTCGGGGGAGTCGTAGTGGTTGTGGAAGATCCGCCGCGCGTGGCCGCCACAACGCCGCCCGCGACCGCAGCTCCCGCAATGACAAGGATCGTGATCAGCTTGGCGGAGACGCCGCCTGCGGCCGCACCGGTCGCGGCACTCACGGCATTCGTCTGGCTGATGGTGGCGCTGGCGGTTTGCCCCTCGTGCGAGGCGGTTACGTGGATTTGCAGCTTACCCTGCACAGTGTTCGGACGTAAGCCGCGAGCTACCGCCCGGCCTTGAGCGTCCGTCATGACGGTCAGGGTATGGGAACCGTTGGCAAATACGCCGCTCGCCCCCTGGTCCGGAAGCAGAAAGACCACGGCGGCTCCTGCAATCGGCTTGTGGTTCTGG
>CAZKVF010000233.1:0-10464 GCA_964556085.1 uncultured Solibacteraceae bacterium
GAGTCGTCTTGTCCCGCATAGAGTCGAGGGGCCATGAGCGCGGCAAGAGAGACAGTTATCAGCAATATCTTTCGTCTAGTTAGCAAAATCGGTATTCCTCCGTACGGAGTGTACGTTCTGCCGGTTGCAATCACGTTAATACTCGGTGACAACTGTGTAGAAAATCCACATTAGGGCGACTTTGGTATCATCAGCGATTCTGCCCGTGGAGGTCGACCTTTGCGGACAGCTAAAATCGGCCAGGTGTTAGGCGACTCAAAGAGAATCACTCAGCCACAGATGAACACAGATCAAGACTGGGATCTATCTGTGTCCATCCGTGTGCATCCGTGGCTCGTCCTATGTTTCTGCTTGTTTACTCTCTGGATTGCAGCCTGTGGTCGCGACCCCGGCTGGCTGCCACTCCCAACGCAGCAATCGCTCGATTTAGGTCCTGACCCGGGGGGTATCGGGCCAGCCGTCAGGATGGCCGATCCGGACGCCAACGATTACATCGTGCGCGACATCGGTCTCATGCCCGGCACGTGGCGCTGGGCCTTCCTCCATCCCGAACTGCGTTTCCGCGTCTCACAGGCTGAAGGATCACGGTTCACCGCCGAAATCGATATTCCGGACGTAACTTTCAAAGTCACGGGCCCCGTTGCTGTGACTTATTCCATTGGCGGCCGCCGCCTCGGCCTGGTCCGCTGCGATCATCCCGGAACATACGCGATCGATCACCCCGTGCCCGCTGCCTGGCTCGTCCCCGGCGAATACATCCACGTGACCTTTGATGCCGACCGCCACTGGGTCTCGCCGGACGATGGCGCCCAGCTTTCGTTTCTTTTGCTCCGCGCGGGTTTCACAGAGTAATGCGGCATGCCATAGGGATCCTGTTCGGCGCAGCGTTCACCGTCGGAACTTCGGCCGCTCTAGGGAGCCTGATACTGCGCCGGCTGCGCGTGTCGCTCTACCGCGACGAGGCGGTGCTATTCGGTTTCCTCGCCGGGGCGGCGCTAACCAGCCTCGCGGTCTTCTTTCTCTGCCTGATTCACCAGGCGCGATGGAGCTTGTTCCTTGCCGGTGGCATCGTGGTAATTTTTGTAGCTGCCCGCAGAGTGGGACAGGCCTCCTGGCCTGTTGAGTCAGGATCTTGGCAAGCGTCCTCTCGCAAGCCGCTCCCTGTCCTCCCCAGGAACTGGAATCTCGTTTTCCCCATAATCCTTGCCGTTTTTTCCTTTATCTATTTCGTCAACGCACTCGCGCCCGAAACGAGCCCTGATGGCAGCGGCTACCATCTCGGCAACGTCGCGCGTATGTGGCGCGCCCACGGTTTCGTATGGGACTACCACAGCATGTATTCCTACCTTTCACAGGGTCTGGAAATGCTGTTTCTGGTCGCGTACTCGTTCGGTCGACATTCCGGCGCCGCTCTGGTGCATTTTGCGTTTCAGTTGACGCTTGCGCTCTTGATTGTCTGCTACGGCAGGCGATACGAATTTCCGAACGCGGCCTGGTGCGCCGCCATTCTCGTTTATGCAAGTCCGGTTGTGGGCAGGGCAGGCAGTGCCGCCTATAATGACCTGGCCCTTGCGGCGCTGGTTTTCGCCGTGTTCTATCTGCTTCAAGTCTGGCGCGATACCAGCGAAACCGGACTGCTGGTTCTGATCGGTTTGCTGAGCGGATTTGCCTACGCCGTGAAATACACGGGGGGGTTGGCGCTGGTGTTTGCCGCAGGCTTCCTCTGGTGGCACTCGCGCGCGGAGCCGGACCGCTCGCGCCGTCTGCTGATTCTGGCCACTGCCGCAGCCGTCGGAATCGTCCCCTGGATTGCCCGGGACTGGATTTGGGTTGGCAACCCTGTGGCTCCCTTCGCCAACCGCTGGTTTCCCAATCCCTTTTTCCACGCTGGCATGGAAGAGGCTTACCTTTCCGACTTACGAAACTACCCCGGTATCCGGCACTTCTGGCAGGTGCCGTGGGCGATTCTGGTGCGTGGGCGCGACACCGGCGGCATCCTGGGCCCCATGTTTTTCCTGGCGCCCGTCGCCTTGCTCGCTCTTCGCAAGCCCGCCGGGAGGCATTTGCTGTTGGCTGGGCTCGTCTTCGCCATTCCAGCTTACTTGAATGCCGGTCCGCGCTTCCTCATCCCGGCGCTTCCGTTTGTATCGCTTGCCATGGCCTTCGTCTGTGCGAACTCGGCGCCCGCCTTGCTTTCCATTGGTTTGCTGCACGCCGTGGCGGGTTGGCCCGGCGTGTTGTCGCGCTACTGCGATCCGACCGCTTGGCGGGTGCGCAACATCCCCATCGCCGCGGCGCTTCGGCTGGAACCGGAGGCGAAATATCTGGCAGAACACCTCAAGGATTACTCGATGAAGGTGCCGCTCGAAACCCTTGTCCCGCCGAAAGCCAAAATCTTCTCCCTCGACTCCCGCGCCGAGGCGTATCTCGATCGAACCATCGTGGTGGGGTACGAGTCGTCCCTCGGCAACTTGGCGCTGGAGCTGCTGGCCGCGCCGTTGGACCGGAAGGTGCGTCCCGCGCAACACCAGCGCTTTCCGTTTATGCCGGTCTCCACACGCCGGGTGCGTATCGTCCAGACGGCCTCGGGAGCCGAATTTTGGAGCATCAGTGAGTTTCACGCGTACTCGCGGGGCAGGGAAGTGCCGCGTGCTCCCGACTGGCGTGTCGATGCCAACCCTAACCCCTCGGACGCGCCGCTGGCCTTCGACAACTCTTATGCCACGCGGTGGTCAAGCTGGCAAAGTATGTCGCCGGGAATGTTCGTGGCCATCGACTTCGGCAAAGCGGAAGTTATCGACGAGATCGCGCTCGATCGTGCACCCGAGCCGGAATCTAAAGTTCAGGTGGAAGTTGAGGATGACCGCGGCCGCTGGGTGCCCCTCACCGACGGTTTTGAAGCCTCCGTCCTCGACGTTCCCCCCGGATTGCGCCGGGCCGCTACTCTGGAAATGAAAGCCCGTGGAATCCGGTACCTGTTGGTAAACGATACCGACTTCTTCGCCGAAGATATGCGGAAATATCCTTCCTTCTGGGGCGTCACCGAACTGCGTTCGACGGAAACCGCACGACTCTATGTCATCGACTGAAGTGCTGCAACAGGGCCAGCATGGTGGTTTTCAGCCAGCCCGCAAGTTCTGCCAATGTAGCTAACTTATTCTCAAATTGGGACTTCCGCTTTGGCCCGTGCCATGCCTACAGACTGGCGGGCAAGGGAAACGATTATGAGGTCCCGTTCTTGGATCTTCGCAATTGTTGGTCTGGCGGCACTCGTCGCGCCGGCCGTTGCCCAGGATCCTCAGGACTTAGAGCGTGGGGTCGCCAGGATCAGTTTCCTGAACGGAGACGTCTCGATTCAGCACGGGGACCTGCAAGCTCCACCGCAAGCGGTTTCTGTCCCGGGGACCGCAACTGGAGAGTGGATGGCGGCCGCCGTTAACGCTCCCGTCGTTGCTAACGACCGCATTTCGACCGCGCCCAACTCGCGTGCGGAGCTTCAATTCGAAAACGGCGCGATTGTGCGTATAGGCGGTGGCGCGGATCTCACCGTCACACAATTGGAGGCCAATCACTACCAGTTCGCGCTAGGGCGTGGAAGCGTCACCTTCCGCATTCTCCGGGCTTCGAATACGGACATGGAATTGGATACTCCCACTGTCTCCGTTCGCCCCACGAAATTGGGAACCTATCGCATCTCCGTGAACCAGGATGCTGAGTCCGAGATTACCGCCCGCGCAGGCGATGTTGAGATATTCACCCCGCGAGGCTCCCAGTGGGTTTACAGCGGTCAGACGATGCTGGCTCGCGGAACAGCTTCGGATCCCGAATATCAGATCGTGCAGGCAGCGCCCATGGATGACTGGGATCGCTGGAATGACAGCCGTGACCGCCTGATTACCGCTTCACCTAGCCAGCGCTATGTTCCGCCAGGCGTTTATGGAGCCGAGGATCTCGATCCCTACGGGAATTGGGTGAATGTGCCGCAATACGGATATGTCTGGCAGCCTGCGGTCGCGCCCGGCTGGGCGCCCTATCGTGTGGGCCGGTGGGTGTGGCTCGACTGGTATGGATGGACCTGGGTGAGCGGCGATCCGTGGGGCTGGGCCCCGTACCACTATGGCCGTTGGTTTTATGAACCGGCGTTCGGCTGGTGCTGGTACCCGGGGGCGCTGGGTATCCGCCATTATTGGTCGCCCGCATTGGTCGCCTTCTTCGGGTTCGGAGGGGGTGGAGTCGGATTCGGATTCGGCAACGTGGGTTGGGTACCGCTGGCGCCCTATGAAGTCTTGCATCCGTGGTGGGGACGAGGCTTTTACGGCGGGCCTGGATATATAAACCGTTCCGTTAATATTGTGAATGTAAATGTCACAAACAGTTATAGGAATGCGCGCGTGATCAACGGTTTCACAGCTGTCAGCGGCGCGGATTTCCGAAGCGGACGCTTCAGTAACTTCGTGAGACCCTCAGCTGGCGAATTAGCTCAGGCGAGCTCTGCACGCGGCCCGCTGCCCTTCACAGCGAATTCGGCCAACCTCAGGTATTCGGATCGCCAGGTGGCATTCGTTCCGCGCAGCACGGCGCCGGCGAGAGTTTTTTCTTACCGGCAGCAGGCTGGTGGCGCCTTGCCGAACCGGTCCTTCGATCCGCCTTCAGTCGGCCGTACCCAAGGCGGCTGGACGCGATTCGGTGCGCCGGCTAGGCAGTCGACAGTGCCGGGCGGAGCCGGCTCCATCGGCCGGAATGAAACCGGCCCCCAGCGTTTTGGGGAATCCCGAGCCACTCCAGCTCCGTCGGCCGAGGCGCAGCGTGGATGGAGCCGCTTCGGAGAGCCGTACGGCGGATCGCGGCAGTCATATGCGCCCCCGGCGGCAGAATCACCGCAAAACTCGAGGTCCACTCAATTGAACCAAAGCCGAGGGCCGGCGCCACTTCGGATTGCGCCTCCGGTGGTCCGCGAGCGGCAGAATAGTTCTGGTAACTTTGGCGGCCCGGCGGCTGGCGGTTTCGCCGGACCTCGCGGCGGCTACGGCGGCTCACCGGCGGGCGGGTTTAATGCTCCCCGCGGAGGAGGTGGGAGCTTCAACGCCCCTCGTGGCAGCAATTCTGGCCCGAGGGGTGGTGGCGGCTTTAGTGCGCCCCGAGCAGCGCCCTCCGGCGGCAATCAAGGTTCCCGCTCCGGCGGCGGCAACCACGGAGACCGCAAACGATAAAGGTCTGAAAAAGTTCTTCCCACTAGGCCCGGTTCCAATTCAGCGTGGATCCGGGCCACTTTTTTGCGCGGGACTAAAAGTTGACATAATATCCGTTATCGGAAATTAGAGATTGCCCGTCCTCTTCGCGTGGCCGGGCTTAACGCGTCGCTTCAGCCCGCGCCCGTGCACAGACGACTACAATCAAGGAAACAGCCCATGCCCACCAAGCGCACGCCTGACGGCAAGCACCCGACCCGCCTGGAAGTGGTCGAAGCCCAGGCTGAGATGGCCGCCCAACGTCTCGACCGCATCGAACGCGCCCTCGAAGCCCAAGCCCAAGCCACGCAAGATTTCCAGGCTACCGTCCGCGGCGCCTTCACTGTGCAGCAAGAGCAGATTTCCGGGCTATACCGCACCGTGGAACAGCTTACCCGCGAGTGGCGAGCTTACCTTCGCACCATCCATCCGCCACAGTGAGGCCTTCGCCGTCTGTGCGCAAGTTACTCCGACCACTCGCCCTTTAGCCCAACCGACCCTGCCCGCCAAGCCTCTAGCAACGCCCCTTCGACCGCACTATGCTTCGCCGGGCCGCACAGCGTTCCAGGCTCCAATAGCGCCAGTTCTTGGAACCGCTCCCGTATGGACCGGCTCTCGAAAACGCCGCCGGTGAAAGCGACCTCTACGGCTTCGCCTCTTTGCCACAATTGCCGCTGGACCGACGCCGCCAACATCGCCAGTTGCAACGCCGCATACTGCAGAATCTCGCGAGCCGTTTCGTCTCCGGAAACCGCTGCTCGGTCCACCAGCGGAGCCAGGCCCGCAATCCGGTCGCGCGGCCATTCGGGCGTATAGAAAAGATGCAGGGCTTCGTTCGCGTCCTTTGCGCCCGTGGCCTCGAGTAGCGTTCGCCGCAGCGCAGTTCGCGGCCCCCAAACTTCTTCCTCGCGGAGCGCCGCGCGCAGTGCCTGGCGCACAATGTCGTAAGCGCTGCCTTCGTCGCCAAAGAGGTATCCCCAGCCGCCCACTCGGGCCGTTGCCCCGGCTTCATTCCGCCCAAAAGCAATCGAGCCTGTTCCGGCGATCACGATGATGCCCCGGCCCGTGGACGTGGCGCCTGCCAGCGCGATCTCGGCATCCGTCGCTAGAATGACCCGGTCCGCCGGCAGAAGCTCTTCGAGGATCGCGCGTTTGTCATCCGGTCCGCCGCTCATCCCGCAGCACGCTATCGCAAAACGCGCGGTTCGCGCCAGCCCGGCTTGGGCGCACGCCCCGGAAACACTCTCCGTGATGGCGGACCGCAACCGTTCGGCGCCTTCGCCGGCCGCCGCATGATTGCAGGGCCCGCCAGTCCCCCTGCCCAAGACCTTACCGGACTCGTCCCCGATCAGCGCCGACGTGCTCGATTGCCCGCCATCGATTCCCAGAAATAATCTCACGGCAGTTGGTATAGTTTCGCTCCTCTCGCCGTGCCCACCAGTCGCACTCCCCACCGCTCCGTATTGCGCCACAGGTCGTCCGCCCCCACGTTCTGATCAAATATCAGGACGTAATCGACGCCCCGCCGCTTCAGCTCGCTCGCGACTGCCCGCCGCAGCCCTATTGGCCGTGCCTCCTCGGTCTGTTCCTGGGCCGATTTGATGGCCTTCCATTCGCCGGAAGCTGCCTCTCCTTCGAGCAGTAGCTGCACTTGCCATTGGTCCGGTGTCGTCTCGATGTCCACCGCGTCCGCCGTCTCCTCTGCTCCGAAATCCACCTGCACATACATGCCGGGCCGCAATCGATCTCCGGAAATCCAGAATGTGACCGGGCTATTATCGAAGGCGTTCTGGATCCCCCAGGCATACGGCCGCGCGCGCAAGCGCCATTCCGGCCGGCGCGGCAGTTCCCGATCGCCATCGAAAATGCGCAGCTCGTGGATCTTCCACAGCGCCGGACCGCGCCCGGTCGGATTCGCTGTTTGCACTACACGAATGCCCCGCAGGGTTTGCCGCGGAAATGAGAGGCGCAGGCGTGAAGTGGGCGCGTCATCCGGCAGCGCCCCGATCCGCAGCGTCCGCCCGATCTCTTGATTCTCCGTCGCCTGGTACTCAACCAGGATCCGCCGCGATGTGTAAGCTTCCGGTATCGGCTCGCTGGTGAAGACAGTGGAGCCTGGCGGAGTGGCCGCTTCGATCATCTGCACCGCGTCATAATGCGGCGCCCAGCGCTCCAGGTATGCGTCCTCGCCGCGGATGTGGAGCGCCTCCCTCCACGGAATGCCACGCAGTCGCCACGCATCATCCTTTCCGTACTTGGGCACTTTCGATGGCCAGGAAAGATAAGCGTGAACCAGAACCAGTGCCGCCAGGGTCACACGCCCCACCGAACCAGGCACGCTGCACAGCGCGAGTGCCGTGGCCAGCGCGATGAATGGCAGCGGCGGGATCAGAAATCGCGCGCCGACGTTCATAAAATACGCTGCGCCGAAAATCAGGCTGGCCAGCAGAAGCCGCCGCCCTTCGCGCCGGAATATCGAGAACAGCGCCACCGGCGCCAGTAGAAAAACCGGCCCCAGCAAACCGGAGAGCTTTCCGTAGGTCGTGACCTGCATCGGCAGTTCACGCAGGCTGGACAGCTCGTAAGTCCTCAGATAATCAGAATAGTCTTTTTCGAAAGAAGTACTTACATATGGATTCGGAAATAAGTGGTTGAAGAATGGAGCCACAGGATTTTGAACCCAAAGCCAGTTCTTTGTCAGCCATGGAACTATCAAAAGGCCTGCGCAGGCAGCCACAATGGCCATATCGCGCCAGCGGTTCCGGCTCTTCCACGCCACGTACCCGATCGCATAAGGAACCGCCAGAGCGGCCGTGTACTTCGCCGCATAAGCGAAACCGGCTACCAGGCCGGCTGCCACCAGCAACCGTGTTTCGTGCCCGCCATCCCAAAGTTCAAGCAACTGGAAAAGTGTGAACGCTATGGCTGCCACCGCAACATCGTTATAGGCGCTAGCGGCGTCGATCCCCACAACGGGGCTGGCGAACACCAGAAATGCCGCGCACACCCCGGCGAACACAAATCCTTTGCGTCGAGAATAAGCCGCCAACTGCCACGCCAGCGCCAGAAGAAACGCTAAATGCACAAGAGCCGCCGCCGAATGTTTCCCGAACGCAAAGGCAAACAGGAACAGCATCTCGACGCCTTGCGAGAGGCTGGCATACATGTTGGTCGTGATGCGGTGGAATCCGTGCTCGCGCAGATACTGCGCAACCAGGCCGAGGTGGTAAGCCGTCCCATCAGGGCTTATCTCGGGCGCCATGGCATGGACGAGATAGACCACGAAGTAAGCTAGAAACAGGCCCAGAAAAAGATAGGAGACGACGCCGCGCCTTGCCCGCTTGGAATGTGACACCCACGCCTGCCGGCGAGCAGCCCAAAGCACAACGGCGCCAATCCCCAGGAACACCGGCGTGTAAACCGCCCCGGCTGCCGCCGCTGCGAACACCACCAGGCTGAGCACTGCCGCGCCGCATACGAAAGTAATACCTGGATCAATGACGGCATCGCGCAGCAGAAGCCGTCCACACGCCAGGCATACCGCCACCGTGAACAGCGCGCCGAAGAGAATCAGCAGAGGCTGCACGATTATTCGGTAAAACCCACGCGTGAAAACGGGAAGCTCAGTCTGGCGCCGTCCTCTGCCACAAAGACCTTATCCGGATCAATGGACATGAGGTTGATCGCGCCGAAGAGCAGGAAACCATCGGCTACATCGTGTTGATAATGTTGCTGCCCCATTTGTGCGAACCGTTGTTTGTCAAAAAACCGGCCATTCAGCGAAAAAGTCAGCGTCAGCGGGCCGGTCACGCGAAAGGTCGGCTCCGGCAAAAAAAAATCCATGACAAACTTTGGATGGTCCATAAGCGGCACCATAAAGCGCAAAACGGGGTGCGCGAACGCCCAGCGGAATCCCCCGCCCTCTGTCTTGTCGCCAACGTCCTTGACGATATACGCAGCGGCGTTGGGATTGGCTACGTTCAAAAAATAGCTTAGAGCAACGGGATCCGGCCGCGAAGGCGCTTCCCGTTGCGCGGGCGGCGGATAATCCGGAAGAGGATTGCAGCCGGCCGCGAGAAGCGCCGGCAGCAGGCCGGCAAGCCTGGGCAGACAGTACACGAAGCCGATTGTAACGCGGGGCCTGAAAACGGCAAGCGGGCGGCCGGGCCTGAGGCCCAACCGCCCGTGGTTGGTGGGAATAAGCTGCGGTGAGCTCGCCGGCGGCAGAGACCGCCGACCGTACCTGGGGAATCAGCCCTGATGGGCCGGCGGGTTCTCCACTCGGAGATTGTTGACTACGGGGCCGAAGCTCAATCCTGTGGTGGAAGCGCGCATGCCGGCGACCTGCTTTTGCAGTTGGGTGTTCACTACTCCCTCCAGAGTCACGTGGCCGTTATCCACGATAATGTGGATCGGAGGCAGCGCCTGGAATCCCAAGGTCGAAAGTGACGGGTCGCGGTAAATGGCGCGTGCAATCTGAATGCGAAGGCGGTTATCCATATCAGATAACGGCAGCACCTCGAGGTCGTTCTTCACTCCGGTTACGCCGGGCAAACGTTCGATGGTTTTGCTGAGATCGGACTTTTTGTACGGTTGTGTGACCGCCCCCAGCAACTCCACGCTGCCTTCGTTCACCCGGAACGCGACGTTATCGAAAATCGTGTAGTGCGGATACATCACAATCTCGTGCCGGACCTCCTTGGCGATGCCTTCGTCCGACTGCGGCACCGATGGAGCGCTTCCGGCAACCGCCATTCCCGCCCCCGCTAAGAGGGCGGCCACCATCCCCAAGCTCCTCAATCTGTTCGCTCTCATCTCTTCAATCCTCCTGCCTATTAGAACGTTCAGGCTGGGCGAAGGGCTTCACCCCCACTGTAAGGTTTCGTAAATGGAGCGTAAGGGTTCTCTAGCTTACCGGCAGCAAAAAAACCGACGGCGCTACCAGTTGTTTTCCCTAACTCGTTTTGTCCGCTGCGTAGCAGAGGGGGCCCAGGCGGCACTCGGCGCACTTCGGCTTGCGCGCGAGGCAAAGCGCGCGCCCATGCAGGATAACCTGGTGTGAGAACAACACCCATCTCTCCTGCGGAATGATTTTCATCAGTTCGCGCTCGATCTTGATGGGTTCAGTCTCTTTGGTGAGATCCAGCCGGCGTGCGATGCGCTGCACATGCGTATCGACCACAATGCCGGATGCGATGCCGTATGCTGTACCCAAAACCACATTGGCGGTCTTGCG
>CAZKVF010000234.1:0-23709 GCA_964556085.1 uncultured Solibacteraceae bacterium
GTGGCCTCTGTCAACTCTGTGCTCTTTAGGTTTTGGTCTTTTGGGTTTTTTTCTGTGTCTCCGTGTCTCTGCGGTGCTGTATTTCGGTCACAGGCTATTCCATCCAGCTTGGCCCGGCGGACCCGCTGCCAACCGAGTTCCCCACGCTGCGGTGCTCTCCGATACTTCGGGCAGAATGTGCCCCTTGTACTCCGCCTAAGCGGAGTCGATAATCAACTGTAGCTTCGGACAGAAACTCAGAGGATCCATTCTGTCGCTTCGAATTGCGAACCTCCGATCGTGCCGTAGTTGATGACACATCGTCTGAGAACAAATGACAACCAGCATCGTGTCACAAAAAGATGGGCTGTTCGGCCCCGGCGAATAACCGGCAATTGAGAATTGCCGCGCTCAAACACGAAAGGACAATCATGAAAATCGTAGTAATCGGCGGTACTGGACTCATTGGATCGAAGCTTGTCAAAGAGCTTAGCGACCATGGACAGGAAGTAGTAGCTGCGGCGCCCTCTTCCGGCGTCAACACCCTCACCGGCGAGGGACTCGCGGATGTGCTGAAAGGTGCCTCCGTGGCAGTCGATGTAACGAACTCCCCTTCATGGGAGGATGCGGCAGTGATGAAGTTCTTCGAGACGTCAACCCGTAACCTCCTTGCCTATGAAGCCGCCGGGGGCGTCGGACACCACATTGCTCTGTCGGTCGTAGGAACGGAACGCATGCTCGAAAGCGGCTTCTTCCGCGCAAAACTCGCTCAGGAGAAGCTGATCAAAGCCTCCTCCATTCCGTACTCCATCATCCGTGCGACGCAGTTCTTTGAATTCGTACAGAAGATCGCCGATCTTTCGACCGAGGGTAACAAGGTGCGCCTGCCTCCCGTCCTTTTCCAGCCTATGGCAGCCGATGATGTTGCCCTTGCGATTGGCAGAATCGCAATCGGCTCACCTGTGAATGCCACCGTGGAAATAGCCGGGCCCGAACGGTCTCGTCTGGATGAAGTCGTCCGGCGGGACTTGGGCGCACGCAAGGATCCGCGCGAGGTCATCTCTGATCCACAGGCTCGCTACTACGGTATCCGGGTGAGCGAGAGGACACTGGTCCCGGATAACGGCGCGCAACTCGGTAAGACACGCTTCGACGACTGGCTCCGTCAGGATACAAAACAAGCCCCAAAGAAGAGTCTGCAGCCGGCGCAAGTTTAGAAGGAGGAGTACCCTTATCCTGGCTTCGCGGCAGCGTCAGCCCGAAGACCCATCCTTGCGTCTTTGGACTGTATCTCTTATCCTGGTGCACTTTTCGCCACCGGCATTGCGTATTACTTCCTGACCGAGGATACGCCCGACGGCGATTTCAAAAGGCTGCGCGCCGCGGGAGCGCTCGAAAACCGTCCCTCCGGCGCGTTTGCCGAGGCGTGCCGCGACCCGTGCGTTTGGGCTCTCGCGGCCTTGTATGCCGCATCTTTTGGGATAGAACTTACCATCAATAATTTTGCAGCCCTCTATTACACGGACTACTTCCACCTCTCCCTTGGAATGGCGGGCTTGGTGGCCAGCACCTTCGGCCTGATGAACCTGTTTGCGCGCGCCCTGGGCGGTATTGCTAGCGACCGCTGCAGCCGCCGGTGGGTTTGCAGGGCCGGGTGCTGCTCCTCGGCTGCACGATTCTCGCCGAAGGATTGGCCATGATGTTGTTCTCGAGGATGCGATCTCTGCCATTTGCCATCGGCTGTATGATGTTCACGGGGCTCTTCGTGAAAGTTTCGAACCGGAATTACGCCGTGGTGCCGTTCGTAAATAAGCGGGCCCTCGGCGCTGTGGCGGGCATCGTGGGAGCCGGGGGAAACGCGGGCGCGGTTTTGGCCGGCTTCCTGTTTAAGACGCCACGCCTCACCTATCCGCAGGCGTTCCTGATTCTCGGCTTCTTTATCGCGGCATTTACACTCTTAGCGTTTGCAGTGCGGTTTTCGGAGCAGGACGAACGTTCCGCCGTTCAGGAAATCGAAGCCCGGCGTGCGGCAAGATTGGCGGCTGCGGCTGCCGCAGGGGACTAACATGAGATCACTTACCCTGCTGATTTTGCCGCTGGCCGCTTGGGGGCAGGCCGTCCCAGCCGAAACTGTTTCCTCGGCTCCATCCCAGGCGTCACTCTCGCCTGCCGCCGCGAGTCCGGCGCCCCCGTCCGGGGCCATGACTATCGGCGATGTTACTATTACCGGATCGTTGCGATCGCGTGTCTATTTCTGGAATTGGTTTCAGGGCACGACCGGCGAGAACCAGTATGAGTACTCAGGTAACTTGTTGCGGGTGGCCTTCTCGGAGAACCTGCGGCTCTGGGATTGGAACGTCGAGTTAGCCCTCCCCTTTCTGCTCGGATTGCCTGCCAATGCCACGAATCCGGCGCCGCAGGGTGCTCTCGGGTTTGGCTCGAATTACTATACGGCCAACCAGTCAAGCCGCAACAGCGCGATGATCTTTCCGAAGCAACTCTACGCGCGCTTCCATCCGTTTAGCGAGGCCCAGACGCTCCAGGTGGGACGCTTCACGTTTGCCGATGGCGGCGAGACCGCGCCGCGCAACGCGACTCTTGCGACACTCAAGCGCGACCGCGCCTCACAACGCCTCATTGGAGAATTCGCTTTTTCGGACGTGGGCCGCAGTTTTGATGGCATCCACTATGCGGATACGCTGGGCTCGGGGGACTTCACAGTGGTGGCAGCCACTCCCACCCGCGGTGTGTACCAAACCGATGGCTGGGGTTGGAACCGGACTGCTTTCGCCTATGGCAGTTACACTCGGGATTGGGGCCGGGGCCGGCACGCCGCCGATACGCGATTTTTTGTTCTCGAATACGATGACTGGCGTCACATCCTCAAAACCGACAACCGTCCCACTGCGATACGGAAAGGGGACACCCAGAACATCGTGATCACCACCTTTGGCGGGCACAGCGCGCACACGGTTTCGACGCAGCCTGGGACAATTGATCTGCTGGCATGGGGTGCCGTGCAAACCGGCCGGTGGGGCCAACTGGAGCAGAGGGCCTACGCGCTCGATTTCGAAGGCGGTTTGCAACCGGCGATTCTGCCCCGGCTAAAGCCTTGGTTGCGGGGCGGCTTCACTATGGGATCGGGAGATGATAATCCCAACGACAATCGGCATGGAACATTTTTTCAGGTTTTGCCGACACCACGGCCGTACGCACGCTTCCCGTTCTTTAATATGATGAACACCGAGGATCGGTTTGCGAGCCTGATCCAGCGGCCGCATTCCAGGGTGACCATTTCCAGCGAGTTTCATTCGTTGCGCTTGAGCAATGCAAACGACCTCTGGTACAGCGGTGGCGGTGTTTTTCAGCCCTGGACATTCGGATATACAGGCCGCAGCACTTCGGGCCGCCGCTCCCTCGCCAATCTTTACGACACCAGTGTTGAATACCGGCAATCACGCAAGCTTACCTTGACTGCGTATCTGGGCTACACACAAGGACTCGCTTCGATCCAAGCAATCTATCCTCAAGGCAAGAACGGCCAGTTTGGATATCTCGAAGGGATTTACCGCTTCTAGCGGTAATGATCTGGGCTATTGAAAGACGGAGTGGCCCGAATGATCCGCGAAGGGACCTTGCGGCCCCTTCGCGTAGCGATTTTCATTCCCCAACCAGGGAGCCGGGCTTGAACAGATCGGACAAATCCTTCGCATTTTCCGCATCGCCCAACCATGGGTAGCCATTTGAAGGATCAACGCGGAAGATTTCCTGCATAGTGCGCAGGAACGACGAGTGGGAGAATTGGACGGAGCTGCCATACGGTTTCCCGCCCACGTTTTTGTGCGCGTCGTTAGAGATGATGATGAACGGCAGCTTCTCCTGGGAAGTATCTCCGCCTTCGCTTTCATCCCACCAGAGCACGATCACGCCGCCGTTCTGGTAGGCTTCGGAAGCCATGATCAACGGCACGATCCTGGCAAGGAAGTTGTCGCCCTGTGCGATGCTGCTCTCGTCGCTGGGCGGGGTGTAAACACCATACCCGGCGCTAAGTGCGCTGTGCTGGTCGTTGTACTGGTCCGGCGTGATCCAGTTGTAGTCGGCCACGTTATTGTTCTGAAGATCGAGCGCCAGCTGCTGCAACGGCGGATACAGCGTCGAACGGGTGGCAGGGCATCCGCCATTCGTATCGCGGAAGAAAATCATCGGGTTGTGCTTGGCCGCGTAGTTATACTGCGTTGAGTAGTTGTAGGTATTGATCCCGCTGGAGAAATGCCCGCTATGGCTGAATAGCGGATAGGTCCACGAATTCAGCGGCAGTGGAAGGTTGTCTGTCAGATCCACATTAACGTCTTCCTGATACGCTCTCCACGTCTTGTGCGCTTTCGTCAGAAAGGCGCTGAGGTGCAGACTGCTCGTTACGACCGTGTCCGGGGAGCAGAGCGGGGGCGTGGGGCCCGGGTAGTAGGGGTCGTCGTCGGTGCCGATCGAGTTGAAAGCCTGGCCGGCTTCGGCCCATACGTAGTTGGGTTCGGACGGATGAACGTGCAAGCCCAGATTGATGCCCGCGTTGATGTAGTTGGTTGCGTAAGCGACCTGGTCGCTAATGCCGGAAGTGCCGTTGACCAGGCTGTTGATGAACGGCGCCGCTGGATTCCCTGAGATCTGCTGCGGGCTGGTTACGCTTGACGGCTGAGTCCAGTTGTGGTTCTCCATCGCGATCACGAAGACCGTTTTCACGTTCGAATCGTCGTCCGCATGAACGGAGAAGGCTCCCCATCCCATAGTGCCGGAGAGCGCCAACGCGAACACGACCCCCTGATGTTTCCGATGATTCATTGAGTTGCCTCCTTGTGAGCACCGTTGAACGGTGCTATTTCGTTAGGCTTGCAGGCTATGATTACGCCGCGATGTCAGCGCCGTAAATTGAAAGAAAATTTCCTGGAAAAGGCGCCATTCGGGCAATCTGCGATGATGGGTGTCCGATGCGGCGATCTACAGCCTGTTTTATTCTTCCGGAAGTGGACAGTACTGTCCTTTTGAGAAACCCTCGGGCTCGATTGCGAACGTGCGATTGAACCGCGCTCTGTAGTTCTCCCAAGCGATCGCCGAGTTCAGCTCCACCAGCTGTCTCTCTGAAAACTGCTTCCGAAGCGCCTCGAAGAGTCCGCCCGAAACCTCCGCCGGCGTCTTGGTCAGGGCCACAGTTAACCGCAGCACCAGCTTTTCCGTTTCGTTGAAATATCCGCTCGCTTCGAATTGCGCCAGGTCGTGCAGTTGCTCTTCCGTGATGCCCGCTTTTCTGCCGACGGCAGAATGAATGTCGATTCAGAAAGGACATCCAACCATGACCGCCACTTTAATTTGCGCGAGTTCCTTCAAATTCGCCGGCACCGTAACCGCTGCTGCCGTGTGCATGTCCATCCTGGAAGCGAGTTCCAGCAGCTTGGGATCTCGCGCGCGGATTCGAACGCCGGGCGAAACGCGCCCCAATCGCCGCTTTACCAGCCAGTAGATAAAACGCGTGCGCCAGCCTGCTTCGCGATCCGAAACGCCGCTTGCCCGAGTCATTACAGGAGTTCCTGCGCCTCTTGCCAGATCTGCCGCACGAGGTCCCCGGCCGGAATTGGTTTGGCCATCGCCGCCGACTGGCCCGCCCACACCTGCATTCTGTGATAGTCATTAGCGGCCGCTCCAGCTTCCTTCATCTTGGCGGTCAGACCTCGCTGCACGGGATACGGGGCTGGTTGGGGTGCATTCGGCGACGCAGCGGCGGTTACAAAATCCGTGGCAATGGCCCGGCCGAGGCGCCCGGTGAGAGCTCTCGTGAGGGTTGTGCCCTCCGGTTCGAGGTCCTGAAGGGCGTTGGCCCAGGCATGATGAGTGTTCGCCTCCGGACATCGTAAGAACACCGTACCGAGCATAGCCGCGCTCGCGCCCAAGGTCAGGGCAGCGGCAACGCCTCGCCCGTCGCCGATACCGCCCGCGGCAATGATGGGAGCCTGGATGTGATCGGCAAGCCTCGGCAGTAGCGCAAATAACCCCACGCCTTGTCGCTCCGCGGCGCGGGCATCAAATGATCCTCTGTGGCCCCCGGCTTCGTACCCCTGCGCGATGATCGCGTCTGCGCCGGCGTCTACCGCGGCTTTTGCCTCTCGAAGTGTTGTGGCAGTTGCGAACCAGACAATGCCGCGCTGTTTGAGGCTCCTTACGAATTCCGGCGGAAACACTCCCATAATCGACGAAACCGCTGCCGGCTGAGAACCCAGAAACGTCTCACACTGCTCATCGAAGTCGGGAAGCTCGGTATCTCCCGCCGATGCTTGCACGCTCGGCCCCCAATTTCCCAGGAATTTCCTGATCTTTTCTTCAGCTTCCGGAGATCGGTGCGGCTTGGGATCCGGAATCCATACGTTGAGTTGGAACGGCCCGGAACTTTTGGACTTGAACTCCTGGACCCATGCGCGAATCCCTGCTGGAGGTGTGACCAGCGCCCCCATAGCCCCCATGCCGCCGGCGTTCGCCACAGCAACCGATAGAGCGGGAGGGCATGCGCCGGCCATGGGCGCCAACAAAACCGGGGCTTTGAGATGATACCGTTCGCAGAAGGCATCAGAGCGATCGCGGGCGCGCGGCTTCAAAGCTTTGCCCCTTTCAAGCGAGTCGAGCCAGGATCTCTTCCGGGGCGGCGCGTCCCCAGGTTTCGTTCACCAAAACCGTGAAACGGTCACTTCTAGCCGCCGATAGAACGAAGCCGGCCTCTTGCGCCCGTTTCTGGAATGCCTGTGGATCAAGACCCTTTACCCGGAGATAGAAAATGTTCGTTCCATTTGGTACGCGCGTCACTTCGAAACGGCGATCGGACTGAAGTGCCTTTATCACTCTTTCCGA
Source organism: uncultured Solibacteraceae bacterium (assembly GCA_964556085.1). GTDB lineage: Bacteria > Acidobacteriota > Terriglobia > Bryobacterales > Bryobacteraceae > PSRJ01. The sequence goes on from CAZKVF010000234.1 coordinate 6,868, forward strand.
TGTTGTAACAGCCTGAGCATAACGCTCGGGGAAGCCTCGAAGGTAATGAAGCGCTACCGCAGCGAAGGGCCATACTTGCGGCAGGCCGTTACCGAACATGCGTCGTATGTGGAAAAGGTTATCCAGGAGAGTTTTCGGTCCGGCTAGAATGGCGCCACTCGCGGCATTGAAGTACTTGTACATCGAAACGTAAACCGTATCGAAGAGCGCGGCATATTCACGAATGGGGATTCCGCTGTAAGCCGACGCGAGATATAGGCGCGCGCCATCGAGGTGCAAACCGATGCCGCGGGCGCGCGCCCATTGCGAGATGCGCTTCATTTCGGCAAAATCGAACACCTCACCAGACTTGCGGCGGACAGGAGTCTCGATCTGAATGGCGCCAATCGGTACGGAGACTCGCCCGGATGCACCCTGCTCAGCTTCCCGTTCCAGATCAGCAACGGTAAAGGTCGCCTTCGCCGGAGCTAGAGGGATGAGGTTCAGGCCGCTGAGAGTCTGGCAGCAGTCACCGCAATCATTGTAAAGGTGGCACTGCTCCTGAACGATCACGCGCCGCTTGTCCCCCGCAAGCAGGCGGACAGCGAGATGGTTAGCCAGTGTCCCCGTCGAGACCCAAACGGCCGTCTCTTTGCCGAGAGCCGATGCCATGGATTCTTCCAGCTTGGCGACCACGCCGCCCCGCGAGTAGTCGTCGGCCTCGACGGTTGGCGCGATGCTTTGCAATAATGCCGCGTATTCCGCGGGCGTGTGGTGGATACCATCACCATTGGCTTGAACGGGACGAGCTTCACTAGCCGCGATCGCAACGCGAGTCGCGCTGGCAAAAACGGGAGCAGATAGAAAGGTGCGGCGGCGCATACTTCGGGCCCACTTCCGCTATGGCTGCTTGCAGGCGAAGTTCGCGGCGTCGTTCGTGCTGCCGATACCTTTGTATACCGCGACCTGCGGATACGGACATAGAGGCCTGGTCATATCGACAATCCCATTCGTGTCGTGCGAGGCCAGAATCGCGCCCGGAGCCTCTCCCGCTTCCCGCCAGCGCTCGATCACGGCCATTTTGTTGAATTGATCCGGTCCTACGCCGCCTCGGCAATGCGCCATCCCGGGCTCCATGTAAAGGCGAAGCCAGTCGTCCTGGTTCCCTCCCATGGTGTCCAAAACGGTTTTGTAGTAGCTCACGGTATGGCCCGGAGGAATGCCCGGATCGGCCCACCCGTGGTACAGGAACAGCTTGCCGCCATGCGCTTTGAAGGCCGAAAGGTCGAAGGTCAGCACGTCAATGCCGGCTTTATCCGCTTGCGCCATCTCGCTCGCCAGATCGAAGTGATGCCAGTCGTAATCCTTGTCCTGGTGCCCCAGAATGCGAATCACGTCCCAGACGCCGCCCGGGCTCTTCGGCACATTGCGTAGCGCTCCGAGTTCCAGTTCTGTTCCCACCGGATATCCGGTCCAGATGACCTCGCCGGTTTTGGTCTTTACGTCGCCGAAAACGATTTGCACGGTTTTCAGTTGCGCTGGGGTCAGGCACGAGGGGCCATCGCCGTCCTTACACAACAGCGCCGAAGGATCGTAATGACACCGCTCCGGATTGCTGATGATGCCATCCTTCACTCCATCCAGGGCATCGCACGCATCCAAAACAGCCTTATGCAGGGTCTCGACTTTCTCCTTTGTTAGCGGAGCGTTGTTCTTCATCAACTCCAGGCTTCTCTCCACACCGGCAGCGTGCAAATGCACGTGCGGATTGGCCGGAGCGCCGGCAGCGATGGCGTCGAAATCGTCGGGAAAACGCGTGGCTTCAATCAACCCCTGCCTTCCGCCCGTGGAGCAACCGTTGTAGTAGGAATACTTCGGGCCCCGGCCATAGAATGCCACCGTGATCAGCTTGGCCTTGACCACAGTCTCATGCATGGCCCGGTAGGCAAAATCTGTGATCTTCTCGGGGTGGCCCAGCGCGAACATGCCGCCTCCGCCCACATCAGCGCTGCGGTGACCGGTATCATTGGAAGCCGTCGCATAGCCTTCGCGCAAGGCGGCGGCCATGGCCGGATAGCTCACGGTGCCCGCCCATCCGCCATTGCCTACCACCTGGAGCTTTCCGTTCCATTCTTCCGTCGGCAGAAAGACAGCAGCCTCGATTTTCGAATCCGAGGAAGGCGTCAGAATCATCATCACGCGGCAATACGCCGGAACCGGCAGGGGAGCGGGGCCGGCTCCTTGGGGAGCCGGGGGTCGAACGGCGCCTCGTCCCTGCGGGCCGGAGCCGGCTAATTCGGCCTCAGGTTCGGGCGCGGGAATGGGCGCGATTTGCGGAGCCGGAGCCTTGAATGGGCCCGCCGGAATGAACTGGATCGAGGTAACCGTCGCATCCGGAAAGGAGAGTTTCAGTTGGTCGCAAGGGGTTTGCGCAAACCCGGCAGCGGCCATAAGAGAGAAAGCCAACAGTTTAGATAGCCTGAACATTTTGTGCCCTCCTGTCGCTTCTAGCTACTCTACAGGGAAACGACACCGGGAGGAAAGGGTCGGCGCCGCACTTCAGCTCGCACTCTCGTATCGGAAGGCAAAGCGCGCCACGTCACCGCGCTCCCGTATTGCTGTTTTGCATGCATATAATGGACAATCGCTCAGATGAAGGCCGAGCGGGGAATCGGCCTTCCGACCTTAACGGATAGGGGTTGCACGAAATAGATGTGAGGATTTGTTGGGAGTTTCGTATCAGGCTACGGCTTCGAGCCGTGCCGTTGAAGGTGAGCACCCAAACGCCCAGGGGTGCTACACTGATGCGTTTTGATTGAGGAAAGGACCCTGAAATTCATGAGCCACCAGAGTTTGGAAGCGCTCTTACAGAAAACCAGCCCCGTAAAGCTTTTGCGCAATTCGGCAATTGGGCCCTACGTTTATCCCGTGGTGCAGAGTGAATACACGAACTGGCAGGATGAGCAACAAGCCTGGCAAAGAACGTGTGTTCTGTTCAACCAGTCCTATCATATGACCGACATGTACGTGGAAGGGCCGGATGCTTTCCGCCTCCTTTCGAATCTCGGGACGAACTCCTTCAAGAATTTCGGCCCCAATAAGGCAAAGCAGTACGTGGTCACGAATCCTGAAGGCTTCGTAATTGGAGACGTGATCCTGTTCTGCCTGGAGGATAACCTGTTCAACCTGGTGGGCCGTCCGTCGGTCCATAATTGGGTCCAGTACAATTGCGAAACCGGCGGCTACAAGGCCAAAGTGACACGTGATGAGAGGGCGGCTGCGCAAACGGGTCCGATTGTGCGTAAGGCGTACAGGTATCAGATTCAGGGTCCGACCGCATTGAAGGTGGTCGAGAAGGTGATCGGTGGTCCGGTACCGGAAGTCAAATTCTTCCACATGACGACGTTTACCATCGCCCGAAAAACCGTTCGCGTGCTGCGTCATGGCATGGTCGGCCAGCCGGGCTTTGAGTTGTTCGGCCCCTGGGCAGACGGCGACGCGGTGAAAGCCGCCATCATCGAGGCCGGCCAGGAGTACGGATTGCGGCTCTCGGGAGCGCGCGCGTATTCTTCCAACACGCTGGAGTCAGGCTGGATCCCCTCGCCGCTGCCCGCCGTATACACCAGTCCGAAAATGAAGGCGTACCGTGAATGGTTATCCGCGGGCAGTTACGAAGCCAGATCGTCTCTGGGCGGGAGCTTTCACTCGGACAACATCGAAGACTATTACCTGACACCTTACGATCTCGGCTATGGCACGAGCGTCAAGTTCGATCATGACTTTGTCGGACGGGAAGCACTCGAGAAGATTTCGCAGAACCCCAGGCGAACCAAAGTCACCCTGGTATTGGATCGGGAAGATGTGCTGAAGGCGATGGGGACCATGTTCCAAAAGGACGGCCGCGCCAAGTACATCGATTTCCCCTCGGCAGTGTATGCCACGTGGCCCTATGACCGGGTGGTGAAGAACGGCCGGACCATAGGCATCTCCACCTGGATCGGTTACAGCTCCAACGAGGGCAAGATGCTGACGCTGGCGATTCTCAACAACGAGGATGCGCAGACCGGCAATGACGTCAGCCTGGTGTGGGGCGAGCAACCCGGCACCGGGTCTAAAGCGACGGTTGAGCCCCATGTTCAAACGGAATTCCGCGCGACTGTTGCTCCGGTACCGTATTCGCAAGTAGCGCGGGAGGCGTATCGGACGGCGTAGGCAGAAGTGATAGGATCGGCGGTTATGCGAACCGTTTTGTGGTTTTGTCGTGCGCTGCTGATTTTGGCCGGTATCGTTCAGGCCTTCGCTGCTGCGCCTGGGAACATCCGTTTGTCTCGCGAGACCTGCGCCAGCCTCCAGGGATTCGCCGTTCCCGCATCGGCGATCGGCCTGCCCAATTCGGGCGCCTCGGTACAGGCGGCGGTGTTTGTAGCCGCGTCAGAGAATGGCAACGCCAACGGCGATTTCTGCAAAGTGACGGGCATCGTTAAACCCCGCCACTCCGGCTCGCCGGATCTCGAATTCGAGGTGAATCTCCCGGCGGTATGGAACGGCCGCGCGCTGCAGATGGGTGGCGGCGGATACGATGGGTCGCTGGTGACCGGCCTGACCCAGTATTCCAATCAGGCGCCCGGCAGCGAAACGCCGCTCAAGCAAGGTTACGTCACGCTGGGCAGCGATGGCGGCCATAAGGGCAAGCCTGGCTTCGACGGCACTTTCGGGCTAGATGACGAAGCGCTTCTGAATTATGGCAAGCAGTCGGTTAAAAAAGCCCATGATGCCGCGCTGGCGGTGATCCGCAAAGCATACGGACGGCGCCCCGACCGGTTCTACTTCATCGGCGGGTCGCAGGGCGGGCATGAAGCGCTGGATGCCGCCGCGCGTTATCCGCAGGACTATGACGGCGTGGTCGCCCATTACCCCGCGTATAACGTGACCATGCTACACCTCGGGTCGCTCAACGTGGGCAAGGCTCTCTACGCGGATGGAGGCGCCGGCTGGATCAATCCGGCAAAGACCAAGCTGATTGACGACGCCGTCTACGCTAAATGCGACGCTCTCGACGGTGTAAAGGACGGGATCATCAGTAACGTCGCCGCGTGCGATGGCGCATTCGACATCTCCGCGCTGCGCTGCCTGAACGGAGCGGATACGGGTGACACCTGTCTTTCGGACGCGCAGATCAGGGCGGTCCGGACGATCGCGTCCGGCTACCAGCCGGGTTTCAACATCGCTGGGATGGATACGTTTCCGCAATGGGCGCTGCTCGAAGGCGCGCGCTTCCAGGGCGCGTCGAACTTCGGGCAGGTGCCCGAGCCCTCGAACCCGCTCTCGGGCAAGGAAGCCCTGCTCTATTCCGCCGGCGATCAGACGGTGAAGTTCATTATCACTCGCGATCCGAAGTACGATCCGATGAAATTCGATCCGAAGCAGTGGCAGGAGCGCATTGGCGTGGCTGCTTCGATCATGGATGTGACGGATGTGAGCCTCGACAAATTCCGCGCCCGGGGCGGCAAAATCATCATGACTCACGGCACGGCGGACGACTTCATCACGCCGTACAACTCGATCGAATACTACAGGCGGCAACTCGCGCATTTCGGCCAGGAGCGCCTGAGCAGCTTTCTGAGGTTTTACGTAATTCCCGGGTTCGGCCACGGTTTCGGCCCGTTCAACGCGAAGTTCGACAGCCTGGTGGCGCTCCAGAACTGGGTCGAGAAAAGCCAAGCGCCCAGCGGCCTCACAGCCGTTGACGCCAATAAGGATGCGAATCGGACGCGACCTTTGTGCGAATGGCCGACGTGGCCCAAGTTCACGGGAGCACCGGGAACGGAGAACGAGGCGGCAAGCTTTAGTTGCGTGCGCTAAGTTCGGCCGGCGCCACCGACAAGCTGGAACAGCGAGTTATCTGGCCGGCGACAAGATCGCCGGCCCCACCAGGCTTGGGTGGAAAGCCCTCCGCTGTTCGTACAATCCAAGCAGTTGGCAGGCGGAAGCGCCTGCCCCACCGACAAGCTTGAATAGCGAGTTATCTGGCCGGCGACAAGATCGCCGCCCCACCAGGCTTGGGGTGGAAAGCCCTCCTGCTGTTCGTACAATCCAAGCAGTTGGCAGGCGAAAGCGCCTGCCCCACCAAACACCCGACAAGCTGGAATAGGGAGTTATCTGGCCGGCGACAAGATCGCCGGCCCCACCAGCCAAGCAGTTGGCAGGCGAAAGCGCCTGCCCCACCAAACACCCGTGCTACCTACTGCTGGTGTGGGTCGGACGCGGCAGGTGCAGGCCCAGGCTCGGCTTGGGGCAGTTCCGCTTTGCCGTCGAGGCCGAACACCAGCAACCGCGGCTTCATCGGTGTGGTCGGTTCGGCGCTCACGCCCAGACTGCGCGTGCCGCCCGAGCCGCCCATCAGCGCGATGTACTGCTTGCCGTCCACCGCGAAGGTGATCGGCGGGCCCATGCCATTGCGCATTCCGGTCGGCAGGTCGAAGAGCGCTTCACCTTTGTCAGCCGAGTAGGCGATCAGGTGTCCGTTGGGCGCCACCTGAAATAGCAGGTTGCTGGCCGTGCTCAGCGTGCCGCCGTATCTGCTATTGCCCACCGGCACGCGCCAGCGGATCTCCTGCTTCACCGGATCGTAGGCGACCAGCGTGCCGAGATTGCCACCTTCGAGGGGCTCCGGACCGGTGGCGGGTCCTGGCGGCTGCACTGTCAGCCCACGCGTGTTGGTCTTCAGCCCGGTCAATCCGACGCCGCTCGCACGCTCCGGGTTGAAGTCGAAGTCGGTAGCATAAGAAAAGGTATCCCAGCCGCGGGTTGGAACGTACACCAGCCCGGTCTGCGGATTGAAAGACATGGGCGACCAGTTATGCGCGCCTCCGCCGCCCGGCGAGACCGGCACCGGGTCCTTGCCGTACTTGACTTCCGAATTGATGATGGGCCGCCCCGTCTTCTGATCGACCCCCTTGGCCCAGGTGACGCGCGAGAACGGCTGGGCCGAAAGGAACTCGCCGCTGACGCGATCGAGCACATAGAAGAAGCCATTCTTGTTGGCCTGCATGATCACTTTGCGCGGCTTGCCATTGATGGTCAGGTCCGCGAGGATCATCTGCTGCACGCTGTCATAATCCCACTCGTCGCCGGGGACCATCTGGTAATGCCACTTCAGCTCGCCCGTGTCCACATGCACGGCCACGATCGAGGCCACATATAAGTTGTCATGGCCGGTGCTCACGTCCTTGGTGCGAAGCGCCTGGGGCCAGGGCTCGGCATTGCCCGTACCGACATACAACAGCTCGTTGTCGGGATCGTACGAGATCCCGTCCCACACAGAGCCGCCGCCGCCCAGCTTCCACCAGTCACCGTCCCAAGTGGCGGCCGCCTTGCGCATGGCCGAATTTTCAAAGCCCTTCGCGGGATCACCGGGAACGGTGTAGAACCGCCAAACTTCGCGGCCGGTATCCGCGTCGTAGGCGGCAAAGAAGCCGCGCGTCGGACGGTCGCCGCCCGCCGCTCCCACGATCACCTTGCCCTTGGCAATCCGCGGCGCCATGGTGAGCGTCTGCTCGTCTTGCACCCACGAGACGCGGGCTTCCCATACCGGCTTGCCGGTCTCAGCATCGAGCGCCTCGAGCCGGCCGTCGTTCACCGGAACGTATACTTTGTTGTGGTAGAGCGCCAACCCGCGGTTCACCACACCGCAGCACATCTTGTCGCTTGTGGGTTTGCGGTTCACCAGCGGATCCCATCGCCATTTCTCTTTGCCGGTACGCGCGTCGAGGGCGAACACGATGCTCCAGTTGGTGACGCCGAAAATCGTGTTATTCCAGACCAGCGGGGTGGCTTCCTGATCGCCGCCTCCTTCGCCGGCTTCGTACGACCACACCAGGCCCAAGCGTTTCACGTTGGAAGCATCGATCTGCTTGAGAGGACTGTAACGTGTCTCGCCCGGCGTGAGGCCATAAGTCAGCCAATCGCCGTCCTGGGCCGATTTGGCGGCAGTTTTGAGCACGGCATCGTCGACACGCCGGGCTTGTCCGAACAATGGTAGAGAAAGGGCAATTGCTAAAAAATAACGCATGACTTGAAGAGCACTTGCGAGTCTATCACGCCGCAGTGCTCATTACTCTACTCCTAATACCGGGCATACCGGGCTTGCGCCCGTTTTCCCTCGCTGCTATGCAACTCGGCGAGACGGTTGTGTGATCCTTACTGCGACATCCATCCCGGCGTACGTGAGCATGTTGACCAGAGTGTCGAGCGAGAAGCGGCTGATTTTACCGCGCGTGAGGTCCGAGATCCGAGGTTGGGAGACCTTCAATCGCTTGGCTGCATGGGCCTGCGTCCAACCTTCACTCTCGATGCATTTCCGCAGGGCCGTCATCAGCTCGGATCGAATTCGAAGATTCCGGGCCTCTGCGGGCGAGAAGCCAAGATCCCTGAAGACGTCGCCACTGCCCCTTGTCATTCCCGTCGATCTCATCCTCTGACTTGTCCTCATTTTGACTTCCTCAGTTCGAGCATCACGGCGTATCGCCGCTTACCCAACTCGATGTCCGCTTTCCTTGTGGCACGGGTCTTCTTGACGAACGAGTGGAGCACATATACGGCCTCCTGGAACTGCGCTACATAGAACACGCGAAACTCCGTTTCGCCGTGAATCCGAATTTCCATCGCACCCGAACCCACGTCCGGCATCGGTCTGAAATCGATCGGCGTTTCGCCCCGCTGTACCAAATCAAGCTGGTAGCCCGCATCAGAACGGACCTCAGCCGGCGCCGCTCGGAGCCGGGCCAGACTGTCGCCCAGCCAGACGACTGGCTTCGGGTCCGACACGCTTCAATTATACACGTTTGTATATATTGGCTGAGGGTTGGTGCCTTATTCCACTCCGAACGCGAGCACCACGTTTCCCTGCGAACCGCCCATAATGCCGGTATAGCCCGAGGAGGCGTACACCATCCCGCCGGCGATCACCGCCCCCGCACAGCCGAAGGAGCCGCCGTTGGCGATCACGCCGTTGACTGTTTCGAAGTCCTTCTTCGCATCGAAAGTCCAGATCACGTCGCCACTGGAATTGACGGCGCGCAGAATGCCGTCCCAGCCGCCGGTGAAGACCACACCCGGAATCGAGCTTGCCGGCCCCGCCTGACCGCGGCGATCCGCCTGAATCGCGGCGTTCCAGTCCAACTTGCCGGTGGCCAGCTCCAGAGCCTTCAAACCCCCGCCGGCCTGCTGCAGCGGATAGTAAACGCGCTGCCCGTCCGCGGCGCCGCCCCAAACTACGAGGCCCGAGGCCGGCGGCGGCTGCTTCTCCCACAATTGGGTTCGCCACACCAGTTTTCCATTGGCGTCGGGATCGAGCCCGATCGCCACTCCGCCTTTACCCGCGGCTACGAGAATATCCTTGCCGTTCACCGTCTGCAGAATCGCCGACGAGCCGCCGAAGTCATAATCCGGCCCCAATTTCTCCGGGCAGTTCGTGTCGGCCGCATTCGACGCCTGGCAGTTGGCCATGAACGAATCGCCCTCGAATTCCTGGTGATGCCAGACCATTCTGCCGTCTTCCATGCGCAGCGCCAGAATCGAATCGCTGGTCGCAGCCGCGATCCGGCCGAAGCTGTTCCCCGTGCCGACATAAATGAGCTTTCGTTTGGCGTCCACGGTCGGCGTGTTCCAGACCGAAGCCCCCGCCGGTCCCCAGACTTGCTTGCCATGCGAGTTCTCGCCCAATTGGCGCAGCGGTTCGGGAATGCTCTGCGCGCGCCAGAGCACCTTCCCCGTGTTCGAGTCCAGCGCCACCACCGCGCCTCGCGACTTGCAGCACTCGTAATCCAGGTTGGCACCCGTCAGGGTCTCGGTGCCCGAAAGCGGAACGTACAGCCGCCCGTCGTACCAGGCTGCTGTGGCGCTCAAATTATTGAGGCCGTCTTTCACTACGGTCTTCCAGAGCAGCTTTCCATCGTGCGCGTCGATGGCGTACGCCGTGCTCGAGCGAGTCACGAAGAAGATGGCGTAACGCGTTCCCGGATGGCCTTGGATCGGCGCGGCGATTGGCGCAAAGCGCCCGAACTGATCCGCGCGGTACGCCCAATAAACGCAGCCGGATTTCGCATCCATCGAATACACAACGCCATCATCGCCGCCTACGAAGACGCGGCCAAACGCCACGGCCGGTTGCGAGTACATGTTGGAGCCGCCCGGCAGCCCAAACGCCCATTTCAGTTTCAAACGCGGCACATCAGCGGCGCGCAACCCCGCCGCGCTTTGGAAGCGGGCGTTAGTCGGACCGCCCCACCCCGACCACGCATCGCTCGCCGGCTCGCCCAATGGCGGATTCGCAGCGCAGGCATTTTTCATCTTCGAAATATCGCCGGCCGCGGGGTCCTGCCATGTCCGCTGCCCCACGAACTCGGCGACCAGCCGCCGCTCGCGGCTGTTCATCCCCGCCGCGGAGTCTTTCATCCTGCCGTTCAGCAAACTTTCGAAGATGCTTTCGGTACCCTGGCTGCGAAGCGCGGCAAGCGGTGGCGCGGCGCCACCCTCGGAGTGACAGGCCGCGCATTTCTGCTCGAACAAGGTCTGCCCCGGCGATGGCCGCTGGGCCAAGGCCCGTCCCGCGAAGACGGAAGCGCCCAACGCAACTGCGGCGGCGCTCATCACTCCGAAAGAGAGTTTCAGTTTCACGTTGGAGCCCTTTGATGTATCTTACTCGGGAATCGGGGGCTGGGGATCCGGCATCAGGACTGGGGGTCGGGGGTGCTACCAGCGTCGGATGGGCGGTGGCTGAGACCACCAGTCCACCAGGAGCGTCGGCCCCACCAGTGGCGTCGGATGGCCGGTGGCTGAGACCACCGGCTCCACCAGAAGCGTCGGCCCCACCAGTGGCGTCGGATGGCCGGTGGCAGAGACCACCGGCCCCACCAGGAGCGTCGGCACCACCGGGGATGACAACTTCATTTCGCTTGAGTTCGTCGGGGAACGGGGTGTCGCTTATCGGTTCGTTTGGCATTTCTGCCCTGAGCTTCTTCAAGCGCTCGAATTCCTCCAACGCGCGGCGGTACTGGCGCTCGGCGTGGGCCTGGTAGCGCAGCAACAACGATAGGCCGTTGGATTCTTTGGCGAGCATGCGGATGCCCTCGGCCAGGTAGAAACCGCGGTTCTGGTCGACGGACACCGAGATATTCTGTTCGAGTTCCGGCTCCATGCGGACGCGCGGATCGGCCCAGGCATCGTTGATGGAGGTGGTGAAAAGGGAGGCCTCGAGCTGGGCGGCGCGGCGCATGGAAAACTGGGCGCGGGCCATGCAGTCGAGGGCTTCGATCTCCTGGGTGTTGACGGGCCGGTAGCAGTGGAGAAGGTTGGCGCGCAGTTCCTGGAGTTGGGCGGGATCCTCGACGCGCACGACGGTGAAGCGCGAGGCGGCGAGGCCATGCTTGATGGCGTTTTGAGATGAGCTGGCTTTGCCTTCCGGAGTGTTGGGGCCGGTGCTTCTAGCGGCGTTGGCGCGATTCACGGCTATCTGATGCGCGGACGCGGGCTGGCGCCTGCGGCGTTTAGGCTGCTTAACAGATTCGATAATGATGGGACTCTCCATGCGATCTCCTTGCCCGACGTGTAGCATTGCGGCAGGTTCGAGTCTGAAATAGGGGAGGCGTAAGTGAGAGAATCAGGGGAGATATTGTTCTGGAAGAGGTGGCAACGAGAAAGGCCGCAGCTCTAACGCCTACCGGGCAAGCGACCACTTCACATAAATGACGGAGAGTTTCGGGTTGATGCACTTCAGCACAAGACGTCTCCAGGAATTGGCTGGACTGGGCACCTCTTCGACCTCGACACCACGGGCATTGTGCGGGTCGACCTCATATAGGACACGGTTCCATCCGTTTTCCGGGCCCGGAGAGTCCCATCCCACCCGAGCATCCTGCGCACGCGCGGTGAACACCAGGATTCCGTCATCGGAGAGGTCGCCCGGATAGACCTGGTACTGTACGGGCTTACCTGGTAATTCGCCCGCCAGTGTCCCGAGGGATGCGTTTTTGCCGTCGATCACGACCGTCGCGTTTTTGCGGAGCCGGCCAGTCCAGATCAGGGTTCCGCTCGAAGGAGTCTGCGGCTCGACGTTCTTCGGCACTGTTTCCATCGGACGCACCACGGGGATCGACTGCGGCAGCGGAGAAGAAGGAAGCTCTGGCGCTTCACGCGCCAACTGCGGCGGAGGCGCCAAGTCCGGAGCCGGCAGATTTTTCGGAGGTGTGCTTACCGGAAGCGGCCGGAAAGGACGCGGTTGTTGTGAATCCGTTCGAGTGGGCGTAGCCACTTTCGGATTGCGGTTGGGCATCGCGCTTGAAGGTTCGCGCGCTTTCTCCCGGCCCGCGACTGGTTCTTTGAAAGGCGGCGGAAGCTCTTCTTTCGGTTGCAAATCCTTCGCCGGGTCCGCAAGTTCGGGCCGCGGCGAACGTGCATCGGGGCGAAGTGTGTCGTCCGGTTTGGGCCGGAAGTCGGAAGAAAGGGGAGGCAGTTCCTCACGGCCGGCTTCCGCCGCGAGTTCCGGCAGGCTGGCGGGATCCACACGGCTTGCCTGCTGCCTCGTGGCGGGAATCCGCAAATATCCTACCAGGAGGAACACCACGATTGCGATCGCCGAGGCAGCCCCCCACATCCAGCTCCCATGCTGACCCTCGGGTTCGTCCAGGACATCCCGCCACGCGGACTGCTCCATGTCCAGTGGGTCAGGGCGCTGCGGGAGGAGAGCGTGCGGTTCGACCGTAAGCATAGGGCCCTCCGCCATCCCGGGTACCGTGAGGTTACGATAAACATCCGATTGAAAGCCGCCGGGCGCCCGCACGTAGAATCGCGCAAGAGCCGGCCCAAAACCGCCAGCGCGTATGATCATTCCGACCTGCGGACCCTCGGTGAAGAAGGTGTTCAAGACGTCCAATTCCCAGGACGACAGTTCGAGTTCGTATCGCGGTTGAGCCCGGAACCAGCCTACAAGCTCAAGACCATATAATTCGTTTTCCGCGGGAGGAGCGACGATCAGACGTGCGAGGGATTCCTGATCGATTTCCGCAAGCAAGCCGGAGGCGCCCTTAGCAGCCATGCGCCGGAACGCGAGGATCCGAACGTGGCACTCATCTTTAGTGCCCAACAGGATTCCGCTGACATCGCCTTCGCGAGCAATGTCGGCAATCTCGCGCACCACGGAGTACAAGCAACTTACGCCAACCGTACTCCCGGTTTCCGGCACCTTCGCGAGAGTTTGATTGGTCATGCCGTCCTTTCAGCTTAGACCGAGATCTCCTGCGGCCGATGGGGTCATTTCGTGAGGCCTGTGAAGGACCTGACGGATCCGCGGGGAAGGCAGTTCGATTCCGCACCGGCTGATCCCGTACGGTCATTTTCCGCACTTGGATCGGAGCGGGCAATCCTACATTGTTTAACTGTGCAGACACTCTCGATTCGCCTTGTTCCAAGAAAACGGCGTGCTTGGGCATTACCCGGATTGGTGCTGGCCGCGTGCACGCTCGAGCCGCGCATGGTTTCCGCGCAAGCTCCGACGCCGGAGCAAGAGGCAACGACATCGATGTTGAAGATAGAGGTGGTCGCGGGAGAAGGAGCGATCAACAACATCCGGCTGCACCGAGCAAAGGAACCGGTGGTGCGCACGGTCGACGAGAACAACCAGCCGCTCAGCGGCGTCTTCGTTACGTTTTTGCTTCCTGTTATGGGGCCCGGCGGGGAATTTCCGGGCAACCTTCGCGAACTCGCGATGCAGACGAACGAAAAGGGAGAGGCGGCAGGAAAAGGCTTAGCTCCCAACCAGATGGTGGGAAAGTTTGAGATTCGCGTGGCGGCCTCGTACCGCGGCGAACGAGCCAATGCAGTGATCAATCAAACCAACGCCGAGCCGGGGGGAGCGGCAAACGGAGGCTCTTCCAAAAAGATACTGTTGATTGCCGTGATTGGGGGAGCGGTTGCCGGCGGGGCCGCGCTCGCGGCGAGCCGCGGAAGCGGGAGTAGCGGCGCAAGCGGCAGCACCAGTCCCTCTCAACCGGCAGGCTCACAGAGCCCGGCAGGGATCGTGATCACCAGCGGAACGCCGGTGCTCCAGCCACCCCACTAGTCGCGTGGCCGCCTGGTTTGGTGCGTTATGAAATTGCCGGGATGGACGAAATCGCGCGGTTACGCGAAGGTCGAACGGCGCCATTGTCAGGCGGTCACAGGGCCAGGTTGAGCGGGGCTTGGGAGTGCGCAGAGTTGTACACCGGCATCCATTTTGGCAGGGAGGGTAGCGGAGGCTTCCTGCGAGGGGAGGGATGTGCTCGATGTTTCACCACACCGGGCGGCGTGGCCTTTTGTGCATGTTCGCCATATTCGCAATGTTTTTCTGCAACCCATACGGCGCCGCGAAGGCCTCGATCACCATCAGCCCGGCGACACTGCCGGACTGGACGATCAATTCGGCGTATTCGCAAACCTTGATTGCGTTCGGGTGCACCGGCGCGTGCTTCTGGTCGTCCAGCGGGACTCTGCCGCCCGGCCTCTCGTTTTCAACCGCGAGCGGGACGATCAGCGGCACCCCCAACAAGGCCGGCAGTTTTAAATTCATGATCACCGCGAGCGACCTTCTGAACGATAAGGGATCCAACTCTTACACCGTTCGAATCAACGCGGCTCCGGCGATCACTACTCCTTCACTGCCCGACGGGACGGTGGGCGGAGGCTATTCCCAGACCATTCAGGTTTCCAATGGGACATCGCCGTACACCTTCTCTCTGGTGTCAGGGACGCTGCCGGCGGGGCTGGGGCTGAGCGCGTCAAGCGGCACGATCAGCGGCACCCCGACGAGCGCGGGCCCGTCCAACTTCACGATCGGCGTAAGCGACGCCGCGCAAGCCGCTACGTCCGCGGTGTACACACTCACCATCGACGCGCCGCTCACGATCACGACGAACGGCGTGCTGCCGGGCGGATCCGCGGGAAGCGCGTATTCGCAGACCTTGGCCGCTTCCGGAGGGACGCCGCCTTATACGTGGTCGATCTCGTCCGGCACGCTGCCGTCCGGACTCTCACTGAACGCCTCGACCGGCGTTCTGTCCGGCAGCCCTTCGGCGACGGGCACGTTTACTTTCACCGTGCAAGTTACCGATTCCAACCATGCGACGGCCAGCAGGCAATTCGGCATCATGATCGCGGCGTCTTTAAGCATCACGACGGGGACGACGCTGCCAGGCGGCGCGACAGGCAGTTCGTACTCGCAGACGCTCGCCGCAACCGGAGGCACTGCTCCGTATACCTGGGCGGTGACGGCGGGCGCGCTTCCCGCGAGCATTACGCTGGACGCTCGGAGCGGGACTCTCTCCGGGACGCCGACGGCGGCCGGTTCGTTCAACTTCACGGTACAGGTGACGGACACCGCCAAAAACAATGCGTCTAAGGCGTTCAGCCTTACGATTACCTCTAACTCGATTCTGAGCATCACCACGGCGACGCCGCTGCCGGGAGCAACCCAGGGCACGGCCTACTCCCAGACTCTATCGGCGAGCGGAGGCAAGCCACCTTACACCTGGTCGATTACGACGGGAGCTTTGCCGACTGGTTTGGCATTAAATGGGTCCAGCGGTGTGATTTCCGGCACGCCGACAACCACAGGAGCATTTACCTTTGGCGTGCACGTCTCCGACAGCGCGTCGGCGACCGCGGATCAGCAATCTACGCTTGTGGTTGTGGCTCCGTCGCCGACGCCGTCTCTTTCGATCGTGGGTGTGCCGTCCGCAGCCAATTCAGCGGCCGCCGTGAGCTTCGATGTGACGCTGTCGGCGCCGTACGCGAAGGCCGTAACCGGGCAAGTCACGTTGACGTTCCAGCCAAGCGGGCCGGCCGCCCGGGATGATCCTTCCATTCAGTTTTCGACGGGCGGGCGTACTCTGAGTTTCACGATTGCAGCAGGGAAGACGCATGCCACGTTCCCGGCGAGCACGGTGGCGTTTCAGACCGGCACGGTGGCCGGCACGATCACGCTGACGGTGAGCTCCGATCTGTCCGGCGGAAGCGGGAGCAGTTCGGCTACGGTGGCCCCGACGGCACCGGGGATCCAGAGCATGACGGTCGCGACGAACAGCACCGGATTTCAAGTTCAGATCGCCGGGATTTCCAATTCGCGCGATCTCACGGCTGCCATCTTCCATTTCACCGCCGCTTCCGGCCAGACTGTGCAGACCAGCGATTTGACGGTGGATCTCTCCTCACTGGCCAGCCAATGGTTCTCGGGCACCACTTCGTCGCAATTCGGAGGCACGTTTCTGCTGGTGGTGCCGTTTACGGTGCAGCAAGGCGCAAGCAGCGGTCTGGCCTCGGTCAGCGCTCAGTTGCAGAACACGCAAGGGAAGTCGTCCGCAGGGAGCGTAAGCTTCTGAGTATGTTCTGGAGTAGGGTGCGAGCCTCCGCGGCCGGCCCGGCCCTTTCGAAACAGGTGGCAACGAGAAAGAGGCCAGTGGGCGGAAGAACTTCAAATAGGAATAATCTGGGCTCTCGCATCCAGACGCCGCAGGTCATTCGGATCGCTTGTAACGATGGGGTCTCGCCGCTCGCTGGCAATGATGACCACCGAAGCGTCGATAACATCAGCCGAATTGACGGCGCCGCAGAGTTCTCCACACGAACGAGCGAGGTGTTCATCGAGTGGAACAATCTCCACTTCCTCGCTCCGCAAGAACCGCGCTAACGTCACCTGATGATGGCCATCGCGCCAGGTTTGTCCCACGACGCCCGCCGGCACTCGAAAGGCCCGGCCTTGAGCTAGCGCCCGATGGAGCAAAGCGATCATACGCTTATCACCGCGATCCAAGGCGATTAGCGCGCCGGCATCGA
>CAZKVF010000235.1:0-12477 GCA_964556085.1 uncultured Solibacteraceae bacterium
TGGGCTCAAAACTCAAAGGCAGATCCAGTAGAGCGGTCCCGGACTTCAAATCGGGCACGCGTTCGCTGCTGCCGCGGCGGGTTGGTGACAACAACCGATCACCGAAAAGCAGGCTGACAGTAAGCACAAACAATAGGAACAATCTAAAAATTTGTGCAAATATTCTGGTTTGCATTCTTCAGTCTCGAAAGGTGGCTTGCGTTGTGGACAATCCGAGGTTGTCCCGTTCGCGTGCTGAAAGCCCAAGTTTTACATACAAGCGTTCGGAATCGACAGTCCTTTGCGATCTGCCAGTACCGGAACTGTTGAAGAACTAAACACCGCCTCGCACATTACTTCCACTCGGATTCGCGTCTTGAGGGAGGCCCTGACCGCGGATAGAACTTAAGTCCTACTGATATCTGGTACCAAGAGGACCGTTGGATGTAAACTCGCGTTCGAAAGAGTAAATTTCTAGCGCCTTTATGTTTTCTAATGGAGTCGAATTGGGCGGTCTTGCGATGCGCTTCTATCTTGGGGTGTGGAACAGCCCGACGGCGATTTCCGATGACGAAGCTGCCGCCCGGTACCGCGTGCTAAACAGTGAGAAACCGGTCGCGCCCGGATTTGATTCCCACGTGTACAGGTTTTATCGCCGCCTCACCAGCCTATACCCGGAAGTCGAAATGGTTCCGGAAGACGATCTCGATTCCTGCCCTTGGGCTTGCGGCCTCGACGTTACTGGCGACCACGTGATCATGGCAATCCAGCCGGAACAGACCGAACAAGTCGTCCCACAGATTCTGGCACTCGCGGCACAAGAGGAACTGGTATGTTTCGATCCGCAGTCCGGCAAGGTTCGCCTGCCTCCGCACCTGACCACTGCCAAAGCCAGCCTGGCCGCAGACTCGGTCTAGGCTGCCGCACGGCCAGACTCGCCTCGGGAGATGAGCATTACCGGTGTTTTCGAGCTCCATAATCTGGCCCTAAAAGGCTACGCGGCGCGTATTACGCCTCGCGCGACGCCAGGGCGCCTCGGAGGTATCATGACTCTGAAGACGTTCCGGCCTCTCCGTGGAGGGTGAGGGTTGTCTCGTTCATTCCTCGACATTCTGCCGCTCGCGGCACTACTGGCAGCGACCAGCGCCACACTGTTCGCCGAGTCGTCTGCCGTCTCGCCGCAGCGCGCCTTGCTCGACCGGTATTGCGACACCTGCCACAACCAGAAGCTTAAGACCGGCGGCCTGATGCTCGACCGCATCGACCTCGACAAGCCGGCCGAAGGAGCAGAGACCTGGGAAAAGGTGATCCGCAAACTGCGCGGCGGGATGATGCCGCCGCAAGGCATGCCGCGGCCGAATAAGGCGACTCTCGACAGCTTCGTCTCGTGGCTTGAGGAGTCCATCGACCGCGCGGCGTCGCAGAATCCGGGGCGCGACCCGCTCCACCGTCTGAATCGCACCGAATACGCCAACGCCATTCGTGACCTGCTCGACCTTCGCATCGAAGTGAATGATCTGCTTCCTGCCGATGATGAAGCCAACGGCTTCGACAACATCGCCGACGTGCTGAAGGTCTCGCCATCGCTTCTGGAGCAGTACCTCGCGGCTGCGCGCCAGATCGCGGCCCTGGCCGTGGGTGATCCCTTCATCAAACCGATCAGCCGGGTCTTCCGCGTCCCTCCCGACATGGCTCAGGACGGCCACATCGAGGGTCTTCCGCTGGGGACGCGCGGCGGCATCCTGATCCACTACAATTTTCCGCTGGACGCCGACTACGATTTCAGCGTCAAGCTCCTGCGCAATATCGTGGGCTACATCACCGGCCTGGAGTGGCCGCACCAGTTGGAAATCAGCATCGATGGGGAGCGCGTCTTTCTGGCGCCGGTTGGCGGCGAGGAAGACAACAAGCTGATGGACGGCAACCTCGGAATTGCCGGCGATGCCCTCGACGCGCGCCTCAAAAAGCGCGTTCGTGTGACGGCCGGCCCGCACGCCGTGGCCGTGGCCTTCCTGCGCAAGAGCTCCACCGAAAGCGACGAGCCGCTCCAACCGTTCACGCGCGATCTGGATCTGCAGAACATGAACGGTATCCCGCTGATCGATTACGTGGATATCAGCGGCCCCTACCAGCCCAGCGGCTCCGGCGATACGCCCAGCCGGCGCACGATTTTCTCGTGCAGGCCGGCCGCCGCGAGTGACGAACTGCCCTGCGCCAAGAAGATTCTGACGACGCTGGCGCGTCGCGCATACCGCCGGCCTATCAACGACAAGGATCTCGAACTGCTCCTCAGTTTCTATCAGGCCGGGCGGAACCGCGGCACCTTCGATTCCGGTGTGGAAAGCGGGTTGCGCCTGATGCTGGCCGATCCCAAGTTTCTGTTCCGCGCCTCGCCCGATCCGGCGAACCTTGCACCTGGTACGATCTACCCGGTTAGCGATCTCGAACTGGCTTCGCGCCTCTCATTTTTCCTGTGGAGCAGCATCCCTGACGACCAGCTCCTGGACACCGCCGCGCAAGGGAAACTGAGGGACCCGGCGGTGCTCGAGCAGGAGGTGAGGAGGATGCTGGCGGACGCGCGGGCCGAGGCCCTGGTCACCGATTTCGCCGGCCAGTGGCTCTTCCTGCGTAACCTGAAGAGCGCTATCCCCGACCGGGAAGAGTTTCCCAACTGGGATGACAACCTGCGGCAGGCCTTCCGGCGCGAGACGGAGCTTTTCTTTCAGAGCATCGTGCGCGAGGACCGCAGCGTCATCGACCTGCTGAATGCGGATTACACCTTCGTCAATGAACGGCTTGCCCGCCATTACGGGATTCCGAACATCTATGGCAGCCAGTTCCGGCGCGTGCGCGTCAGCGACGAAAACCGCCGCGGCCTACTGGGGCAGGGAAGCGTCCTCACCGTGACTTCTTATCCGAACCGCACCTCCCCCGTTCTCCGCGGTAAGTGGATTCTGGAAAACATCCTGGGCACGCCGCCGCCTGCGCCCCCGCCGAACGTGCCGGCGCTCAAGGAGAATAGTGAAGGCGCGAAGCCGCTCACGATGCGCGCTCTGCTCGACCTGCACCGGCAGAACGCCACTTGCGCCACCTGCCACAAGATTCTCGACCCGCTGGGATTCTCGCTGGAAAACTTCGATGCCATAGGCCAATGGCGCACCAAAGAGGCCGGCGGGCCGGTGGATGCTTCGGGCGAACTGGCAGACGGAACTAAGGTCGACGGGCCGGTGGCCCTGCGCAATGCGGTGCTAAGCCGCTCATCGCAATTCGCCGGGACCTTGACAGAGAAATTGCTGACCTACGCGCTCGGGCGAGGGCTCGAATATTACGATATGCCCGTAGTGCGCTCCATTGCGCGCGAGGCGGCGGCGAAGGATTACCGTTTTTCGGCTATTGTGCTGGGCATCGTGCGCAGCGTGCCGTTTTCGATGAAGAGATCAAGTGATGTGGGGCAGCCTTTGCAGGCTGCCGCCGGGCGAGTGGGGCAGGCGCTTTCGCCTGCCAAGAAGCATTAGCATTCAAGGAGGCCGATGAACATTCTCATCCGCTCTCATCTTCCCCGCCGCAGCTTTCTCCGCGGCCTCGGCGTCACCGTGTCCCTGCCGTTCCTCGACGCGATGATCCCCGCGCTCGGTGCCGCGACCAATCCGGCAACCCGCCTCGCATTCGTCTATCTGCCGCATGGGGCCATCATGGAGCAGTGGACGCCTGCGGCGGAAGGCGCCGATTTCGAGTTCCCGCGCATCCTCAAGCCGCTCGAGCCGTTCCGCGGGTATATCAATATCGTGAGCGGCCTTCATCACAAAGCCGCCGATACAACGGCTGTGCATTCGCTCAGCCCCACTACCTGGCTGAGCGGTGTGCGTCCCAAGCCCACTCAGGGCGTGGATGCCTACGCTGGTGTCACTGCCGATCAACTGGCCGCGCGCCACATCGGGCAGGATACGATGCTGCCCTCGCTCGAGTTGGCCACCGAGGATCATTCCGATCTCATCGGGTCGTGCGACCGCGACTATGGCTGCATCTACATGAACACGCTTTCCTGGCGCACGCCCACCACGCCTCTGCCCATGGAAGTCAATCCGCGCAAGGTGTTCGAGCGCATGTTCGGTCAGGGCGGCAGCCCGGCGGAGCGCAGCGCGCGCAACCAGGAGGAGCGCAGCATTTTGGACGCGATCACGGCGGAAGCCGCGGACCTTCAACGCGGGTTGGGGGCCAAAGACCGATCCACTATAAGCGACTACCTGGAGAACGTGCGCGAGATCGAACGCCGGATCCAACGCGCCTCAAACGAGCAGGCCAAGGCCGATTTGAAGCTCCCGGATGCGCCGGCCGGAATTCCGTTCTCATACGAAGAGCACGTTCGTATGATGTACGACCTGGCGGCGCTGGCATGGCAGGCGAATGTAACACGCGTGTTGACTTACATGGTGGCGCGCGAAGTGAGCAATCGGACCTACCCGCAAATTGGTGTTCCCGACGGCCACCACGCTACCTCGCATCACCAGAACAAGCCGGAGAAAATCGAGAAGCTGGTAAAGATCCAGAGTTATCACGTGGGCTTGTTCGCCGAATTCCTCAAGAAACTCGAGAGCACACCGGATGGCGATGGCAGCCTCCTGGACCATGCCGTGATCCTGTTCGGCAGCAACATGAGCAACAGCAACCTGCATAACCACTTCCCGTTGCCCAACCTGGTGGCCGGCACGGGATCAGGGCGTATCCAGGGAGGCCGCCACTTGCGATATCCCGACCACACGCCCCAGGCGAACCTCTTGCTCACGCTGCTGGATAAAGCCGGCGTGCCGGAAGAGCACTTGGGCGACAGCACCGGGAAAATGACGGAACTATGATGCGCGCCCTGAAGGTGGGGCAGGCGCTTTCGCCTGCCGACTGCTTTAAGCTTGTAAGCCTTTCAACGATACTGCTGGCGTCGGTTGCCTTCTCCGCCCCCAACGCCCGCGTTGTCGATGCCGTCAAATCCGGCGATAGAGCAGCCGTTCTTGCCCTGCTTGATGCGCACGCCGATGTGAACGCACCAGAAGCGGACGGCACCACCGCCCTGGCTTGGGCCGTCCGCCAGGACGACCTCGACCTCGCCGGCCGCCTCGTGTTCGCCGGCGCCAATGTGAATGCCGCAAACCGCTATGGCATCACACCGCTGTACCTGGCCTGCGTCAACGGAAACGCCGCGATGATCGAAAGGCTCCTCCAGGCCGGAGCGTCTGCCAATACGGTCTGGACCGAGGGCGAAACGCCGCTGATGACCGTGGCTCGAAGCGGCAACGTGGAGGCTGCCAGGATCCTGCTGGCGCACGGCGCTCAAGTTAACGCCACCGAGCCAGTGCACGGCCAAACTCCGCTCATGTGGGCCGCCGGCCAGACCCATCCCGAAATGATGCGGGAACTGATCGCCCGCGGCGCTGATGTGAATGCGCGTTCCGCCGTCCAGCATTGGGAGCGCCAGGTGACCTCCGAGCCGCGTGAGAAATGGCTTCCGCCGGGCGGTTTTATGGCTTTGCACTTCGCCGCGCGACAGGGCTGCCTTGATTGCGCCAAAATTCTGGTGGACGCCAAGGCGGATATTAACGCGACCGATCCCGATGGCAACAGCGCCGTCGTGCTGGCCATCATCAACGGACATTACGATGTAGCGGCGTACTTGATCGACCAGGGCACCGATCCGAATCTGGCCGGAGTCACGGGCCGCACGGCACTTTATGCGGCGGTTGACTTCAACACCATGCCTAATGACAACCGGCCCGCGCCCAAAGTGATCGACGAGCGGTTCACCGCGCTCGACCTGATAGAAAAGTTGCTCGACCACGGGGCCAACGTCAATGCGCAGTTGAAAAAGCAGGCACCTTATCGGGCCAAGCTCGATCGCGGCGATGACACCATGCTGACCACCGGCACCACGCCTTTCCTTCGCGCCGCTAAAGCCGGCGACCTGCCCGCTATGAAGCTGCTCCTGGCGAAGGGCGCCGATGCGAAGCTCGCCACGCGCAATGGCATCAATCCTTTGATGGCGGCGGGCGGGCTGGGTACTAAAGAGGAAGACTCCACCGGCCGGCACAAAACCGAAGCCGAGGCGATCGATGCCATCCGCCTTTGCCTCGAAAACGGCGTCGATATCAACGCCGTCGATGCGCGCGGCCAAACGGCTCTCCACGGCGCGGCCCTGAAGGGTTACGACCAGGTGGTCCAATTTCTGGCGGACCACGGAGCGAAGCCCGACATCAAGGACAAGCGTGGGTTGACGCCTCTCGATTTCGCGCTGGGCAAGGCCGGCGGCTTGGGCTTTGATGGCTCCGCAAGCGAACCTCATCCGTCTACAGCTGCCTTGCTGGCAAAGTTGATGGGCCCCCCATCCGAGCCGAGACCGTGAGGGGGCGGACCATGTCGCGTCCGCCTGCTCCACAATCCCGAAGATACATTTGAGACATATTCCGAATCTGGAAACCCGAACCCCACCCTTCCCTATTCCCTCAATGACTTACCGGTGGCACTCGGGTTGCTACCCGATCACCGGGGTTTGAGGTTTCATAGCTTTGGTGCGTTGCCTCCACGGGCACTTGCGCCCCGCTTCGGTCCCATCTGCCGGAGCGGGGCCTTTCTTTTTTAGCTTTCGGCTTTCGGCTATCGGCCATCAGCTCTGAGCGGCGCTGGTTTGCGCTGTGCGCTTATTGCTGAAAGCTCAATTTGCGTCTGCTACTCTGTTCTTCTCGCAACTCTTTATGGGTCTCTACGCCCGCTGGATGCACCGCTGGGAGCGTAAGCTCGCCACCCGCGATACCAATAGGTTAGTCAGGCCGTTCGAATGGGGCGCTGACTGGCTGGCGCGGTTCGAATTTCCACATTGGCCCGAAGCGGTTAATGGTGACGCCCCAGCAGCCCTATCCCGTTTTGTACAGGAAGCGATCCACGATTCCGATCGTTTCTTTGCGTACGAAGCCGTACGCGATTACCAGTTGAAGGATGGGCTTTTAGGTTTTGCAAGCCCGGTGCGCTCTCCTTATCCCGAAAACAACCGCGTCCACGCTCGCTGGTTTCCGGCACCGCGCGATCACGGCCGGGCGATCGTCGTTCTGCCCCAATGGAACTCCGGGGCGGAGGCCCATGTCGGGCTCGCAAAACTATTTAATAGATTTGGGATCAGCGCGCTGCGAATGACGATGGCGTACCACGCGGAACGCAAACCAGCGGAGACTGAGCGGGCCGACTACCACGTTTCGAGCAACATCGGCCGCACGATCCACGCGTGCCGGCAGACGGTGATCGACGCCCGTGCGTGCCTGGATTGGCTTCAGGGCCGCGGATATTCAAGGCTGGGAATTCTCGGGACGAGCCTCGGCTCCTGTATGGCCTTCCTCGCCGCGGCCCACGATGCACGAGTCCGCTTGGGTATCTTCAACCACGTGGCGATGTATTTTTCCGATGTGGTGTGGACGGGCCTTTCCACCCAGCACATACGCCGCGGATTCGGGGACACCGTCGATCAGGAAAGTCTGCGGCGTTACTGGTCAATCATCAGTCCGGCTTCCTTCCTACACCGCATGAACGGGCGCGGAATGCGGACGCTGCTCGTTTGGGCGCGGCATGACAGCAGTTTTCTGCCGGTTTTTTCGCAAGAAGTGCTGGAGCATTTCCGCAAGTTGCGGCTGCCGCACGATGTTTTCACGCTTCCATGCGGGCATTACACCACCGGGCAGTTCCCATTCAACCTTATGGACGGTCTCGCCATGTGCCGCTTCGCGGGACAGAACCTGTAAGGGAATTTCCGCCGGGAGTTGTTGAACACAAAGTGTTTGACAGCGCCTGTAACCTCATGCGAGGATGTAGGTATCACTGGGAAAGGAGGTGGTCCAGTAAAAATGGATAGTAGTAATAAACCGCGCGAGGTGGCCGACTTCTGAAGTTGCGCCTCTAACAGCTGAGATCCCGTCCAGTGGCGGGGTCAGGTTCCTGTGGACCGGCTGCCTCAAGCGCCAGTTAGCCCTCAGGTTAATCCAAAGGCTACCAAACCCCCGCCCGCTCACCACCGAGCTTGCGGGGGTTTTGCTTTGCTATACTGGAATTTCCCCGAAAGGATTGCTGTCACTACCATGAAGGCCGGCATTCATCCTGCGTACAACGAAATCAACGTAATTTGCGCTTGCGGGCATACCTTCAAGACCCGCTCCACGCACAAGGGCGATATCCGCGTGGAAATCTGTTCGTCCTGCCACCCATTCTTCACGGGCCGCCAGAAGCTGATCGACACCGCTGGACGCGTCGACCGCTTCGAAAGGAAATATGCGGCCACGCGAGGAGCGAAAAAGGCTGCCACTGGTCGTCAAGAGCAGACCGGGCGCGACAAGCCGCAGCCGACGGCGTAAATCCGTTAGCGCAGGCCTAGTGGGCGTACAGGTCGAAGTTTACCGCGTCCGTTGTCTTCCGCGCTGTTGCTGGCGCAGGCGCTCGCGTTCTTCGCGGAAGGCGGCGTAGAGCGGTTTCTGATCGTCGCGAAGGATGGCGGTGATCTCCTCTACCTGCCGGTTTTGGATTGCTTGACTCTCGGCGTGCATCTTGCCGCGAACCTGGTCAAACTGGGCGCGGGTCTCATCCAGGATTCGATTCACCTGCTCGACCTGCTGCTCGTCCAGGTTGACCTTCGCGCGGATGGAATCCATGTAGCGCCGGCGCGCCTCTTCCGGGGTGGGCCTGGGAGAGCCTGTGATTGCGCTCACGCTATTAACGGCGTAGAGACGATAGGAAAGGCCGCCCACCAGGGCGCCGCTAAGAAATACCAGCGAAAGGTAAAAGGCCGCGGTTAACCTGGATTTCGGCATAGGAACGTCTACTGAGGTTCGCTCAGATCCAGGCGGACGGGCGCCACGATATCGGGCGTGTCGATGGCGTTAGCATCGGCCAGAGCCTCTACGTAGCTGTCGTAGTAAGCCGCATTGGCGGCTGTGCTATGAGGCAAGGCCATGTAAACGCCCAGGGCGACGGAAGCCGCCATGGCCGCGGTGACTAAAGCGTTAGCCATGCGCCTGAAGGAAAACGCAAAGCTCTGGCGCGCTTCGATTCGGCGCCACAGCAGCGGCATGAAATCGGCCCGGGGTTCCGGCGCCGGGCATGCGTCGCGGTACGCCCGAAAGAGTTGATCGAGTTGATCGTCAATGCTGCCGTTAATCCGATCCATACTTAAATCACTCTAGCCCCTGGCGAAAGCTTAACGCGTTCTCGCCGGCTCGTCTCGCTTGGCCACCGCTTCAAAAGCTTTGAGAACTCTCTGGCGCGCCCGGAACAACCGGACCTTAAGAGCATTCTCGTTTATGTTATAAATTTTTTCCAGCTCTTTGAGCGACAGCCCCTCAAGTTCCTTCAGCATCAGCAGAATACGGTCGGCCTCAGAAACGGAGCCCAGAACCGCAGCCACTGTCTCCCGGGTCTTCTTCATTTCCCGCTCATCCTGCTCTGCCCTTCCCCCCGCCACGGCGTCTGCTATTATTACCTGCTGCTCGGACAGATCGGACATGCGGTACTCCTGGCGGCGGCGCTGCTTGCGCAGATAATCATACGCCGCGTTCACCGTCAGGCGATACAACCAAGGTTCAAAGACCTCTGCCGTCCTGAGCTGGTCGAGGGAAAAATACAGCCTCAGAAAGACTTCCTGGGCCACATCCTCCACGTCCTCAGGACGGGCGATCAAACGCGTGATCGTCCCCAGAATACGCTTCCGGTAAGTCAGTATGATTTCGTTAAATGCCGCGCTTTCACCGTTCTGCGCGCGTTTTATCAGCTCGAAATCAACCAGCATGCCGCGCCTGAAGTGCCGGCATCCGGATACTTCCTACTCTCGCTTGGATAGGCGTGACGCAGCGTAGTGAGGTTACAAAGGGTGGAAGAAGGACGGCGCAAATCCCCGCAAACGCCATGTTGTCGGATACTATACCGCAAACACCCCGAGCCTTCTATAGCTCTAAAGGGTCGGCGGAACCGCAAGGAGCGCGCTCCGACCCTTACAATTCGAAGCCAATTAACCGTCCTGTTTTCAACAAAAATTGGAGTAAATGCTTTTACGGAAGCGAGCGGCCCGGGAGGGCAAGGTCGCACAATCTGGGCCTAACCCGCCGCCAGTTCGAACAGGAACTCTACGTGCGAGCGCACGGCGCCGTCGAGGCCCTGGATCTTCGAGTTTTTCGATTCGATCAGGTAGTATTCGTCCGGCGCGTGCGCGCCATTGCCGTGCCCTAAGCCGAACTGGATTGCCGGCAGCTTTAAAGGTTCGCCCGTGAAGACATACCCCGGCCAAGAGCCCGCGGTCCGCGGCCAGACGATGGGGTCGATTCCGTGGCGTTTATAGATGGCAGTTTCCACGCGAACAGGCATGGAGTCCGGCGAGGTGCTGGTCGGATCGTAGCCGCCGGTCATGTTCACCTCGATATCGCCGAAGCCGCGTTTCGCCAAATGTGCTTTGAGTTTGGCAAGCGCGTCCGCGGCGGTCATGTCGGGCACCAGCCTCAGGTCCATCTTGGCCACGGCCCGGTGCGGCAAAATCGTCTTGCCGCCCGGACCGGTGTATCCGGCCACCAGTCCCTCGATATTCACGGTCGGGCGCGAGCACAGCAGTTCGAGCGATTCGCGGAAGCTGACATCGTGAACCCAGTGCTGCACGCCAAGCTGCTTTTTGAGCAGCGCTTCGTCCTGCCGCCTGGCGGCCTCCTCGATCATGGCTTTTTCGGAGGCACTGACCGGGCGGACTTTCTCGAGATAGTTGTCGATCGCCGGGGTATTGCCGTCGGGCGAGACTAGCGAGGCCAAGGCCTCCACCAGGTGCCACGCGGGGCTATCGAGGCGCGCCTTATTGCTGGAGTGCACATCGAGCTTCGGCCCGCGGCCCCATTTTTCACCGGTTGAAACCAATTCCAGTTCAATGACCCCCTTGGCACCCAGCGACATGGTGACCGTCCCGTCGAGCGCCTGCGCCGAAGAAGGCGTCAGCACGCCCACGCATTTGCGCAGTGCCGCAGTCACATCTTGACGATGCACGATCTGCTGGATATGCGGGGAGCCGATTTCCTCCTCACTTTCGCAGACAAAGACCAGGTTCACCGGCAGCTTCTTACCCGCGCCGCGGATGGCATGAACCGCAGCCAGGAAGGCTCCCTGCGGCCCTTTGGAGTTTACGGCGCCGCGGCCCACGAGAACCTTTCCGAGCCCAGCTCTTTCAACGAGCGTGGGCGTGAACGGGGGCGACGACCACTCGGCCGGATCCACCTGTTTCACGTCGTACATAAAGTAGACGGCGAGAGTCTTGGGAGCGCCGGCATCAAGCGTCGCGAAGACGCCGGGATGCAATTCGGTGGGACACTTGGTGACCTGGCCGCATCCGGCATCGCGCAGAAGGCGCATCATGAGATCGGTTCCTTCGTTGATGCCTTTATTTTCTGCGGCGATGGTGGGCTGCTTGATCCAGTCGTCGATACGACGTACGGATTCTTCATGGCGCTTTTCAACCTCCGCCATGATGGGCTTCAAATCGCTCGCGGTATCCGCCTGCGCGGCGTTCGCGGAGAATAGGGTGGCGGCGGCACTAGTGAGAAAAGCGCGGCGGTGAAAAGCGCTCCCTAACGGTCGCGGCTCCGAATAAAGTCGCGGCTCCGAATCGATTCCGGATGACTTCGTCATTTCGACCTCCTTGCTTTAGAAATGAACGCGCAGCCCGAACTCCATCTGGCGCGGGTTGATGGCCGGTACGCCGTCGGCCGTGCCGCCGATGCCCGACAGGTTTCCAGTGGTAGCCTGGTTGGTAATCACGCCCCAGGTCTGCGGACTATCGATATTCAGCGTCGGATTCGCCGGCTGGAAGTGGTTCAGCACGTTCGTGACCTGGATGATGAGTGTGGCGCCCACGCGTTCCGTGGCGCGAATTTCCTTGGAGATGGTCGCGTCGAGCGACCACGAAGGCAGCCCGCGCAGAACGCCGGCGCCGCCACCGGTAGTGTCGTACCCGAGGATAGGGCGGCGGAACAAGGCATACGTGGCGTTCGGATTGGCGAAAATATTGAGGCCCGAGCCACCCGAAGAGGCGTTCCCAGTGGTGCCGGCGGGACCACTGCTGGTCACGTTATTATGGGCCGAATTGCCGCCGGTGTAGGGAGCGGTGAGTACGGCATTCTCGTAGGCCCGGTTGTTGTTTCCGTAGATTTCGCCGAACGCCTGGGCGTCGGAGTTGCTGCCCGTGCCCACGTTCACTTGCAGCGGCGCTCCGCTCTGGGCCGTGAATAATGGCGATATGGACCAGCCGCCCAACACCCGCCCAACGAAACCCTTTTGGTTCTTGAGGAAGGGCACCTGGTAGACCATGAGCTGGCTGTAGACGAAGCGGATATCGAAGGGTT
The DNA here is from genome assembly GCA_964556085.1 of uncultured Solibacteraceae bacterium. Classification (GTDB taxonomy): domain Bacteria; phylum Acidobacteriota; class Terriglobia; order Bryobacterales; family Bryobacteraceae; genus PSRJ01. The sequence continues at coordinate 12,369 of CAZKVF010000235.1, forward strand.
GCGTGCCGTAGGAGGCATGCAGGTTCCAGGGGTCGACAACGGTGATCGAACTGGAGGATTGCTGCAAGCTGCCCGTCCCCAAAGCGCGGCTCCAGGTGAAATTGGAACG
>CAZKVF010000236.1:0-9084 GCA_964556085.1 uncultured Solibacteraceae bacterium
CGCGGGATGCCGGGCGTGCGATATTGCACCCACTGCGCTGGGGCCGGCCTCACGAATGAGGCCACGACAATCGCGGTCATGAAGATCTTCACAGGCCCAAATACCTCCTGGCTGCCCACTATACACCCATGGATTGCGGCATTGTCGGACTCGCGCTTTGGGGACATGTTGACGTGGGCGGGGCCGTTTTAGCGGAAAGCCCGCGTCAGCCGTGTTCGTTATCCGGGTGGCTTCTTCCGCCTGAAAGTGCCGCACTCAACCGTCTTGAAAGGAACCGGCGCGGCGTTGTCGATGGCGGCGATTAGAGTTACACGAAACAAGAACCTCACCGACGCTGCTTGAGAATGCGCCCGATGTTGCGTTTTCCGTGGAGAACGGCAACAATCTGAAGCGGGGCTGTCTCGGGCCGGTAAACAACGGTGTAGTTGGGATACCGGCTCAGCGTCCGGAAACGGAGTGAACGCGGCGTGATGTCGGGCCGGGTATGGCCGCGCAAAGGGCCTTCGGCGAGAAACGCGCAAGCGTCATAGATCGCCTGTTCTACGCGGTCGGCTGCCGTTTCGCTGTTCTCTGCGATGTATGCCCAGATGTCGAAAATATCAGCCTTCGCGAGAGGCGTGAGAACATAGGCGCTCATCGACCGGGCGAACGCCCTTCACGCCATTTCTCCTTCATTGCCTCGATGTCGCGGCGGGCCTGTGTTCCGTCGATAAGCTGGCCACGTTCGGCTTGCTGGTAGCCTTCCTCGATGTGGGCCGCTAGTGCGCGGCGTTCCTCGTCGGTCCAGCTTTCTTCCGCGTCCTGCGCTTCAAGAGCATGGCGCAACACATCCTCGGCATTCGTATACGCGCCACTGGAAAGCCGCTTGTTAATCAGTGTCTCAAGGTCGGGCGGGAGGTTCAGTTGCATGGCTGGTTCTCCATTCTTCGCTTTCATCGTAGCTTTTACCACGGCGCGGCGGCAGCATCAAATTAGTGCTCCGTGTCGTCGATGCGCTTGAGGTCTTCGAGCGTGAACATCCGGCTTCTGTCCAGCGGCGCAAGAAACTTTCTGATGTTCTCCCAACTGTCGCCCAAGAGTTCGGGCCCGAGGGGATACACTTTGCCATGCTTGTCGTAGGCGACTAAATCCCCTTCCTGCACGCCAGCCGGTAGCTTGGACGGATTTAGAAATGGCTTCCGTTCCCTCTTGAGCTTTTTATTGCGGCTGGCTTTACCCATTCCTTTTCGGCTCCGGGGGCTTTTCGTCAACCGGCTCGCTGGGTTGTTCGCCAACCGGCAGAAGGTGGGTCCATTGGCTGCCGCCGTGCGCGTGGCGGTCGCGCCAATGCGCACCGCGGCATCAGAACATTTCCGGGAAATGGAACGTCAGCACCGCGTTCAACCGTTTGTCGGAAACGAGCATGTTCTGGTTCTTCACGTCGAGCGCGATGCCGCGCGGCATCCGGAACACGCCCTTGGGCCCGCCGATAGTCCACTTGGGCGGCACATCGCCATTGTCGTTGATGCTCCATACGCCCACGAACGCCTCGTCGGAGGACATATCGGCGTTGGGGCCGGTGCCGCGAACGCTGACGATGATCTCGCCCTTCGGCGGGTAGACCGTGAACGGGCCGCCGAAGGCGTGGAGCTGGCTGCGCGGTCCTCCAATGACCGCCTTCGGTTTCGTGTCCCCTGAATCGGTGCGGTTGAAAATCAGCAATTGCGTTTGGCGCGATTCGCCTCGCCCCGTCCGGCCGCCGGAGATCAGCAGGTTGTGAACCGGATCCACGGCCAAGGGCTCGTCGCTTCCCAGCATCGTATCCGGTCCGCCCAGCACACGGATCGGCGCCACATCGCCCTGGCCGTCGCGCGGAAAAACCAGAATGGAGTTGTGCCGCGTGGGGACGAAAATCTCGTTGTGCACGGGATCCACTTCCAAATGCTCGGGCGCGTCGAGCTGGGTGTGCGGGCCTTGAATGATACGAATCGGCCGCTCTTCGCCGTTGGCCGCGCCGCGGTAGGTGAGGATGGCCTGGCCGAACTGCTGCGGGACAGTGAATTCATCATGAATGGAATCGTAGACGATTCCGTGCATGGTCCGGCCGAGCAGACTGCCTTGCCCTTCCACCTTCCGAACCGGCTGCGCTCCCCCTTCCGCCGACCTGGCGAAAACCGCAATCTGCGGGTGAGCCACTCAATTCGGCACCAGGATCTGCTCCCGTTTACTGTCGTACGCCAGTGGATGCGGATTGCCAAGGCCGGGAACCGGTTGGTTCGGCGGCGCGCTCCGGATGATACGCACGGGTGCTACGTCGCCATTCGCCATCGGGTTATATACCGCTGCCGTGTGGTTTCCGAAGCTGGCTACCCACAACTCGTTATTCGCCTTATCAAGGTAGACGCCGGTCGGATTGCTAACTAGGCTCTTCGGGCCTTTCAGTACGCGCAGTGGCGCGACGTCGCCGCTGGCCATCGCTGAAAATACCAGGACCGAATTTCCGCCGTCGTTGGCCACGAAAATTTCGTCGCGGTCCTGATCGATGGCGATACCAGTGGGCCAGTCCATCTGGGTCTTCGGTCCCTGGATTACGCGCACAGGCACGGCGTCGCCCTTGGCATCCTTCTGATAGACGGTGATGGAAGGCGTTAGGATCTGGCCGGAACCGGGTACTGCATCGTCGCGCGTCAGGGGCCAGCCCGGGATATCTTCACGGCGGCGCGCGCCCGCCTCCGGCGGTCGAACCTGGTGCGTGGAACCGTGATTGGTGACGTACAGCAGGTTCCGCTTCGTGTCTAGCACCATCCCATGCGGATCGGCCAGCCCGGTGTGATCGCCCTGGACAACTCGCAGGGGCGATGCGGCGCCTTTCGCTGCCTTGTCGAACACCACGATGGCATTGTCGTGTTGCACCGTCAGGAACAGCTCTTTTGCCGCCTCATCCACGGCGATGCCAAAGGTGCCGTGAGGTGTGTGCAGTTCCCGATCCGGCGCTACATCGCCGACGGCCTTTCGTGAAAAGATCACCAGCGTATCGATGGTGTCGTTGTTGACGGCGTAAATGTCTCCGTTGGCGGGATCAATATAAAGGCCGCACTGAAACTCGATTTTGGTGTTCAAGCCGCCGATGATGCGTTTCGGTTCGGTCGAGCCGTTCGCCGGAGTCTTGGCCGCGCGGTCGTAGATCCAGAGGTTGAAAAGATTCTCGTCGGTCAGGACAACTTCGTTATGCGCGTTGTCTACGGCCACCGCACTATACGCCGCGTATGGGTCGCGGATCATGCGCAGCGGTTTTCTTTGGCTGAGATCCTCTGTGGTCGCCTGAGCTACACGCAGTTGCAGCAGCGCGGTGCGCAATGGCATGTTCCCCAAGCCCGGCACAGTATCGGCGACGGGTTCGTAAGCGCAGGCCTCTCCCTCTTCCTCGGGGACCCGGTCATAAGAGACGAGGCGCGGCGTGCCGCCCAGCCAGTGCGCAAGACCCATCGGCCAGTCCCATTCAAAATCGCTAATCAGGGCAGCGGCGCCTATCAGGCACAAAAGACCCGCGCCTGCCAGGCCGGAGAAAAAGCGGGTTTTAGAGTTCCAGGAGCTCGTCAAGCGCCCAACCCCGAACACAATTTAATACGGTTTAATTATGATCCAAGAACGGCTGCGCCGCCACAGATTAAGATATCGACAAAACCTGGCTCCCGCCTGGAGGCCGCCCGATAAGTGAGGCAGATGGCTGCCGGCTACGAGTTTCTCAGTCACGCGCGGACACAGCAGAACCCGTCAGCTATTCTCCAGAATCGGAGTGGCCGGGCGCGGCCTGCGCGTTAAGAACAGAACTGCCTTGCGCTACCTGGGAACTCTGTCCGTAGGAGTGAGTCATTTTTTGCGTCACGACCGTGGAAATCGCGTGTTTGAAGATGAGCTGTTCCTGGTTGCTGGTCTCCAGCACCAGAGAGTATTTATCGAAACTCTTGATTCTCCCGGAAAGTTTGACGCCGCTCATCAAGTAAATAGTGAGAACGATTTTGTCTTTGCGTGCGTTGTTTAAAAAACTGTCTTGAATATTTTGCGCGGGTTTTTCCATAGAACCCCCAAACCCTTATCGGGAAGCACTTCAGCATACGAACGGCGTTAGTATTGTACACCGATTCGTAATGGGGTTGAGAGTTACGCCTACTCGTCCTCGTGTTCCGCACTAGCGGCTGTGGCTGCGGGAGCGGCCATGGCGGCGAGTTCCTCGCGGCTGATGCGGCGCGGCATAACGGGCCGTTTTTGGTCCTGCACGGCGGGATCAAGGACGAATTCGGTGATGGAAACCAATTCCTGTTCTAAATTCAAATCCGAAGTTCGGCGCAGCGCCGGTACCTGCGCCACGCCGTGCTCCGTGATCACACACTCCAGCCCGTTGGAAAGCTGGAACCGGATCTTCAGGTTCTGCCGAATCGAAAGCTTGCGGAGGTCCGCCAGCTTCATCGATCGGCACTTTCGTATTCGTCTACCGGTTCACCGAGGGCCACGCGCGCCGCCACTCGTTCCTGGCAGGTTACGCAATAACGCGCCCACGGTACCGCGTCCAGACGTTTTACCGAGATTGGCTCTTCGCATTCGAGGCAGACGCCATAGGTTCCCTGCTCGATGCGAAGCAGGGCATCGGAGATTTCGCGAAGCAGCTTGATGTCGATGGTATTCCGGTTCAGAAAAATCCACTCTTCGTGGTGTTGCTGGCTGAGGTCTCCTTCGTCGGAGGGAACATCCAGCCGGGCCACCACCTGCGCCGCTTTCTGGGCGGACATACTCCGACGGACCTCATCTGCTTTCTTTTCGAGCATGTTTCGGTAGGGTGTGAGCTTCAGTCCGTTTTTCATTGTATTCACCATTTCTTTGCCGCTGGGGATCCTCAGCGTACCAGACCAATATGACGCTGGTTCGCCCCCGAAAGTTGCAAATTCACCCTGAGCGAATTCGCGTATAAATCGTTGCAGTATAGCCGTGTACGGAAACCGAAGTCAAGCGCCCAGAATAATTTACAGATCTTTACAGTACCGCCCACCACCGGAAAAAGGTGTTAGCCTTGTGATGGTACCGGTAAGCTGCTCAGTTATTTGGTTTTCTGAACCGCGTCGATGAGTTCCGGCACGATCTGGAACAAATCGCCGACAATGCCATAATCGGCGATTTCAAAGATCGGAGCATCGGGATCCTTGTTAATGGCAACCACGGTTCGGGCCCCTTTCATGCCAACCTGGTGCTGGATCGCTCCGGAGATTCCAATGGCCAGGTACATCTTAGGGGAGACGGTCTGACCGGAGCTACCCACCTGACGCTCCATGGGAAGCCAGCCGGCATCGCAGATGGGCCGGGAAGCGGCCAACTCGGCGCCGAGGACATCCGCCAGTTTCCGCACCAAGGCGATATTATCGGCTTCCTTAATGCCGCGGCCGACGGAGACGATCAATTCGGCGGCGGAAAGGTCCACAGCTCGCTGGGACTCGCGAAAAGTATCCAACGGCTTGGTGCGGATGCTCGGGGGCGCGATCTCCGGAGTGAATCGATCGAGGTTGGCGGAACCGGCCATGCCCTGATCGGCGCGGTAGGCGCCCGCCTGCAGTGACGCGAAATTCGGACCCGGGGAGGCAAAGCGGAAATCCGCGTAGACTTTGCCCTGAAAGAGCTGCCGCACCAGGATCAGGCTTCCCTCCGCGACGCGGTGCCCCACGACGTCGCTAACCGCCACGCGGCCGAGCGCGGTCGCCAGCTTAGGCAGAAAGTCGCGAACCTGGTAACTGTGTGGGAACAGAACAAGCGAGGGTTGAGTGTGAGCGATGAGCTGCCGCAGAGCGGTCGCGTAGGCGTCCGGCGTGTAGCTGGCGAGCAGGGGGTGCTCTACGACGAATGCCTTATCGAGCTGCCGGGATGTGAGTTCAGCGGCCAAACTCTCGATAGCGTTTCCCAGCACTGCGGCGCTGACGGGCAGGTTCAACTCGCGCCCGAATTGTTGGGCGGCGGCCAGCGTTTCCCAGGACATCCGATTCCACGCGGGGCGGCCTTCGGGAGAGGGTCGCTGTTCGAAAACGGCCAGAATGCTCATAGCACGCGCGCCTCGAATCTGAGCTTTTCCACCAGCTTCGTCGCCGCTTCCTTGGGGCTTCCGTCAAACAACTGCGTGCGCTTGACCCGTTCGGGCAGATATACGCGGTCCAGGAGCAGGTTGGGGGAGCCCGGGGAGGAACCCAGATCCGCCGCCGTGAGGCGCTTCAGTTCCTTGGTCTTGGCTTTCTTGATGCCCATAAGCGTGGCGTAGCGCAGCTTGCTGATGCCCGATTGAATGGTGAGCAGGGCGGGCAGCGGCAAATCGACATGCTGGAACCATCCCTCTTCGAGCTCGCGCTTCACGCGAATGCCGCCATTTTGTTTTTCGACCTGCATGATGATGGTTGCGTGGGGCAACCCCAGGACTTCGGCCAGGATCACGCCGGTTTGGCCGTAGCCGAAATCATCGGACTGCAAGCCGGTAAGGATCAGGTCGGGAGCCTCAGGCTTCAGGGCCGCCGCGAGCAGGCGGGCGGTGGCCAGTGGATCGATAGAAACCAGGCCCTCTTCCTCAATATGGATGGCTCGGTCGGCACCTTTGGCGAGGGCCTCGCGGATGGTCTGAGCGGCCTTGGCAGGCCCTGCGCACACGACTACAACTTCGCCGCCGTGCTTCTCTTTCAGTTGGAGCCCCTCCTCCAATGCGTAAGCATCGGGTTCGTTGATCTCGTAGGTGAGGTCCGCGTCTTGAATCCAGCGTCCCGAAGGGGAAACACGCACCTGCGAATCGCGAGCGGGCACCTGTTTAATGGCGACGACGATTTTCATGCCCTACTCCTGGTACCGCTTAAAGACCAGGCAGCCGTTGGTGCCGCCGAACCCGAAGCTGTTGGAGAGCGCGTAGTCTATGCGCATGGGGCGTGCGCGGTTCGGAATATAATCGAGATCGCATAACGGATCGGGATTTTCCAGGTTGATGGTGGGCGGCGCGATTTGATCGCGAATGGCCAGCACCGTGATGCCGGCCTCCAAGCCGCCTGCGCCACCCAACAAGTGCCCGGTCATTGACTTGGTGGAACTGACGGCCAACTGGGAAGCGTGGGCGCCAAAGGCACGCTTGAGGGCCTCGGTCTCGATGCGGTCGCCGACATCGGTGGAAGTGCCGTGGGCGTTTACGTATTGCACCTGGTTGGGCTCGAGACCGGCGTCGTGAAGGGCGTTGCGCATGACCCGGTAGGCGCCATCGCCATCACTCGAAGGCGCGGTGACGTGGAAGGCATCGCCGCTCATTCCATACCCTACTACTTCCGCCAAAATGCGGGCATTACGAGCGCGCGCCGAAGCCAACTCTTCCAGGACCAAGATGCCTGCGCCTTCACCAACGACAAAGCCGTCACGGTCCCGATCCCACGGCCGGGAAGCACGCTCCGGCTCGTCGTTGCGCGTGGAAAGCGCGCGCATGGCAGCGAATCCCCCGATCCCCATAGGAGTAATGCAAGCCTCCGTGCCCCCGCAGATCATAGCGTCCGCCTCGCCGCGCTGGATGATGCGGAACGAATCGCCCAGCGAATGCGCGCTGGTGGTGCACGCCGTTGCTGTAGCGGAGTTAGGGCCCTTGGCGCCGGTGCGGATCGAAACGAAGCCGGATGCCAGGTTGATGATGGTGGCAGTAATAAAGAAGGGCGAAATGCGGCGGGGGCCGTGGGTTAGAAGGGTCTGGTGTTCGCGCTCGATCACTTCGAATCCGCCGATGCCGCTGCCAATGAAGACACCCACCTGCTCGGCGTTTTCGGGAGTGACCTTCAAGCCGGAGCTGCTCAAAGCGCAATCCGCCGCGGCGATGGCGAACTGAATGAAGCGCCCCATCTTCTTGATTTCTTTCTTCTCGATATACCGGGCTGGCTCGAAGTCTTTAACCTCGCCGGCTATGCGGCAGGGAAAAGCCGCGGCATCGAACTGCGTGATGGGGCCGATCCCCGAACGCCCCGTGCGGAGGCCTTCCCAGGAGGCTTCCGTGCCAATCCCGAGCGGCGTCAACAGGCCGACGCCGGTAACCACGACTCTTCGCGACGAACCGCGACGTTCTACCAGCTTTAACAAACCGATCTCCCTGGGTACAAAACGGAGTTACTTTTTGGCAGTTTTGTTTTGAATGTAATCGATGGCGTCCTTAACGGTGGTGATCTTTTCGGCGTCCTCGTCGGGGATTTCGAGTTCGAAGGCTTCCTCAAAAGCCATAACCAGCTCCACAATGTCCAGCGAATCGGCGCCCAGATCATCCACGAAAGAGGCGTTGTCATCGACCTGGCTCTCGTCGACGCCGAGCTGTTCCACTATGATCTGCTTCACCTTCTGCGCAACGTCCATGCTTCCTCCTGGGAGAAGTGCAAACGCGCCGATTGTAACCAGCTTTCCAAATCCTTGGCAAGCAAGAAATTCGGCGCGCCGTCGAACCGCTCTAGCGGCGTAAACCTCATTCTGCCACGGAAATGGCCCTGGCAGGAGGCGGCGTGCCGGAAGAAGCGAACTCGCGCCCGCGCCGGGACAGTGCGGTCATGTCGCCCCATCCTCGCGCGAGCCCGGTTGGAACCCGCCTGGCGCGTAAACCGGCGGCCGGGAACTTTCGGGAGGGCGCGGTGTCTAATTGCGAGAAGGTCGGATAACTGATAGCGTATAGGGGAGTTCCTTGATATAAGAGGCTACCGGTGGCCGCAGTTATTTTCGATTTAAACGGGGAAGGATCGGCGGAAGCGGACGACCACCTACTGGTCGAGTCGCTACGCAACGGTTCGGAGCAGGCCTATGAGGAGTTGCTGGCGCGATTCCAGCAACCCGTGTACACGTTGGCCATGCGCCTTTTAAGCAATCAGACCGAAGCCTGCGACGTGGTTCAGGAAGTGTTTTTGAAAGTCTTCCGCTATATCGACCACTTTCGCGGACAGAGCAGCCTGAAGACCTGGATCTACCGGATTACGGTGAACGAAGCTCACAACGCGCGGCGCTGGTTCAGCCGTCACCGGAGCCGGGAAGTCGATCTGGATACGGAGCCCGAGGAATACCGGGACTGGCGGGAAACGATTG
>CAZKVF010000237.1:0-5372 GCA_964556085.1 uncultured Solibacteraceae bacterium
CCGCAATAGCCGGAGCGTTGCTTTTAGCTACCGATGTCACTTTTCTGATCGCGACGTCTTATGACTTCGGACCCGTTGCCTTGCTCCACCTCTTCGTCCTGGGCGGCGTGTGCCTGCTGCTGCGTTTTGACGCTACCAGAAGGCCGGCATATCTTGCGCTGGCCTTTTTCTGTTTCGGGCTTGCCCTCTGGTACAAGGCGCTGGTCGTATGGATGCTTGGCGGGTTAGCGGCGGCTTCCGCCGTGGTATTTCCGAAGCGCATCCTGTCGCTTCTCTCGCCGGCCCGGATCGCCATTGCGGCTGGCGCGCTTTCGTGCGGAGCTCTCCCCCTGATCTATTACAACGTGGTTACCGGCGGGGCAACACTGCATCCAGGCAACATCGCGATGGAACGGTCGCCGCTGGGGATGAAAGCCCTGATCCTCCGGAGGACGTTGGATGGATCGATCTTCTTCTCCTGGCTTACCGAGGACCAGCAGCCGGAAACCATGCTTGCGCCGGCACGCATCGGTTCTAAAGTCAGTGTGGCCGTAAGCCGAGCTGTTGGACGGTTTCGCGCCAATTGGATGTTCTACGCCTTTGCGGTTTCCTGCTGCCTCCTGCCCTGGCTATGGTTCACTCCCGCGCGCCAGGCAGCTCTGTTCGCGGTGATCTACCTGGCGGTTAGCTGGGCACTTATGTTGATACTCCCTGGGACCGGTGCCGCTCTTCACCACGACATCCTGCTGTGGCCGTTTCCGCAGTTCCTGGTAGCGGTAGCAGGCACGCAATTGGCGCAATCCCTGGGTAGACGTGGGGCGCCCGTGATGGCCGCGATACTGATCGCCCTGCTAAGTCGTAATGTCCTTTTGATCAACAACTACTACTCGGCTTTGGTTACTCAAGGCACCACTGCTCTCTGGACCGACGCCGTCTATCCGCTATTCGACTACCTGGCTTCCTCCCGAGCCGCCAAGATAGTGACGGTCGACTGGGGTTATGAAACCACATTGTGTCTCCTTTCCGACGGCCGCATGCGGATCCAGGACATCAGTTTCTTGCTTTTGCAGCCTACGAAGCAGCAGACCAGCTTTGTGCAATCGCTGATGCTCCAGCCGGGCGTCTTATTCGTGGATTACACCGAGGGTGGGGAGCAGTTCCCCGGGGTGCACAACCGCATTGCTCAGATCGCCGCGGTCGCGGGCTTGCGCAAAGAGATGGTCGCCCAGATTACTGATCGGAATCGCCGCCCGCGGTTCGAGATAGTCCGATATTCTCAGGAAGCAGGGGCGACAGGCCTGCAGCCCGATCGCGGTGGTGCTTCGCGACAACTCCAAGCCGCGAGCGTCCGGAGATGAGGCGTTCTCACTGCTTCACGAATCGGAACACCTCGAACGTGGGCCGGCCCGTGCTGTCGAAAAGCGTGGTCAGATCCTCGCGGCGGTATCCGGCGCCATCCGCGAATTGGGTCATCTTTGCGGCCAGACCCGGGTAGAACTCCAATCCCTTGCCGTGGGCGATGAAAACATTCTCCGGTGTCGAGATCATATCCAGAACCGTCTTCCAGTTATCCGCTGTCAGTTGAGGCCGGCCGATGGGGTCTTCGCCCACCCGCATCGGCAAGGCGCCGCGGCTCAATAGACGCAGCGTGTCAAGGAAACCCCAGTCAAGGCTGAACACGGCCTTCGCAGGGACCGTTTTCATGTAATCGGACAAGGGAAACACGGCATCCGTCCAGGCTACGGTGCCGCGGTTGCGCCACATACGCGTGTAGTATTCGTTGACCAGCACCAGGTTGGAGGCGACCAGCAATATCGACAACCCGGCCACGATGGGTATCCCGGCACGCCGCAGGCGCAGGGATGCTTCGGCGAACGAAATCGCGATGATCAGCTCGGGAAGAGGCCACAACAGGATCGTGTGATGCACGCCGCTTCCGGCATTGGCCGTCAGTGCCATCTCGAACCAGGCAACCGTCATTGCCACGAGCGCGAACAAAAGCGCGCGTAACGCGGATCCGCGGGCCAGCGGGGTCAGCAGGAGGGAGAGACAGAATGCGTAAAGCAGCAAGCTGTGCCGAGGGTGTTCGGCAGCCACCGATAAAACGGCAGATGCCCTCGGCAGCCACCCGCTTGGCTCGTGCGGATGGGGTGTCTGCCAGTCCTGTGGCACCATATCGTCGAACAGCCCCGAGCCATCCAGAGTCGTTGCCAGGGTCTGCGCCTTCAACCGCAGGCTGCCGGAGTCGTAAACGGCATTTCCCCTAAGCGTCCCCCCTCGTGTGTGGATGTTGTATAGAACAAGGGGCAGGGCGCCTAGACACAGGCATAGCGCCGCCAGCAACAGCCGGCGGGGCGTCGCCACGTCCAAAATTTGACGCGGAAGCGTCAGGAGCGCGGACGCTCCCATGGCGCTTAAGATCCATATGGCAAGGGCCTTGTTCCACAAGGCGAGGCCGAATAGGAAAAACGCTCCCGCCAGCGCCGCGTCGTTACGCCCATCCCAGAACCGGACCAGCAGCAACACACCCGCTAGTACTAACAAATGCTCCAAGGCTATCGGGCCCCAATCGAAAGTAGTGGTTAAGAGAAAAGCGGCATCCGTGGCCAGAAGCGCGCTGCCGAGGCAGGCGGCACGCCGCCCGGAGATCCTCTCCAGCAACTGATACAGGAGCCAAATGCTAGCAGCGCCCGCCAGGATTGCGGGAATCCGGACACTCGCCGTTCCCATCCCGAACAACTTGAATATTGGACGATAAAGCCATGATTTTAAAGTGCCTAGATAGCTCAGAATCATGAGTGGGAGTTCCCAATGGCCGATCCGGTAAACGTAGACCCCACCACGCGGCCTAAAGAAGACGGTGGCGAATAGGGCTTCGTCGCTTTCAATCCCGAGCAGCGGTAGGAAAGCTAAACCCGCAAGGACGAATAAGCTACACGCAATGAGGGGTAGGACTGGTACCCGCTTCAGAGTGCTCCACAAGTTTGAGAATTCCCGCGTCATTTTTGACAGATTAGTTCTTAACAGAATACCGGCACCCGGCCGATAAGGTTTCGAACAGAGCGCCGGGGCTTGTGGCACGGGCGGCGGAAATTTTGGTAATCAGATTGCTCAGACAAGAGGTCTCATGCGAAAGCCGCTGAGTAACGGACGCAAAATGGACAGAAAGCGGAAGGGCGGAACAGGCAGTCCGGTAGCCCTAAGGAGTACTGGGCATTTGAAACTTTTGTGACGGTCCGTCGTCTAATCGAAAGCGGAGAAAGCTGAGCTAACAGACAGAAAACACAAAAAGAAAGCTTGATGAAGGGGGAATAGACCGATGAACCAGACCGAATTCGAAAAATACAAAAAAATGCTCGAGGCAAAACAGGCGGAGCTGTCCAGCGGGTTACGTAACCGGGATGAAATCGTGATTGAAAAAACACCGGATGCGCTAGACGAAGTACAGCTCGCCGGGGAGCGCGAGCTTGCCATTCGTAACCTGGACCGCGAGGCTAATTTGCTGCGCCATGTTCGCGACGCGCTGCGGCGTATAGCCGACGGAAGCTACGGCGTTTGCATGCATTGCGAAGAGGATATTAAGCCAAAGCGGCTGGATGCGGTGCCCTGGGCCAAGTATTGCATTCGGTGCCAGGAAGCTGCGGATAGGCAGGAGTTCGAAGGCGGTGACGCCGGAGAGCGGAGCGACGAACTGCTGCTCAACGCTGCCTGAGAAAGTATCGAGGCCGGCGAAGGGCGCGGACTGCCGTCCGCGCCCTTCGTGTCTCGGATTGCAAATTTTCCCAGGCCCCTCGGGCCGCGACCCTGAGCCGGGCGATCTTGCGCAATCCTACTCCGCAGCTTTACGGGCTGACTACCGGGATCGTGACAATGTTGCTGATGTATACGTCTTGGGCAATGTAAAGCTGCGTGAGATAGTCCGTTGGCATGCTCGAATTGAGCTGCAGAACGACCTGGAAAACTCCTACGGTTCCGGGCAGCAGACCCGCCGACAACACGTTTGCGGTCTTCCCGCCCGCGAGCGATGAGACGAAGTTCACGGGCTGCGTTAGTGGCCCGCTTGTCGGATACTTTTTCCCGGTAACGATCAGCGGCTGCACATTGGCATTGATTACCGGCAGTCCGAGCCCGGTCGCGTAAACCAGCAGGATCTCGCCGGGAACAGCGGGGTTGTCCTGAGTCACCAGGCTGCCTGCAAAATTTGCGCAGCACAAGGTGGTGTTAGTTGCCGTCAGGACCAGGCTCGCCGAACCCGTGGCATTCGTGGTCGTGGCGTTGAACGCGATGCCATTGCCGTCCGGGCCGGGGATTCGGGCATAGATCTGAAAGTTCACCGCAAACGCCACGCCGGCGACGGCGTATACTTTGGGATCCTGGTTGACGGCCGCCACTAGCGCATCGCGCACGCTTTGCAACGTGTCGGTTGACTGCACCGTGTAGCTGTAGGTGCGGTTTTCGATCGTGATTGTGGCCACGTCGCCCGCGTTAATCGTTCCATCCACTAAAACCGCGCCGTTGGCGGAATTGGAGCCATGAAAAACCACTCCCGGCTTCGGATCCTGGGTGTATCCAGCCTGGGTGAAAATACCCGGGTTTTGGGTGACCACGGAGACAGCGATGGGTGTAGTCACCGTTATCGACCCATCGCTCATAACAGAGCGAACATATGCGTTGACACTGGTGGTGCCAATGAGTTCCCACGGCAACTGGACGTTAATCTGAGTCGGGGAGACGTAAAGCAGGGGAGAGGCGATTCCATTTATGTAAACTTGAGTGCCCGCCAAGGTAGTAGGCAGACTATTTTGGCTTAAATCGGCGGAGATGCCCGATGCAGGAGCCGCTGAAAGCCCACTGCCGAGAACCGATACCAGCGTGCCGGGACCGAGTTGGGAGGCGTCCCCCCCACCGGTGAGGGTGCTCCCGGCTGCGGTCAGAACCTCGGTCGCACTAGTGGAAATCGAAGTCACATAGGTGACGCTATTGCCATCTATACCTTCGGTTTTGGCCGTGAGCACCACGCTCGTGGTCGCGAAATCCGCGAATGCAAACGCGTTGGGGTCGCCGCTCCCTGCGTTGATGGCGGCCACTAAGCCGTTAACTATGTCCAGTAGGCCATCGCTCGATTGGACCGTGTATGTATAACTCGTTCCGCAACCGACTGGCGCGTTCGCCGCGCCGGTCGTGGTGGCGGTGGTCGTGGTGGTGCTGGTCGCCGTGCTGGTAGAACCGCAATTCGTCCCAGTGTTCGAAGCAGTATTACCGATAGTGATGGCGACCGCGTTGTTGGCGGTGGCAGTACCCGTAATGGCCACGCTGCCTATCGAGAAAATCTTCAAGGCGGCGGCGTTGCGGATGCCGGAATACGGGATGTTATTGGCGCCGATCGAATAAAC
>CAZKVF010000238.1:0-3488 GCA_964556085.1 uncultured Solibacteraceae bacterium
TTCCTCTGAGCCAGACAATCTTCCTCTGGCCGAGCGTCGTCATGACCGTGGTGCTGATGGCCGCCTCCGTCACGGTGGCCTATTTCTCGGCGCCTCCTGCCGAAAAGGCCAAGACTGTGGCCCATTTCGGAGTCGATGCGCCGGAAAACCGCGGCGATCACGAAGGCCCGAAGCGGCCAGGCGACTGGCTCGAAAACAGTCCTTTGCTCACCATTACCACTGGACTCCTGCTGTGCGCGTATCTGGTGAACGTATTTCGCACTTCGACGCAGGGCGCTTTAGTGGCTCTCGACCTGAATACCTATAACCTGATTTTTCTGACTGCCGGATTGCTGCTACAGTGGCGTCCGCGCCGCTTTATCCGCGCGGTAACGGAATGCGTGCCAGGCACTGCCGGTATCCTGATTCAGTTTCCGATCTACGCCATGATTTTTGGGTTGATCGTCGGTACGGGTCTCTCGGAAAAAGCGGCCCGGCTGTTCGTTTCGGTGAGCACCCACAGCACCTATCCGCTGCTGGTGGCCATGTATTCGGCGTTCCTGGGAGTCTTTATTCCCTCGGGCGGCAGCAAATGGATCATCGAGTCGCCATATGTCCTTCAAGCTGCCATTCAGCATCATGTCCACCTGGGATGGGTCGTGCAGATTTATAACGCTTCGGAAGCGCTGCCGAATTTGATCAATCCGTTCTACATGCTGCCGATACTGGCTATTTTGCGGCTGCGCGCGCGGGACCTTGTCGGCTATACGATCCTACAACTCGGAACGCAGGTTCCAATTGTGTTCCTTTTGTGTTGGCTCTTCGCGCAGTTCATCCCATTTGTGCCGCCGGCAGCCAGTCACTAACTAGTGGTCTGTCGCGGAGCGGACCGCAGCAAAACCGCGCCCTCTCGCGATAGCGCGCTTACCAGGTCGCGGCTCCGATACGAACGCGCATCCATCACGACCGGTCGAGATTGTTGTAGATCGCCTCTATATTGCCGGTGAACCGGTCTTCGAACGCCGTCCGCGAGCCTACATACACACTGTATTTATTCAGGTTGTCCGCCATATAGGCGCCGTATCCGTTCGCGTTGAGGCTCTTCACTGCAGAGGGCGTGATCGTGGCCTTCAGTTCCGACAGCGGCTTGCCGGCCTTCTTGCCGTTTTCCACGAGTCCGGTCAGTTCCTCGATATAATTCCGCATCTGCGCCATCCGCTCGCGGCTTTGCTGGAGCGGCCCATGGCCGGGCAAGATCCGGTCGGGGGCTAATTCCCCGATCGAGTCTATGGTGCGCGGCCAATCACGCGGATAACCATCGGCGATATTCGGCACCCAGCCAATGATCGCGTCGCCGCTGGCCACCGTGCGCCGCTGGGGGCAGAACACCGCCACGTCCCCGGCCGTGTGAGCACGTCCGTGGAATTCGATGTGAAGGTCAAAGGCGCGATCCTGCACCTGGTACGATTTCGCGAATGTAATGTCGGGCAGTTCGGGCGTGAAGTTTTTCATCTCCTCAAGATATGCCTGGGCTTGCCGGATCTGTTCCTGATAACCTTCCTTTTCGCCCGCCGTGGACGCCTTCGCCTGGCGCATCTTAAGAGCGTCGATGATTTGCGGAACACCGTCCAGAGAATCTTTCAGGCGGTTTCTCGCGCTCTGCGCCAGCAACTGTTTGGTCGCATCGCTGGCGATGATTTCGACCTTGTTGTTGGCAGCCCGATAGGCGGCATCGCCTTGCGTATGGTCCCAGTGGAAGTGCGTATTGACCAAGTAGCGCACCGGCTTATTGGTGACCTCTTTCCTGATCTGCGCCACAAGGGAGGCGGCGGCTGAAGGCTTGGAGTGCGCGTCCACCACAACCACTTCTTTGGAGTTCACAAAAATGGCAGCGTTGCAGTTGGTGAGTACCTGTGGATGTGCCTGTCCAAAGTAAACGCCGTCGGCCACCTTTTGGATATCAAAGAGGCGGGCGCCGGAGGCAGGACGCTGCGCGCGGGCCCACGCGGCGCGCAGGTATCCGGCTTCCAATACCGAGGCTCCCGCGATAATTCCGCCGAGAAATCGTCCGAAAAGGTCGCGCCGTGTCATATGGTTATGCATGGTGAAGGCGAGGATATCACGATTGGGAACACGCTGCTCCGAACGGAAACAGCGATGGCCAAAACGGATTTTGGCACTACCGGTATTCATGTGACTAAATTCGTGGAAATTCGTACATCGTGTACTAAGATATCTGCTATGTCGCAGTGTCTGACCCCGGTTGCCAGCGTGGCGGCACTATGGCTAACCGCCGCTCTCGTTCCGGGGATATTCGCCCAGACCGGTCCGCCTTCCGCGGGACCGTCCATTCGTGAAACCTACCTCTCGCTTCCAGGCGCCAAGCTCTTTTATCGGGATACCGGCGGTACTGGGGTGCCCGTAGTGTTCCTGCATGCCGCCACCGGCAGCAGCCAGGTTTGGGAATATCAACTTCCGGCATTTACGGCCGCGGGATTTCGCGTGATCGCGTTCGACCGGCGCGGATGGGGGCGCACCGAAATCGACGATCCCGGCCCGCAGGTCCGGACCGCGGCCGGCGACCTCCTTGCTTTGGTTAACAGCCTCGGCATCGATCGCCTGCATCTAGTGGGAACAGCCGCCGGTGGCTTCGTCGGCTTTGACTTTGCTCTTTCGTTCCCTGACCGCGTTCGCAGCCTGGTTGTCGCCAATAGCATCGGCGGTGTCGAAGACCCGGAGTTTGTCGAATTGGGCAAGAAGATGCGGCCACAACAATTCGACGCGCTGCCTCCCGACGTTCGAGAACTGGGTCCCGAATACCGCGCTTCCCAGCCAGATGGTTTGAAGCGCTGGCTGGAACTGGAAAAGATAAGCCGGCCCCTCGGCGCGCCGGCGCCCGCTCAACCCCTCCGCAACCACATCACCTTCGCCCTGCTGGATAACCTCATGGTGCCCACGCTGCTGATCACGGGCGGCGCCGACCTCTACGCGCCCCCAGCCGTTCTGCGCATGTTCGCGGCACACATCAAGGGCGCGGAGACCCTTATCATTCCCCAAGCCGGTCATTCCGCCTATTGGGAACAGCCTGACCTCTTCAACCGCGCCGTGCTGGATTTCATGAAAAAGCACTGAGCGGGGCGTTAATCTGCGGCCCAATTCGATTTGCCGGCTTAGGCTACTGAACCGACGGACCGCTGAGTCGGCTCTCGCGGAAAGTCACGGACGGGACTTGCGGACCGAGGCCAATCAACGGTTATTCGCCCGCATTAGCGGAAAGGCTCAGACTGAGCACTTTGTAGAGTCGAGGATGGGCGCGAGCACTGACGCCGGAGCGCCGCCCCGTTTCCCACCCCCGCTCATCAAACCGGACGTGCGGATTGCCCGCATCCGGCTTTCCGACTGGCTTCACCGCAGACTCACGAACGAGGCTCCAACTGGGCCCGGCGAACCTGCAGTACTCCTAGCTCGCCGAACACCGCTTCTATGGAGAAACGGCTGGTGCCGCGCGA
>CAZKVF010000239.1:0-8558 GCA_964556085.1 uncultured Solibacteraceae bacterium
GCAGCGGCGGCGGCGTGGCCCCATTGATCCCACCCGGCATGCGCGCCATTTCGGTGCGCGTGAATGAGGTCGTGGGCGTGGCCGGATTTGTATTGCCCGGCATGCGCGTAGACGTTCTGGTTACGGGCCGCCCGCCGGGAGGCGAGGACACCATGACCACCACCGTCCTGCAAAACATCTCGGTTCTATCCGTCGGGCAGACCTTGCAAGTGGACGCCAAGAGCCAGTCCATCAAGGCCCCCGTCGTAACTCTTCTCGTCACGCCGCTCCAGGCGGAGGTCTTAACCCTGGCCGACAATCAGGGCCGCATTCAACTCGTTCTGCGGAATTCGACCGATCACCAGCCGGCCCCAACCCCCGGCTGGCAGGTCAGTCAACTTTACGGGCAGGCAAGGAGAGAGACGGCGGCCATCCCCAGAACGCCGCCTCCGGCCGCCCCGCGGCCTAGGGTGGAGTCGCGGCCCGTAGCGGTTCTGCCGCCCCCGGCCCGCGTTCCGGAGAATCCTACCGACAGCATTCTCGTTATTCGCGGGAACCAGAGAGTAATAGAGACAGTAGAGTCCAAAACAGGCGGTGCGCAATGAAGCTCCCAAAGAGAGGGAGGCCCGGCGCGATTTCGGCACGCTGGATGATCTTGATCGTTTCGGCCACAGCCTTCGCCTCGGAGTGGGACAGGGCCCCTGGCATGTCAACGACTCAGGTTCCTGCCGGTACAGCCGCACAGGTCGCAGCCCCCGGCGCTTCACAGATTGCCCCCTCTGATCTCTCGGAGTTGACGATGATCGTGGGGACTGGGGTGGTCATTGATTGTCCGGACGGAATCGCGCGCATCGCCGCCAGTTCTCCTGAAATCGTGGATGCCGTTACTGCCGGCCCGAAGGAAGTTTTATTTCACGCCAAGAGCTTGGGCCGGGCGACCATGGTCGTCTGGTCGAAGGCGAACCAGCGAAAGACCTACAACGTTACCGTGGAGCCGAACTTGGAGCCCCTCCGCAGACTGGTGCGCGAGACCTTCCCCGAGGAACAGATGGATATCATCGCCACCAAAGAATCCCTTGCCCTGATCGGCCGTGCCAGCACACAGGTCGTTGCAGATCGTGCTTTGGCCCTGGTCGGCAGTTCCGTCAAAGGCGCGATCAGCAACGTTAGTGTCGCTCCGCCCGGTCTCGAAAAGGAGATCGTGCTCCGCGTCCGTTTTGCGGAGCTGGACCGCTCCACGGCGGCTCAATTTGGCGTGAACCTCCTGTCCACGGGGGCTCTGAACACTATTGGACGCGTCACGACGGGACAATTTTCCTCCGGCACCATCTCGCAAGTGACTGGGAACATCCCGGCGGCGGCAGCCGGGACCAGCACGACATTCTCTCTCTCCGATGTGCTCAACATCTTTGCATTCCGCCCGGATTTGAACTTGGGCGTGCTCATCAGCGACCTCCAGACGCGCGGGCTGCTGCAGATCCTTGCCGAGCCTAACTTGGTTGCGACGAATGGAAAAGAGGCCAGCTTTCTGGCCGGCGGCGAGTATCCCGTTCCGGTCGTGCAGGCCGGCGCGAGCGCCGGCGCGATTTCGGTACAGTATCGCGAGTTCGGAATCCGCTTGTCATTCACGCCTTGGATCACGCCGCAACACACCATACGCATCCATGTGAAGCCGGAGGTCTCGTCGCTGGATCCGGCTAACGGCGTAACCCTTTCGGGATTCAATATACCCGCGCTGAGCACCCGCCGCGTGGAAACCGACATCGAACTTGGTGAAGGACAAAGCTTCATCATCGCCGGTTTGCTCGACGAGCGTGTGACGGAGAACCTGTCGCAAGTGCCCGGGTTGGCGCACATCCCCGTATTGGGCGCTCTATTTAAGAGCCGATCGGAAAACAAGTCCAGGACGGAGCTGATCGTCATCGTCACGCCGGGCACAGTGGCTCCGGTTACCGGCCCAAGTCCCGACCCCGGTTGGCCCCGCTCGTTTATGGGTGCGGCGCAGGAGACGTCCAAGCCATGACGGCGGAAATGGCGCAACCGAGGGATCTTAGTTGGGACCAGCGTCTACTTCGCAGAGGATCTCAACCCGGAGGTCTCAAGCCCGAATACCAGGAGCTGAAGTTTACCCTTCATCGCAAGTTGCTCGACCAGATAAATCTTGATGCCTTGGCCAGCATCGATAACGACCGGATCCGCGCCGAGGTCCGCCAGGCCGTCCGTGCTTTGGTGGATAGCGAACCGACCTTGCTGACGGCATCGGAAAAATACGTGATCGCCGAGGAAGTGCTGCACGAAGTATTCGGTCTCGGGCCGTTGGAGCCGCTCCTTCAGGATTCCACCATCAGCGACATTCTGGTGAACGGCTGCCGGCAGGTTTATGTGGAGCGCCGCGGCGTCCTGGAGCTGACGACGGTCCGCTTTCACGATGACGGCCATTTGTTGCGGATCATCGACAAAATCGTTTCCAAGATCGGGCGCCGGATCGACGAATCCAATCCGATGGTGGACGCCCGCCTGAGCGACGGTTCCCGTGTGAACGCGATTATCCCGCCGCTGGCGGTGGACGGCCCGTTGCTGTCGATCCGCCGTTTCGGAACGGATAAGCTCATGCCGGCCGACTTGGTGGCCAAACAATCGCTCACACCGGGGATGATGCAGCTCCTGGAAGCGGCCGTGAAAGCCCGGCTCAATATCATCGTCTCCGGCGGAACCGGCGCCGGCAAGACCACGCTGCTGAATGCCTTATCGGTGTTCATTTCCCCCAAAGAACGCATCGTGACCATCGAGGACGCCGCCGAACTGCAGCTTAAACAGCCCCACCTGGCACGCCTGGAAACGCGCCCCGCCAACTTGGAGGGCCAAGGCGTGGTGCGCCAGCGCCAGCTCTTGATTAATAGCTTGCGTATGCGCCCGGACCGCATCGTTGTCGGCGAGGTCCGCGGAGAGGAGGCGCTCGACATGCTGCAAGCCATGAACACCGGCCACGATGGTTCGCTCACCACGATTCACGCCAACAGTCCGCGCGACGCCATCTCCCGGCTGGAGGTGATGGTCTCGCTTGCCAACGCGAACATGCACTTGTCGGCCATCCGCCAGCAGATTGCGTCCGCGGTCCAAATCCTGGTGCAGGCCTCGCGCCTTAGCGACGGCACCCGGCGTGTAGTAAACATCACCGAGGTCACCGGGATGGAAGTCGATATGGTGACGCTGCAGGATATCTTCGTCTTCGAAAAGCAGGGCGTGGGGCCGGACGGTGTCGTGCGCGGGCGCTATGCGGCCACAGGCATTTTGCCGAAATTCAACGAGAAACTGGTCGCCGCAGGCATCCGCCTGCCGGTGGAACTGTTCGACGAACGTGTCCCGGTGGGGACCTCATCATGATCACCGTTTTCGTGCTTTCGCTGGCCGTAAGCCTCAGCCTCTTCTTTCTGCTTTCGCGCCGCGTGGAGCGAAAAGAACGTACCGCGGCCATACATTGTTTGAACCGCGGCGGGCCGGCAAAACGTAACGAAAACCGGCGGGCCGGCGGACCGCTGCTCATGCGTGTGGCCAGTGAAGTTCGCGGCCGGCTGGCCATGCGTCTATTGGAAACGCTGAACCTGAAGAAAGCCGCCGAGAGCTGGCTGGAAACCGCCGACCTGAATTGGGGCGCAGCCGGTTTGATCCACCGCTCCGCGGCCCTATGGATCGCCGGATTTCTGCTCGTGACTCTGGTTCTGCGGCGTGTGGAATCATTGTGGGCCCCTGCCGGCGGAGTCCTGTTGGCGGCGCTTCCATTCTTTTATGTGCGGCGCCGGGCCGCCAAACGCGTGCGCCAGTTCGAGGAACAGTTTCCGGATTGCCTCGAATTCATCGCCCGGTCCATGCGTGCCGGACACGCGTTCTCCGTTTCTTTGGAAATGGTCTACCACGAATTTAGCGAACCGATGGCGGGTGAATTCCGCCGCACCTTTGAAGAGCAGAATCTCGGCCAGCCGCTCGAAATCGTGCTGAAGAAACTGGGCCGGCGCGTCCCCTCGGTGGACGTTCAGTTTTTCGTTTCCTCCGTGCTGCTGCAAAAGCGCACCGGCGGTAATCTTGCCGAGTTGTTGGATAAGCTGGCCCAGATTATCCGGGAGCGATTCAAGCTCCGGGCACGCATTCGCACCATCAGCGCCCAAGGCATAATGTCGGGCCGCATTCTGGCAGCTATACCGGCTTCGATCGGACTGATGATGCTGGTAGTCAACCGGGAGTACGCCCGGTTCTTTGTGGACGATCCCGTTGGCCGGCAGCTTCTGGCCGGCGCTTTGGTGCTTCAGCTCATCGGATTCCTGATTATCCGGAAGATTGTGACCATCGAGGTGTAGGTTGCTGGAACTGCTCGTTGCCGCCGTATTCCTATCGGTCATTTCGGTCAGCCTCCTGGTGGGGCTCCGGGATACCGGCCGGAGAGCCAAGGCGCTGGTCCGCCTTTCTAACCCGGACGAGCAGCCTGGCGACGACGCGCCTTCCCCGGGCCTGATCTGGCATCACCTCGTGAATTGGATCGGCACGGTCGTGCCGGCATCTCCCAAGGATCTGCCGTTATTAAAGCGCCGGCTGGTACGCGCGGGTTTCCGGGACCCGGAAGCGGCGCGGATTTTCACCGGCGTGAAAGCCGTTTCGGCGCTAATTCTCGGTCTGGCTGGTCTTGCAATCGCTGTGCGCTATTACCTCGCCCTTGAAAACGCATTGTTTTTGATTATCGGCATGGCTTTTGCCGGCTATCTCCTGCCTATGCGCTACTTGATGTTCCGCATTAAGCGGCGCAAGCGAGCCATGGAGCGTGGTCTCCCCAGCGCCCTCGACCTTATGGTGGTTTGTATTGAGTCCGGCCTGGGGCTCGATCAAACCACGCTTCAGGTGGCTCAGGAACTGCGATCGGCCTATCCGGAGATCTGCGAAGAATTTGCCGTCCTGAACCTGGAGATGCGCGCCGGTAAACGGCGTGCCGAAGCCATGCACAACCTGGCAGAGCGCGCCGGCATCGAAGACCTCAAAAAGCTGGTGGCCGTTCTCATCCAGACGGATCGCTTCGGAACCAGCATCTCGCAAACGCTCCGCCGCCACTCCGAATACATGCGCACCATGGCCCGCCAGCGGGCGGAAGAAAAGGCTGCGAAGCTGGCCGTGAAGCTCGTTTTCCCGATTTTTTTCTGTGTGCTGCCGTCGCTGTTTGTGGTGACGGTGGGCCCCGTGCTGACGCGGCTCGTACGGGATCTCTTCCCTATGTTCGAAAACATGTAATCCGCCGATAAGGAAAACAAGAAAGGAGCAGCGATCCATGGAATCAACTGTGACTCGAATCGCCTGTGCTGTTCTGGCGCTGGCCGTCGGATTTTTAATCTTCAAACGACGTCGCAGCCGCGATACCGAATAGGCACTTTCAAAAGCGTGCAGGGCCATGCGGCCAATTGTGCGCCAAACCGGTGGCGCCGGCGATCTTGTCGCCGGCGTTTGCCCCAGTATGCACGAATTCTTTATGGCGGCTTGCCCGAGCTGGGATGTATCCTAAGCGGCAAGAACCCAACGGCCAGCATTTGCCGCCTGCTCAATTCACTGCTACCGATAGCGTATTGCTGTTGGCATCACCGATCGTGACTCCCAGGTCGACTGAAGTCCCTGGTTCGAATCCATCAGGCAACCGGAAACGTATCTGAACTATCCCGACTAAACCCGGGGCGGCCCCGGCGAAATCTGGTAAAACGGGCTGACCTCCCAGCGAAAGCTGAATGCTCTCGACCAGGGGGTCAGGTGGGTCATTCGGCACTGGGAATCCGTCCGGCAGGGGCGATTGATAGGCGCCGAAGCCGGTCCCAAGAACCAGCAGCACTTCGCTCGCACTAACGGGCGCCGCTGCTGTCACCGGAGTGCCATCTTCGTGAACCACCGCGAACAGCCCCGGCGCAGTCCGTACCACGTTGAAATCGACGAGGAGAATCGGCCCGCTCTGACGGTGCACTTCCAGTTTTTGCGGTCCGGGATCGATACCCGTCGCCAGGACGAAGTTGATCTGCTGCGGCGAGACGTAGAGCAGTGGCAGCAACCGACCCGCACACACCAGGCTAACGCCGCCCAGCGCTTGCGGCAGCGGCCCTGAAGTGGGTCCGACGGTGGCCGCTCCCGTCGCATCCGCCAGATTCGTACCATAGAGCGTCGCAATAGAGCCGGGCGAGACCGCCGCGGTACCCGTAGCTGTACTCAAGATGGTGGGTGGCGGCGGCGTGGCTGGGAGCGGCGCCGCTACCGCGCGGATCATTCGGGGAGCTGTCATGACGATGGTTGCCGGGTTGGCGGTACCGCTCAAGTCCAGCTCCCAGTTCTGAAATTGCCAGCCCGAGGCCGGCAGGAACGCGGCGCTGACAGACGTGCCGGCCAGAAAAAAGCCGTCGCTCGAAACGGGCGCAAACTGCCAACTGCCCGCATTCGCAGGCCGGCTGCTCCAGGCGAGGCGGTATAGCGTGTTGTAGCGTGCCGTCACCTTCTGCGCGCCGGCCGCGGCTATTACCACGCCGTCTGCCGCCCCGTCCCATCCCGCGAAATCATACCGAACGCCGTCCTGCCCTGATACGGAAGCGGGTGCCGTAATCTTCACGCTGGCTCCCGGTACTCGGTAGACAGTGCACGGCGTCAGGCAGGCGGACGCGTCCACGGCTAACGGCAAGCCGCTCGGCGCCGTATCCACCGTAATGCCGCTGAGCGGATCATAAATTGCAGTCAGCCGGATTCCCGTATCCGCCTGCGCGTCGCTCACCAGGATTGTCTGGCTGGGCGCCCCGCCGTTGTCCCAGGCGCGCAGTTTCCACGGGCCGTTGTTAGCGTCGATTTGAGTATTTGGAGCGGCGACTATATGCGAACTGCCCGGGAGCCATTCGAAATTTGCCGGTGTCTTTGCGCTGGCGCCATCCACCAGAACCGATAGCCCCGCTGGCTGCGTCATCACCGTTACTCCCACGGCGCGTGCGAACTGCGCTGTCAGCGACACCGGCGTTTCCAGGGAGTCTACCTGGTAACTGTGTGTCAGGTCGCCGCCGTCGCTCCAGGACTGGAACAGCCACAACACCCCATGCTTATCCCTCTGCGGCGAAACGGCGCCCACCGTGTGCAGCGTGGTCCAGCCCCATTGGAGAGTGGCTGGCGCATAGACTACGGCCCGGTCCGCCAGTAGTTGCAGCCCGTCCGGCGAACTGGTCAGCACTACCGTGCGCGTGGGGACAAACTTCGGATAGACAACCGCCGGAGCATTCAAGGTGAACGAATAAATGACCGGTAGATTCGCTCCCTGCTGCCACCCGGCAAAAATGCGCCCGTCAGCAGGCACGGCTTCGAGCAGAACAGTAGAGCCGGGAGCCAACCACACGTCGGCATCACAGTCGTGGGCCACGTGGTTCACGTACACGCGGCCCGGCGACTGGGGAACATTCACACAGGGATAAAAACTCAACGTAAGCGCATACTCGACGGCAAAGTTTGCAAGGTACCAGGTTATCCCCGGGTCCGCGGTGATCACGATCTGGTTGGAACTGGAATCGACCGTCGGCGCAGCTACGGGATCCGACGGGCCATTGGAAGCGGTCCAGCCCGTGAAGGTGTAGCGCGTCTTGAATGCGGCTCCCGAGTATTGAGGCGCATTGATGTTCAACACATGCTTGCTGCCCGCGGGCCAGCTGAACTGCGCGCTCCCCATATACCATTGGCCATCCACCTGAAAGTAAGCATCCGGGAGATTGGTCGATATCCGCGTGGCGGTCATCTGATCCTGGGACCGGAGGGCAGTCGCAAATCCCATCGCCAGTACCCAAGCCGCGGCTGGCGCCACGCTTCCCCTGCGAAACCGTGTTTGCGTGAACACTCTAATGCCGCTTATCGGCTCTGCCGATATGAGTTTTATGCGGAGCTACCCGCTACGATTCATCGCTCCCATTCTGCTTTTCTCGTGCGGAGCGGGCCTCTGGCCTTCCGCCGCCGCCAGCTTTGGAACAGTCGTCCCCATTGCGGGCGAGGCAGCCGATATCGCTCTCGATGAAAGTCGCGGCGTCCTTTACATCGCCAACTTCACGGCCGGCCGTATCGATGTCCTGTCGCTTGCTGATAACGGCATTCACACCTCGATGCACGTGGCGGGACCTTCGGCGCTGACCCTTTCCCCGGACCAGCGCTATCTCGTGGTGGTCCATTTCGGCAATATCGCTCCGCCAGGATCCCCCGGCAACGCCCTCAGCATTTTGGATCTGGTAAGCGGGGCGCGCCAGACGATGGCGTTGAGCGACCCGCCCCTGGGCGTCGCTTTCGGCAATGACGGCTTGGCGCTGGTGGCGACCACTACCGAGTTTCTCCTGCTCGATCCCGTGAGTGGTGTGACGCAATTCCTGGCGACCGTATCCAATGCGAGCGCGAACAGCATCCCGGCGGCCCCCGCGACCCCTCCCGTCGCCATCATAGCCGCAACCATGACTGCGTCTGCCGACGGAAACTACATTTTCGGTCTTACTGACTCTATACGTTTCGTCTACCAGGTTTCTTCACATAGCCTTTTGGTTACTGGCTCCACGGCT
>CAZKVF010000240.1:0-8986 GCA_964556085.1 uncultured Solibacteraceae bacterium
GCCAATAACAACCTGAATTCGGCTATCTATGCAGCCATCCCGGGTAACCCCCCGATCACGAGTACAGGCACCTTCGCCAATCGCGTACCGGGCGTGCCCCTGTTTACGGTGGACCCCAACTGCCACTGTTACGACCCGAACAAGACCTTCCTGCTGAATCCCGCGGCCTGGACCAATCCGCCGACCGGACAGTACGGAACCTCGGCAGGATTCTACAGCGATTACCGCACCCAGCGCCGCCCCTCGGAGAATATGAATCTGGGCCGCACCTGGCGGTTGAAACGCGAAAGCCCGATGACCTTGAACATCAGGATCGAGTTCTACAATATCTTCAACCGCGCTTATTGGGGCAATCCGACCGCGACGAACTTCCAGGCGACACAGACCGTGCAGAAGTCCGGCCCTACCGCCGGCAATGCCGCTTCGGGTTTCGGCTTCATGAACACGCTGACCCCCGGATTTACGGGTGCGCTAGTGCCGCGCAATGGCACGCTGGTGGCGAGGTTTACGTTCTGACGGCGCATAATGAGATAGATGGAGGAAAACGAATGAAAGGATCTGCCCGGCTGGCCTACCTGATGGGCGCGCTCGCTGTAGCATCAAACGCGGCGTTTGCGCAGTGGCTCCAATTGCCCCTCCCAGGCACGCCGCGCACGAAAGAGGGTAAGCCAAATCTTGCCGCGCCCGCGCCCAGGACGGCTGACGGCAAACCGGATCTTAGCGGGATCTGGGAGTATCACCGGTGGAGCGATCCTGCGCGTGCAGCCGCGGCTGCTACGGCGATCGCTCCGGCCGCGGAGCCGGTCACTCTCGGCGTTCCCGCGGCGCCGCCGGGAGGCGGGGGCCTGAAGAACCTTCTACAAAACGGCGACCAGATTCTGTTTCAACCCTGGGCCGAGGCGCTCTACAAGCAGCGGCTGGAGAACAATGGGATCGGCCTACCTTCCGAGCATTGCCTGCCCCACGGGCCGCCAGGCGCCTTGATGATTCCGATCCCGTTCAAGATTCTCCAGACTCCGGCCGAGGTTGCCATCCTTTTCGAAGAGTTCAACTACTACCGCCAGATTCACACCGATGGCCGCTCGCGTCCGGAAACGATGAATCCGGCATGGTATGGTTATTCGGTCGGCAAATGGGAAAAAGACACGCTGGTGGTGGACACGGTTGGGTTCAATGACCTGACCTGGCTTGACGTTTCAGGTTATCCACACTCGACCGAACTGCACACCATCGAACGTATCACGCGCCCTGATTTCGGCCACATGAGTGACTTGATGACTATCGACGATCCCAAGGCTTATAAGAAGCCGTGGACGATTCTGATGCATTTCGATTTGCAGCCCGACACCGAACTGATCGAGCACGTTTGCGATAACGAACGCGACTCGCTCCACATGATAGGGAAGTAGCTCCGCACGCTTTGGCCGTGCGCCTGTCCCCACACAAAGGCAGGCGACAGATCGCCCCACCACCGAAGCTATTTGGCATCAGCAAGCAGTTATGCTACTCTACCCTCATATCCAAAGCACCACAGAAAGGAGGTTGCTGGATGGACAGTTATAAGAGAGACAAGGCAAGAAGCTATCAAATTGACGGCGACCTGGATTTCTGCTGGTTCCACTTCGCCATTTCGTAGTTCCTAATCAGGACGTTCAGCCGGGCAACCGTTTGCATTCGACCGGTGGACGTCTGCTTTTTCGCTGACAGGAGAACTCAAATGGGCACGAAACTGAAAATCATGAATGGCACGCGCTCTTCCAGCACGCCCCGTCTCTGCGACACGTGTCAGAGCGGTCTCGTGCGCAAAGGCGCGGCAGAGAGTGACGAGCGGATCTACTGCATCGTCATGGAGCGGCATCTCGATATGCGGGTGGTGGAGTGCAATTGGTATGTAGACCGCACGCAGCCCTCGCTTCGGGAGATGAAGCAGATCGCGTGGGTGCTGCGGACCGATTCCAAGCGCCAGGCGATCGGCTTCGTGCGAGCCAAGGAATGGGAGCGGAAGCATCAGGATGAAGAACTGCTGCCGCCGCACCTGGATTGATGCGCCAGTAGTTGAACCGGGCGGCGGCGCACACCGCGCTGCCGTTCGCTCGAAGCAATGTCGCGACTCCGGGTTTACTTTTTTGGCTGGGCGCCGCTACGCAAACTGTTCGGCTCGTCCGGCAAGGTGAACGCCACGACCGTATCCGATGCCGTAATGGCGACGTATTGCTTGCCGTTTTTCGCTTCGTAAGTGATGGGAACAGCATTTCCCATTCGTTCCAGCCGGCCCGTCCAGAGCTCCCTGCCGGAGGTCGTCTCGAACGCGCGGAATCGGGCATCATAGGTAGCGCCGATAAAAACAACTCCACCGGCGGTCACGATGGGACCGGCGCTACCAGCGCCGCCCACAGTCTGCCGGCCTTCCGGCAGCGCCAGATTAAGGCCCAGAGTGGTCCGCCACGCGATTTCGCCGGTCAGGGCGTTGACGGCCACAATGCGACTCCATGGCGGCTTGAAGCACGGCACGTCCACCATCTTGCCCTCGGCGTCCCGAATCGGCGCGCTGAAACCGCTAGTTCCGGTGATGCTACCCGGTACCGGCCGGTCGTATGGCAGCTTCACGCTTTCGTAACGTCCGCCCTCTTCCTTCTTCTCCACCCAACCAGTCAGCGGCTCGTCGTGCGTTTGTAGGAAGACATAGCCGGACTTGGGATCCACGGCCACTCCGCCCCAACCCACGCCTCCGGTAGCGCCGGGAAACTGAATGGAGTACTTCAGCGGGGCCCCCTTGGCGCGATACAGGAAGGGGCTGAACGGTCCGTCGTTATAATACCCGCCCAGCCTGTCCCAGAGTTCCTCGCACGCTTTGGCATGCGCCGGAGTGGTCTCGTTCCCGCTGACTAAGTCATCGCGCGACATGTCGATGCGGGCCAACGGGAGCGGTTTCACCGGGACTGGCTGCGTCGGCGAATACCATTCGCCGGGAACATCGCCCTTCGGCACATTCCGCTCCTCGACCAGGAACACGGGCTTGCCGGAAAGGCGGTCGAGGATAAACATATAACCGGATTTGCCGGCCTCCACCAGAATGTTCACCAGTCTTCCGTTCTGCAGAATCTCTAAAAGCGCCGGGGCGGCAGGCAAATCGAG
Organism: uncultured Solibacteraceae bacterium; assembly: GCA_964556085.1. Classification (GTDB taxonomy): domain Bacteria; phylum Acidobacteriota; class Terriglobia; order Bryobacterales; family Bryobacteraceae; genus PSRJ01. Next base: position 3,136 of record CAZKVF010000240.1, read on the forward strand.
ATTCCAAAGATCGTGATGGACCGCCTGGAAATGCCACCGGTACTTCCCCGTCGCCGCTTCCACCGCGACGATTGAATTAGCAAACAGGTTATCGCCGGGGCGGTCACCACCGTAGTATTTGGCAGCGGGCGAGCCAAGGGTCATATATAAAATCCCGCGTGATTCATCCGCGGTCATGTACCAGCCCCACGCGTTCACGCCGGAGCGGTCCTTCCATCCCTCGTTCAACCAGGTCTTGCTGCCAGGCTGGCCCTGATGCGGCACCGATGGAAATTCCCAGAGTTTTTTGCCGGTCCGCGCATCGAATGCTCGCGTATTGCCTGGCGGTCCCGTTTCCAGTTCGCCCGTGGTTGCGCCAACCGCGATCACGTTTTTGACAATGGTCGGAACGCCTTCGTAGGGCACTACCATGTCCACCGTACCTTGATTGCCGAAGCCCGCGTCGATCTTGCCGGTAGCGGCGGCCAGCGCTGTGAGGTTGCGGCCGGCCGTAAAGAAGATGCGCGGCGGATTCTGTCTATCGCCGGACCAATACGCCACGCCGTGGGGCGAAGCCTGCCCTTCTGGGACGTCATAGCTCCAGACTTCGTCCCCAGTTTCCGCGTTGAGGGCGACGACGCGCGTCTGCGCCGAGAGGTACATGACACCGTTCACCACGATCGGCGTCAGTTCGGATGTCCCGCTCGCGGTCGAAAACCGAAATGTAGACGGCTGCAATCGATAGGCCCAAGCCTGTTGCAGTTTCTTGACGTTGTTGGTATCGATCTGGGTTAAGGGCGAAAACCGAGTGCCCGCGAGGTCGCGATTGAACATGGGCCAGTCGCCGGCGGTGATCTTGCCACCCTGTGCCAGAAGCACCTGAGTAAAAATTCCGCTAAGAATAGCGCTATGAATAAAGATCGAGCCGGGGCGATGGGATAACGTTATCCGGCGGAATTTTTTCCTCACCCCGATAGGATATCCGAAGTTATCGTTGACGGGAAACAAGACGCGCGACCGTGGGGCTGCGCCGCAAGTAATACTGGCATCATGGGTACCAAGGGAATATCAGCTGGGGCTGAGATTCCGGTTACCGCGCCGGTAGCGGCCCGCGGGTCATTTTCATCTTTTTGGCGTGAGCTTCATTAGCGCTCCACCGCGGCTGAGAAGGTAAATCGCGCCATCGGGGCCTTGGCGTACGTCGCGGATGCGCTGCTTCAAATCCGTGAGCAATCTTTCTTCGGCCACTACACGACCCCCCTCAACGACCAGGCGGACCAGGCACTGGGCTTCAAGACCGCCCACGAAGAGATTTCCTTTCCATTCGGGCCAAACGTCTCCGGTGTAGAAGAGCATGCCGGAGGGCGCGATATCGGGCACCCAGAAGTACACTGGCTCTTCGACGCCGGGCATCGATGTGCGCCCATTTCCCACGGGAACATTCTTACGGCCGTCAGTGCGGTAGGCGTCATATTGCACGCCGTAAGATACATCGGGCCAGCCGTAGTCCTTCCCTGGCCTCACGATGTTGATCTCATCCCCGCCCTGCGGCCCATGATCGGTTACCCACAGCTCGCCGGTCGCGGGATTGATGGCCGCGCCTTCGGGATCGCGCAATCCATGAGCGAAGGTGGCAGGGGGCACCGTCGAACGACTAAGCCAGGGATTGTCATCGGGAATCGAGCCATCCCGGTTGATGCGCAGCACACGGCCGGAAAAATTCCGACGGATATCCGGGTTTTCGGTAAAATCGTGTTCGACGCCGTCCAGATCGGAATCATAAAAGCGAAAACGGTCGGCGCCAGTCACCAGCAGCTTGCCATCCGGGGCCAGAACCACCCGGCGCTCGGCGCCTTCGGCCAACACTTGAACGTCTTCGAGCCGCTTGTTATCGGGACTCAATCGTCCACTGGCCACTCGCTCCATTCCCAATGACATTGTGCGGCGTTCCGCCAGCGGCTTCGACCAGACTCGCACATAGAAGAACTCGGTGGGCCAGATTGCCGGTTCTTCGCCAGGGGGCGGCGCGAAGTAAGTAAAGTATAGCTTGCGATTCCGGGCGAAATCGGGGTCCAGCAGAATGTCGTGCAGGCCCTGCGCGGCAACCACCTTGACGCCGGGAAGGCCCGCTATTGGCGCGTAGACGACTCCATCCGGGCGCACGACCCGCAGAAAGCCGTTGCTCTCGGTCACCAGGAAGTTTCCGTCCGGCAGAAAAGCCAGTGACCATGGTGAGTTCAGCCTGGCGGTAATGGTCTCAACATTGATCGCGGAAGAAGCCTTCGCCGGCGGCGGAGCCTTGGTCTGGCCGGGAAAGGCCGGCTTGGGCTGTGGCGTGTTGCCGGCGAATGGCGACTGGGCCAAGGCCGACGCGGCCAAGGCGAGAGCCAACGCATTGAGCCGCAGATGAACACAGGTGAATGCGGATAACACAGGCGGGTTCACAGGCGGTAGATCAGCAGTTCGCGCTCGTAAACCATTTGCGGGGGCAGGCGGTCGTGCAGCGCCATGAAAAGTTCCTCGTGCGCAAGCACTTCCTTCTGCCACGCCGCGCGATCGAAAGCTTGGAGCTGCTCGAACTTCTCTTTGGAAAAGTCCAGACCTCGCCATTCAATGTCCTCATAGTGCGGCATCCAGCCGATGGGCGTCTCCTTGGCCAGCGCGCGTCCGTGGGCGCGGTCCACGATCCATTTGAGCACGCGCATATTTTCGCTGAATCCTGGCCACAGGAACCGCCCCTGCTCATCCTTGCGGAACCAGTTCACGTGGAAGACGCGGGGCGTTTCGGTGAGACCCTTCTGCATGGTGAGCCAATGGCGAAAGTAATCACCCATGTGATAGCCGCAGAACGGCAGCATGGCCATCGGGTCGCGGCGCACCTGGCCGACGCCACCCACAGCCGCTGCCGTCATTTCAGATGCCATGGTGGCGCCGACGTATACACCCGCGCTCCAGTTGAAAGCTTGGTACAGCAGTGGGATGGTAGCCGCGCGCCGGCCTCCGAAGATGAATGCGCTGACAGGCACACCGTCTGGATCTTCCCACGCGGGATCGATCGTCGGGCATTGCGACGCCGGCGCCGTGAACCGAGAATTGGGGTGCGCGGCCTTTGCTCCGGTCTCTTTGGCGATCTGGGGTGTCCAGCGCTTTCCCTGCCAGTCCAGGCACTCCGCCGGCGGTTCCTCGGTCATCCCTTCCCACCACACACCGCCTTCCGGAGTTAGCGCAACATTGGTGAAAATCGTATTGCTGCGCAAGGTCGCCATGGCGTTCGGGTTGGTCTTCATCGATGTGCCCGGCGCTACCCCGAAGAATCCCGACTCCGGATTAATAGCCCGCAGCTTTCCCGTGGCGTCCGGCTTGATCCACGCGATATCGTCTCCAACCGTCCAGACTTTCCAGCCTTCGAAGGCCGGCGGCGGCACCAGCATCGAGAAATTCGTTTTACCGCAAGCGCTGGGGAACGCTCCTGTGATGTAGGTCTTTTGGCCGTGGGGATCTTCCACGCCCAGGATGAGCATGTGTTCCGCCATCCAGCCCTCGTCGCGCCCAATATTCGAAGCGATGCGCAGCGCAAAGCACTTCTTCCCCAGCAGGGCATTACCGCCATAACCCGAACCGTAGGACCAGATTTCTCGCGTCTCCGGGAAATGGACGATGTATTTTTCCTTGTTGCACGGCCAGGGTACGTCCGTCTGGCGAGGCGCAAGGGGGGCGCCGACGCTGTGCATGCACGGCACCACGCGCTTCACGTCTTTATCGATCTCGTGAAAAACGCGGATGCCGATGCGTGCCATGATCCGCATGCTCACCACGACGTAGGGCGAATCCGTCAATTGCACACCGATCTGCGAGAAATCGGAACCGATCGGGCCCATGCTGTAAGCCAGCACATACATCGTGCGGCCGCGCATCGAGCCGTTAAACAATTCCTTCAGCTTGCGCCGCATCTCGTACGGGTTTTCCCAATTGTTAGTAGGGCCTGCAGCATCTTTCGAAAGGGAACAGATGAAGGTGCGGTCTTCTACCCGCGCGACATCACTGGCGTCCGATCGAGCGTAGTAACATCCGGGCCACAGCTTTTGGTTCAACTTGATGAACGTGCCGCTCTCGACCATCTGGCCGCAGATCGTCTCATTCTCCTGCTGGGACCCGTCCACCCAGTGAATTCGTTCGGGCCGCGTCAGCTCGGCCATCTTCTCCACCCAGCGCAGAAGATGTTTGTTTTGGCTCAACGGCACCGACGGATCCCTCGTGGTTTGTAACGTAGCAACGGACATGCGCTACATAGTATCGCGTTTTGATTTGAAGCTTCAATTAGATACGAGATAGCCCCACGACCGTGAGGAAGGGCACATCGATTCAACGGGGGGAAGATTGTATACTCCCTTGGAGAGAGATCTCACAATGCGAATTGCTGTACCTGTTTTTCTAGCCTTGATCCTCCTCGGCTCCTGTAACAAATCATCCGGGGACGGACAGCACGCCACCGTGCAGTTGCGCGATGGCACGAGTGTTAGCGGCAAAATCGTTTCCAGTTCTGCCAGCGATGTTCAGATCGCCGGTGATGACAATGTCACGCGCACCCTCCCCATGACACAAGTGCGCGCGATTGTGTATGACGACGCTCCTGCGGCAGCCGGCGCGTCATCGCCCGCCGCGGCGCCTGGCGAGCCCGAGCCTCGCCACGCCGAGCAGCATTATCATCCTCGCGAGTCGGCCGTTACCAGCAAGCGCCTGGAAGTGCCCGCTGGCACGGAGATTTCCGTGCGCACCGAAGAAACGATTGACTCTGGCAAGGCGGTCGAAGGCCAAACCTTCACGGCTGAAGTTACCGGGGATGTCCGCGATACTGGCGGAGGTGTAGTCATTCCCCGCGGCTCAAATGCACAGATCGTAATTGTCTCGGCAGCGAAGGGCGGGCACTTTAGCGGCACATCGGATTTGGTGCTCGACTTGGCCTCCGTCTCGGTGGATGGGCGGCTTTACAAAGTCCACACCATACCTCTCGAAGAGCGGGGCAAGTCCGGGGTCGGGCTTAACAAGCGGACCGCGGAATACAGTGGCGGAACGGCGGCAGTTGGAGCAATCATCGGCGCGATCGCTGGAGGTGGCAAAGGCGCGGCCATCGGAGCCGGATCCGGAGCGGGCGCGGGCGCGGTGGCCGAGATTCTGACCAAAGGCACCATCAAGGTACCGGTCGAGTCGATTCTGACTTTCCGTCTCGATCAGCCGCTGCGGGTCACGGCTGCGCGCTAGCCAGGTGGGGGCAGGCGATCTTGCCGCCTGCCAGTTTACAATCGGGCATGGACCCGATTCGTGGCTGTCTCGCCTTTATCCTCATTGCGATCCCGACTTTTGCGCAGAACTCGCTGGATAACACCGTGCGGCTCCGGGTCGATGCGACCGATGCTCCGCACCGAATCTTCCACGTTCGTATGACCATGAGCGCCAAGCCAGGTCCCCTGACGCTGCTCTACCCGAAGTGGATTCCCGGCGAACACGGCCCGACCGGCCCCATCGAAAATCTCGTGGGCCTCGAGATCAGCAGCGGCGGGCAGAAGATTCGCTGGCGGCGCGACGACGTCAACCTGTACGCCTTTCACATCGAGGTGCCCGCGGGGCCCGCTGGCGGCCAGTCGCCGCTTGAGGTAACCTTCGACGTCATCTCGGCGCCCGACTCTTCAGGCTTCTCCTCCGGTAGTTCGACTACTAGCGAACTGGCGGTCCTGAACTGGAACCAGTTCCTTCTCTACCCCGAGGGTGCGGCCGCCGACACTGTGCAATATCAACCGAGCTTGCGCGTCCCGAACGCCTGGAAATATGGAACGGCGCTGCCGATCGACCGCGAAAGCGGTAACGACGTCGATTT
>CAZKVF010000241.1:0-17239 GCA_964556085.1 uncultured Solibacteraceae bacterium
AGGGGCAGTGCTCTCCTTCTTCCACCAGGGGTCACTGGGCGGGCTCTATGGTGTGCTGCGCGGGCGGCCATTCGCGTTCCGCGAAGGGTTTTCCATTTGGCCCTCGACGTTCTTCCTCTTCATTCTGTCGGCCATTGCGACCGGACCAAGCTTTCTGATGCTGGTGACCGCGGCCGCGGAGAAAGTCACCGGCCGGCGATTGGTGGAACCCGGTGTCTTGCGACGCCTGGGCTTCCTCTCCAGCGTGCTCCTGGCGGTTTATGTAGCGGCGAAGTCAATAGACACACTGATCTGGTTGAACGTCACCTCGCCCTCGGTGGGCTTCGCGCCTTGGGAGTATTACGAATTCGAGCCGTTCGGCTGGGCGCTGCTGTTCATCGAGATCGTCCTATTCGGGCTGCTGCCCGCATGTTTGCTGCTATACGGGCGAACCACGGGGAAGCGCGGCTGGCTCATGACGGGCGCTGCCATGGCCTGCGGCGGCGTGCTTTTGAACCGGTTGGTGCTGACCATCCAGACTCTGGCGCTGCCGACTCTGGCCTTCGACGATTTCCTGCATTATGTCCCGAGCTGGCAGGAAGTGGCCACCTTTGGCGGCGTGATCGCATACGGGGTCATCGTGTATTCGCTGTCGTATCGCTACCTGCCGCTGTTTGGGAAGGAGAATAAATAGGAACGTCTCCGGCGCCACTGGCTCTCACGTCAGCTCCGTTGCGGCAAGCCGCTCGCCAAGGCTATGACGCCGCCTACCTTTGAATCTCGTACCGTTTCAGCTTGTCGTATAGTGTTGACCGGTCGATACCGAGGGCGGCGGCGGTTTCTTTTATGTTCCCCTGCCGGCGTTCGAGAGCGGCGATGATGGCGCGGCGTTCCAGTTCGTTCAAGGGAACATCGGGAACTTCCCAGGACCGCTCCGGCCAGTGGTTGAGGAAGACAAAATCGGCCTCGCCAAGCATGCCATTGTGCGCGGTCACGATGGCGCGCTCGATGGCGTTCTCAAGTTCCCGCACATTGCCTGGCCAATCATGTGCCAGGAGAAGCTTCAATGCGCCGGGGGCAAGGCCGCTGATATCTTTTCCAAGTTCATTACCGATGCGCTCGAGGAAATGTTCAGCCAGTAAGGGTATGTCTTCGCGCCTTTCGCGCAGCGGCGGGATGCTGATCTCGATCACGTTCAAGCGGTAATAGAGGTCTTCGCGGAACCGTCCCTCGCGGACCTCTTCCATTAGGTCCTTATTCGTGGCGGCGATTACGCGCACATCCACGGGTACCTCCTGGCTGCCGCCGACCCGGTAGAACCGGCGCTCCTGCAGTACGCGCAGAAGATCGGCCTGCAGCTTGGGAGAAATGTCGCCGATCTCATCGAGGAAAATCGTCCCGCCGTCCGCCAGCTCGAATTTGCCCTTGGTTTGCGCGGAGGCCCCGGTGAATGCGCCTTTCTCGTATCCGAACAGCTCACTTTCGAGAAGCGTCTCGGTGAGGGCGGCGCAGCTCACCGTAATGAACGGCTTGGCGGCGCGGTCGCCGGAGAAGTGGATGGCGCGGGCCACCAGTTCCTTGCCGGTCCCACTCTCTCCGCGGACAAGCACGGTGCTGCGCAAGCTCGCGACATCGCGAGCCAGGCCGAGGAGCTCTTCCATGTGCGCGTTCTTGGTGATCACGTCGCTATGCCGGTACTGGCGGCTGATCTTCTTGCGCAGAATGGCGTTTTCGCGCTGCAGCTTTTTGACTTTCAGAATGCGGGAAACCAGGAGCGAGATTTCCTGCGGATTGCACGGTTTGACGATATATTCCTGCGCCCCCTCCTTCATAGCTTGAATCGCGGTATCGACGGTGGCGTACGCAGTGATGATGATGATGGCCGCTTCCGGGCGGACGCGGCGAATCTCGATCATGGTCTCGATGCCATCGAGGCCACCCGGCATTTTCAAGTCGATGAAGCAAATTGCGTAGTCCGTCGATTTGGCAAGCTCCAGCGCCTTCCGGCCGTTGGGCGCTGTGTCCACGCGGTAGCCGTCCTCGCGCAGCCAGGCGGCCATCGACTCGCACATGACTTCTTCATCGTCTACGACCAGAATAGGCCAGCTGTTTTTCATACAGATTCCCCAATTGCAGCGGCCTGCCTCTGCGCCAGGTGCGTTCCGCATCGGGCGCAGTAGCGTTCCGCCTTTTGATCCACAAGGCCGATGTGGGTGGCCAGGCTCATGACACACTTCGGCTCCGGGCAGTGCGTGAGCCCGAAGGTGTGCCCCAATTCGTGCAGAGCTTCTTTGACGGTGCGCTGGCGAAGCAGTTCGTCGTCGGACGGGAGTCCATAAAACTCCTGGCGCAGACGGCACAGGGAGATCACCGCCACCAAACCTTCGAGCTGGGCCTGCCCGAAAAGGAAGCTAAGCATGGGAATTGCCAGGTCCACCTCGGTGACTCCGAAGAGCCGGGCTGTATCGGGCGGAGCCGCCTCCGCCAGCGCCTTCATAATGTTCACAGAGTGATACTGGCCGCGAGCGGCGTCGTAGGCGGTTTCGGGTAGCGGAAGAGCCGCCAGCCGCCGGATGTGGAACGCAAACCAATCGGCCGCTGCGTTCTCGATCCAGTTCAGAACCGGGGAGGCGACGCTCCCGACCGCGGCGATGTACAGGGTTTTCACGCCGCATGGTCCCGCACGGGCGCCGGCGCAGCGGCGGTGGATTTAAGCGGCAGAGTGACCGAGAAAGTGGTTCCTTCGTTGCGCCGGCTAGTGACATCTACCTCTCCTTCATGCGCTTTCACGATCCCATACAGAACCGCCAGCCCCAGTCCCACGCCTTTACCCTCGGCTTTCGTGGTGAAGAACGGGTCGAAAATTTTCGGCAGGTTCTCCGGCGGGATGCCTTCGCCAGCGTCCTGGACGTGAAGTTCGACGTTTTGGCCGTCGGGGAGCAGCCGTGTGCGAATGGTGAGCTTGCCGCCGCCTTTGGGCGCCATAGCCTCTGCGCCGTTTAACACGAGATTCAGAACCACTTGTTGGATCTGGGATGAATCGCATTCCACGGGCGGCAGGTTCTCCTGGAGTTCCACAACCGTTTCGGTATTAATCAGACGAAGCTTGTGGCTTACCAGGTTGAGCGTTGTGCGGACCAGTTTGTTCAAATCGGCGGGGGCACGCTGCGGTTTGGACCTTCGCGAGAATGCGAGCAGATCGGATACGATCCGGCCCACACGGCTGGTTTCGGTGGAGATCTGCCCCAGGTATTTGCGAAACTCGGCTTCGCGGCCCGCCGGGAAGTTGCCGTTGGCCATCAAGCGCTCGAGCAGCATCGAAAGGTTAAGCACGCCGGAGACGGGATTATTGATCTCGTGAGCGACGCTCGCAGCGAGCTGTCCCAGAGACGCCAAGCGGTCGGTCTGCATCAGCTTGCGCTGCGCCGCTTGCAACTGCGCCGTCCGCTCGGCTACCTTGACCTCGAGGGTCTGCGTCATGTCGTTCAGCTCCGCCACAGTGGTTTTCAGGCGCTCGCGCATGGTGTTGAACGAGTCGGCCAGCTCGTCGAGTTCCCGGCTGCGATGAGTGATCTCAATGGGCCGGTCGAGGTTCATGGCGCTCACCGCTTTTGTACCCGCGATCAACTCCTGAATCGGGTTGGCCACAAAGCGGCGCGTGAATAGGATGACGAACGCTGCGCCGATCGCCACCACGATTAAAGTGGAGACGACCGTGTGCCAGGTCATCGCCTTCTGCTGCTGGTCAACCGGGTCGAGCCGCAACGCGACATCCAGCACCCCGAGCACTTTGATCTTGCGCGGATGAGCGTGGCACGAGGCATTGGAGCAGGATGGCTCGTTGAAAATCGGCGTAACGATATTCAGGGTCCGCGCGCCCTCGGGTGAGGTGGCGTACCGCACCCGCGACGAAGAGGGCGGACTCGCGCGGGGCGTAGACCCATCGTGGCAACTGGTGCAGACTTCGTCATGAACCAACAGGATGCTGGGGCGCTCCCGCGGGTCGGTGGAGAACATCAGCTTGCCGTCGCGATTGAACATGCGGATGCGGTCGACGCCCTGCTTGTCCGCGATCGTCTGCATGATTTCGTAGGCTCCCTCGCGCCGGTCGTCGAGCATGGCGTGCCAGGTCGCGCTGGTTATGCTCCTGGAAAGCTGGTCAGCGCCCATGACCATGGTTTCGACCAGGCGGCTTCTCTGCGTCCGCAAATCCTGGAACCCGGTAATGCAACTGATGGCGACGATCAGGATGTTCAGCGACAGGATCAGCTTCAGGCCGAGATTTCGCGGCATTTAAGACCCTTAAATAGTATTATAGTTGGACTACGAGCAGGCTGTCACCGTGTCCGACGCGCCCGGTTATTCGTGGCCCCCACCGCATTAGGGCTACGGCAGTAGCGGCCGGGTCGAACCGGCTTATTTCGTTTCCGGCGAGCCCACTCGCGGCGGCACGGGGAGGGCCCATGCGTAGAGGGCCGATCCTCCGGCCATGAGGACGTACTGCCTGCCGTCCAACTCATACGTGACCGGCGAATTGCCCATACGTCCGATCATCGCGTGCCATAGGGTTGCACCGTCGCTCGTGCGAAGCGCCAGTGCATTGCCGTTGACATCGCCGGTAAAGGTAAGGCCACTCGCCGTCGTCAGAACGCCGGCGCTACCCGCGGCCTCGCCGATCTCATGGCTCCATCGAATCGTGCCCGTCCGATAATCGATCGCCCGCACCGAGGCTTTCGACGAAAGTTCGTAGTCCGCGCCGGCCCAGCCATAGGCGCCGTGCTCTTGCTTGAAGAAATAGAGTCCGTACCCATCGACCGCACTCACCACCAGCAGACCGGATGTGGGATCAAAGCTCGGCGACCGATAATTCGTACCGCCGGCTTCGTGCGGCGCGACCAGGCGTCCATCGCGGCTCGGCTCCTTATCGGGATTGGGAATCGGCCGCCCTCGCTGGTCGATTCCTTTCGCCCAATTCACGGCCGCAAATGGCTTGGCGAGCAAGCTCTGGCCATTCGTCCTGTCGAGAACGAAAAAATAGCCATTGCGCGAAGCCTGCAACAGCAGCTTGCGCGGCCGGCCATTGAAATCGGCGTCGGCCAGAACCGGCACTTCAACCGCATCCCAATCGTGAGTATCGTGGGGCGACGGCTGAAATCCCCAGGCCAGGGCTCCGGTGTCCGGATTCAGCGCGACGATGCTGCAGGTCCAGGGATTATCGCCGGGGCGAACCCCGCCGTTGAGCACGGGCGTGGGATTGCCCGTTCCCACGTACACCAGGTTCAGATCCGGGTCGTACGTACCGGTCATCCACATTTGGCCGCCTGTGGCGCCTCCACTAATGGAACCAGGTGTGTCCGCGGACGGAGTGCTGTTGAACGTCCATTGCGCTTTTCCGGTATCGGGATCGAACGATCTGAGAATCCCGGGCAAATTATCGAAATCGCCTGCAGCGCCCACTAGAAGATGATTCCGGATGAGAAGCGGCGCATTGGTGGACCAGTACCCACGCTTGGAATCCGCGATGACAACGTTCCATTTCACCGAGCCATTACGCGCGTCTAAAGCCAGTAAGTGCGCATCGGGGGTGGTCAGGAAAACGGAGCCCTTGTAGACCGCCGTGCCCCGATGGCCGATATGAAAGCCGTCGTTCATCGGATAAGAGTATTTCCAGAGTTGGCGCGCGCTCCTCGCGTCAATGGCCCACAGGTTATCCGGCGTGGTGATATATATGACGCCGTTCGCCAGGATGGGGCTGGCTTTGATCTGCTGGGTTTGATTCGTCTGGAATGCCCACGCCAATGTCATCTGGTACACATTGGCCGGCGTGATCTGTGTTAGTAGGCTGTGCCTCCGGCCTGAATAATCGCCGTGATACGTCGGCCAACTGTCCGCCGGCGGATGTAGGAGCAGGGAAGGATCGATATTTTGTGCGGCAAGCATAGCCGCACACAAGACCCAACATGAAGCTGCAAGCGCAAGTCTCGTGAAGCTTGTCATACTCCCGGCGTTATTTCTTACTTTAGAGTCTCCAAGAACGCGAGCACATCGTGAATCTCTTCGTCCGAATACCTGCCAAGCTGTTCGGCATGAACCCGCAGGGGATCTTCCCCCTCGATCTTCACCGCGGCTGCAGGCCAGGAACGGCTCCAGCCTTCGGAATCGAGCAGCGTGATCGTGAACTCATCGCGGTAGGCCAGCTTACCGGTGACCTTCTCGCCAGTAGCTGTTGTGAGAGTGGCCGGCGGTAGAACCGGCGCGTTGCGGGAACCGCTGTCGCCGCGCGGATAGAGCATACGTTCCAGCAGACGAAGACCCTGATAGCGGGAGCCGACAGTTGCGAACGGGCCAGTCAGGGAATGACATTTGATGCAGCCGCCGGCGCCGGTAAAATACCGTTTTCCTGCTTCGGCATGGCCGGTCTCGAGGTCCGCTGGGTCTACGCTTCGGCGCCCTCCGGCGGCCGATTCCGCCTTGAATTTCGCATCGTGGACAAAGGCGACAATCGCGGCGGTGTCCGCGGCAGACAGCGTGAAGGATGGCATGCCTTTCTCGGGGCGCCCGGAGCGGATTAACGATCCAATCTTGTCGCCGCGCACGTCTTCCGCAACAAGCGTGGACCGCGTCAGGTCGGGCCCGGATTCGCCCCCTTGCGCGTCACGGCCATGGCAGAAGCCGCACTGCGCGGCAAATCGCGACTGCCCCGTCTGAATTTCTTCCGCGGTATACGACTGGGCTACGGTCGTCGGGGGTGGGCGGCGCGAGGCTGGACTTTGACCGGGCGCCAAGTCTCCCGCTCCGCCGGCACTTTGCTGAGCGGGTGATTGCGAAGCTGCCAGGATCAGAGCGGCGAACCCGATGAAACGTAAAGAGGGCATTTCAATGGCCGGATCCCCTTCCTCCGGATGGCGCTGAAGCCGGCTTCGCGGGACTGGTTTTGAAGGCGGGATCCATCGCCGCAATGTCAGCCCGGTAGCTCACGGTTCGAGCAGTGGGGAATGTCGCCGGAACTGTTAACGTAACCTTCCCGGTGGCAGCCCACTCGGCCCCGCGCTGGAAGGTGGCTATAAAACCGACGCAACTCAGAGCCGCAATATCGTGCCCCATCGTCGTATGGAAAATCCGGCCCTTTCCGTAATCGAGGGTCATCAGAATCGGCTCGTCGTAGCCTGTCCCGTTATTGGCGGGGTCTGAGTACGCAGTCGCCAGAACGGTCATGTTTGCGCCCGGACCGCGAAGGCGGGCATAAAGCTCGTCGCCGGCATGCATCCACAGCGGCGGCAGGCCCTTCATGATGGGGTGGTCGGGCTCTCGAACGGACATCTGAAACGGCAAGCGCGCGCCATGGGACCCTGCGGCTCCTGGTGTGTTATCCGGAGCGACTTTGCCGTTCCGGTAATGCCACATCGGGCCGGACTTCTCGTCCCTCGCACGCCAGCCACCCACGCCGATCATTTGATTGAAAGCTGCCCACTGCGGAAACGCATTATCAGCGGCGTGAACGACCACCAGACCGCCGCCGCTCCTGACGTAATTCTCGAAGGAATTTTTGAGAGCGGCCGGCCAATCCGGGCCATCGTAGTTGAGAACGACTACTCCGTATTTGTCGAAGTCCGGATGGAACTGGCTAAAGTCCCCGTCCGAGGGTGGAGCCGTCACGACATCCACCTGGAATAATCCGGCTTCCTCCAATTCTTTCTTGAGGACCGGTGTCACATGTTGCCAGTCATGATAAGCGCCGGCGCTCTGCCCGTCCAAAATCATGACGCGGATGGAAGCCGCCGAAATGGGGCAGGTGGAAAACAGCGAGATGCTGGCGCACGCCAACAATTCGAACATGGCGTTTTTCATCCCAGGCTGTCCTCGAGTCGATTCCGCCGGCTGCCTATGCCGGTTCTAACGAAGTCTATCATACGGCCTTCCGGCAGGCGCCCTGGGGAGCGGGCGCGAACGTTCTTTCAAATCTTCGTAGCGGCTCTATTTCTGCCCGCGTTCCGTTCCGAATAGAAAGACCGTCGTACTTTGAAATCTCTGGCCCGGTTTCAATTCTGTTGTGGGAAAGGCCGGTTTGTTGGGAGAGTCGGGAAAGTGCTGCGTCTCGAGGCAAAAAGCGGACCGCCGGCCGTACACCTTGCCGCCTTTGCCCTTGATCGTGCCGTCAAGGAAATTGGCGGTGTAGAACTGAACCCCAGGCTGCGTAGTGCGCACTTCGAGAACCCTGCCGGTGGCCGGTTCTTCTACCCGCGCTGCCAGCGTCAGCCCGTCAGACGAGCGATTCAGAACCCAGTTGTGATCGTAGCCTCTCCCAAGCTTGAGCTGTTCGTCGTTCGTTTCGATCCTTGCGCCAATCGCGGTGCTGCCGCGGAAATCGAATGGCGATCCAGCAACCGGCCGCAACTCCCCAGTCGGGATCAAGCCGGCATCCACCGGTGTGAAACGGTCTGCGTTCAGCATTACGCGGTGATCCAGGATGTCACCCATTCCGGCGCCTTTCAGATTAAAGTACGAATGGTTCGTGAGATTAACGACCGTATCCTTATCAGTCGTCGCAGCGTAATCGATACGCAATTCGTTGGCATCGGTGAGACGATAAGTTGCCGTTGCCTGGAGATTTCCGGGGTAGCCTTCCTCGCCGTCCTTACTAAGGTAGGTAAGCTCGAGACCGCCATCGGTCAGTTCGCGAGCGGTCCAAACCCGTTTGTCGAATCCACGCGCGCCTCCGTGGAGCGAGTTTTCACCGTTGTTCCGGTCAAGCTGGTATAGGTGCCCGTTCAGAGTGAATCTCGCATTTCCGATCCGGTTCGCATAGCGGCCGATGAGCGCGCCGAAAAATGGCGCATTCTGCAAATAGCCATCCAGCGAATCGAAGCCAAGGACCACGTCCGCCATCTTTCCGTTGCGGTCCGGCGCCTCGAGCGAGACCACGATTCCGCCGTAATTGGAGATGCGGGCCCTAAGCCCGTTCTTGTTGGTCAGCGTGTAGACCGAAACCGGCGCGCCATCCCGCGTTCTGCCGAAATCCGCCTTTTGGATTGGAGTTGCGGCATGCATCACTGTCACACCTGCCATCAGAAATACTGCCGCCGTTTGCAAGGTCTTGAACCTCGAAGTAAGGTACGGGATCGAGCGTCGCCGGCGCATAGCCCCTCCGACCCGCCTATTGTAGGACACCGCGCGATTGTATGCGCCAGCGGAGGCCCGAATGATCTGCTTTACACGCTGCTATTCTGAACCCATGCCGCGCCTCGCCACCTCCGCCGAGAACGTGCCCCACTCGCGCATCCGCGAACTGGCGGAAATGGCGATGTCGATGGATGGCGTGCTGCGGCTATACTTCGGCGAATCCAACCTGCCCACGCCGGAGTTCATTAAGCGCGCCGCGGTGCGCGCCATGGCAGAGGGATATACCTTCTATACCGAGAATGCCGGCCTGCCGTCGCTCCGGCGCGCTATCGCAGCGCACTATAGCCGGCTGCATGGCGTTGGGCTTGATCCATCAACCGAGATTGTGGTTACGGCATCCGGCGTTCAGGCGCTCAACGTCGCCATCCGCTGCGTGCTCGGCCCTAGCGATGAAGCCCTTGTTCTTTCGCCGGTATGGCCCAATGGCGCGTCGAACGTCGCCATGGCGAACGCGGTGGCCTGCCAGATTCCGCATGTTCTCTGTGGCAACCGCTACCTCGTGGATTTCGAGGCACTCGCTGCGGCCGTTACGCCGCGCAGTCGCGTCCTGATTTATACGTCGCCCTCGAATCCGCTGGGCTGGGTGGCGAGCGACGACGAACAGCGGCAATTGCTCGATTTCGCCCGGCGCCACGACCTGTGGCTGATCGCGGACGAAGTGTACGACCGCATTTACTATGGCGGGCCGAGGCCGGGCTTCCCCGCGCCGTCCATTCTTTCGAAAGCCAGGCGCGACGACGCCGTAATCGTTATCCAGTCCTTCTCGAAGAGCTACTGCATGACCGGCTGGCGCCTGGGCTGGCTGGTAGCGCGCCGCGACGTTGCGGCCAAGGCCACTCAACTCAACGAGTTCATCATTTCGCACGCGCCTAGCTTCGCGCAGAAAGCCGGCGAGATCGCGCTCGCCGAGGGCGAACAGGAGTTGGCGCTGATGATCGCGCGCCTCCGGGCCAATCGCGATCTCTGTCTCGAAGCGCTCGGCGGCCTGGCCGGAGTCACGGTGCCCGCGCCGGAAGGCGCGTTCTACCTGTTCCCGCGTATAGAGGGTCTCGCGGACTCTTTCGCTTTTTGCAAACGCCTGCTCCAGGAAAGTCGCGTGGGATTGGCGCCTGGCGTGGCCTTCGGGCCGGGAGGTGAAGGGTCGGTGCGCATCTGCTATGCAGCCGAGCGCGCGGTTTTGGAACCGGCGTTGGAGCGGCTGAGCGGATTTCTTCGCGCAGGAGGTTAAGGTCGGCTTCGCAGAATAGATTAAGCCTCGATTAACGCCGATTAGCAGGACTTAATCTTCCGCGAGTACCGCGCCGCTTCGGTACCTAGGGTATCGCCAAGCGGGACCACCGGATGTAAAATAGTGAGAGCTACCACACCGCGCCGTCTCAGCCCGGTGTGCGGGAGGATTGGGGTTGAAGCCAACCAATACTGATGAGCCGAGCTACTTCCACAAGGTTGTAGATTGCCAGTGGGCGTGTCCCGCCCACACCAACGTTCCTGAATATATCCGCCTGATTGCCCAAGGCAGATTCACCGACTCCTACATGCTGAACCGGGAGTCGAATGTTTTCCCGGCGATTCTCGGGCGCACCTGCGATCGGCCGTGCGAACCGGCCTGCCGCCGCACACGCGTCGAGGGCAAGCCTGTAGCGATCTGCAGGCTAAAGCGCGTCGCGTCCGATAATCGCGGCGAGATGCGCCACCTGCTTCCGCGCATTCCCAGCCGCAAGAACGGCAAGCGCATCGCCTGCATCGGAGCCGGCCCCGCGTCGTTGACCGTTGCCAACGACCTGATGCCGCTCGGCTACGAAGTCACGATCTACGAAAAGTACGACAAGCCCGGCGGCTTGATGCGCACCAACATCCCTGCTTTCCGGCTGCCCGAGCAAGTGCTTTACGAGGAGATCGATTACATCCTGGATATGGGCGTGGACATCCGGTACAGCACGCCCGTCAACAGCATGAAGGCGCTGCTTCAGGAAGGGTACGACGCTATCTTCGTGGGCAGCGGCGCGCCGCGCGGCAAGGAACTCGATATCCCCGGCCGTCACGACACCGACCGAATTTATATCGGAATCGACTGGCTGGAATCCATCGCTTTCGGCCATGTCGATTCGATAGGCGAGCACGTGCTCATCATCGGTGTGGGCAACACAGCCATGGACTGCTGCCGCTCGTCCGCGCGCCTCGGCGCGAAAAGTATCAAGGTGATGGCCCGCCGGCCCCGCGGCTTCTTCAAAGCCTCCTCTTGGGAGTTGGATGATGCCGAGGAAGAGGGCGTGGAGATCGTGATCAACCACGCTCCTAAGCGTTTCGTCCTCGAGAACGGAAAGCTGACGGGCATGGAATTCGAACGGCTGGAGTGGGACAAGAACGCCAAGAACTCCAAAGTGATCGACACGATTTTCCTGCCCGCCGACGATGTCATCCTCGCCATCGGCCAGGAAAACGCATTCCCCTGGTTTGAACGCGATCTGGGCGTCGAGTTCAACAAGTGGGAAGAGCCGCTGGTGGACCCAGTCACCATGCAATCATCGCTGCCCAATGTGTTCTTCGGCGGTGACGCGGCCTTCGGCCCCAAGAATATTATCTGGGCGGTGGAACACGGACACCAGGCTGCCATCTCCATCCACAATTACTGTGAGGGGATTCCGGTTGCCGAACGCCCGCCTCAGGGCACGAACCTGATCAGCCAGAAAATGGGCCTCGGCCAATGGAGTTACCACAACGATTACAATCCCGCGCCACGCCAGAAGATGCAGCATGTGGATCTCGCCGCGCGCTTCCAGCAGATGAATATCGAGGTGGAACTCGGCTTTACCGCCGAGCAGGCCGCCCGCGAAGCGCAGCGCTGCCTCAACTGCGACGTCCAAACGGTTTTCTATCCCGCGCGCTGCATCGAATGCGACGCCTGCATCGACGTTTGTCCGCTGCTATGCCTGACCATCGCTCCCGATGGCGAAGAGGAGCAGCTCCGCAAACGTCTTTCCGCACCCGCTAGCAATCTTGACCAGGCCCTGTACGCTTCGGCTCCGTTGCCACAAACCAAGCGCTTGATGCTCAAGGACGAAGACCTCTGTGTCCATTGCGGCCTTTGCGCCGAGCGCTGCCCGACCGCGGCCTGGGATATGCAGAAGTTTGAGCTTGAAATTCCATACGCAGGAAGGCCAGTCCTTGCCACAGTCACTTAGCGACCCCGAAGTTTCTCCATTGGGACAGGTTTCCAGCCTGTCATCAGTTCGGATAAACGATTTTGCATTCAAACTAGCCAACGTAAACGGAACCGGTTCAGCCAGCGCCAACGGGCTGCTCATGCAGGCGATTTTCCGCATGGGCATTCCCGTCTCCGGCAAGAACCTGTTCCCATCCAACATCCAGGGGCTGCCCACCTGGTACGAGATCCGCGTCAATAAGGACGGCCACACCGCCCGCGCGCTGGATTACGACCTGGTGGTCACCATGAACGCGCAGACCTACGAGCGCGACGTGCGCGAGGTGCGTGAGGGCGGCTACCTGCTTTACGATTCCACCTGGCCGCTCGATCCCAGCCTGCGCCGCGGCGATATTACCATTCTCGGCGTGCCCTTGGCCCAGATGTGCAACGAGGCTTTCCGCGAGCCGCGCGAGCGCGTCCTCATGAAAAACATCGCCTACGCCGGTGCGCTGGTGTCCCTGTTGAACGTGGATATGGGAATTGTCGAAACCCTGCTCGACGAGAAATTCGCGGGCAAGAAGGCGCTGCGGGAATCCAACCACCGAGCCCTGCGCCTGGGTTTGGATTACGCGCGCAACCAGTTCGCTCCGCTGCCCTTCCGCCTGGAGCGCATGGACGCTAACCGCGACAAGATCCTGATCGACGGCAATACCGCTACCGCGCTCGGCTGTGTTTACGCCGGCGCCACCGTGGCTGCCTGGTATCCCATCACGCCGTCAACCTCCGTAATGGATGCTTTCAAGGAATTTTGCGAGAAGTACCGCCGAGACCCCGAGACCGGCCGCAACAATTACGCCATCCTCCAGGCGGAAGACGAACTGGCGGCCATTGGCATGGTGATCGGCGCTTCTTGGGTGGGAGCGCGCGCCTTCACCTCGACTTCCGGTCCCGGCATCTCGCTGATGAACGAACTGCTCGGCCTGGCGTATTACGCGGAGATCCCAGCCGTGGTGATGGACATTCAGCGCGTCGGTCCTTCTACGGGAATGCCCACGCGCACGCAGCAGGGCGATCTGCTCGAGTGTGCCTATGCTTCCCACGGGGATACCAAGCACATCCTCCTCTTCCCGGCGAATCCCAACGAGTGCTTCGAGTTCGCAGTCAAAGCCTTCGACCTCGCTGAGCGCTTCCAAACACCGGTGTTTATGCTATCCGACTTGGATATCGGCATGAACGACTGGGTGATTCCGCGCTTCACCTGGGACGATTCCTACCGGCCGGACCGCGGGCGCGTCTTGAGCCCGGAAGAAATCCAGCGGCTTTCCGTGTTCCAGCGTTATACGAACCAGGACGAGAACGAAGTTGCCGCGCGCACGCTGCCGGGAGTCGATCCCAAAGCGGCCTACTTCACGCGCGGCTCCGGTCACACCAAGACCGGCGCTTATACCGAGATTCCGGATGAGTACCAGGAAGTTGTCGATCGCCTCGCACGCAAGCAAAAGACGGCAGCAAACTTCGTCCCCGCGCCGGTCGTGGTTCGTGCGGATTACCAGGCGAAAGCGCCTGCCCCACCCATCGGTCTTATCACCCTCGGCGGCTGCGACCAGGCCGTGCGGGAAGCAGCTCTTCTGCTTCCCGAATACGGTGTGGCTGCCGACGTCATGCGCGTGCGCGGCTTCCCGTTCGATTCCAGCGTCGAAAAGTTCATTGAGGAGCACGAAATCAACTTCGTGATCGAGCAGAATCGCGATGGCCAGCTGCGCTCGCTGATCACCCTCGAAACCGGAGTGCCCAAAGAGAAGCTACGGTCGCTTCTGGTCTACGGCGGCTTCCCCCTGAGCGCCCATCACGTTATCGAAGGAATTACCAGCCAATTGGGAGAGAAAATCCTTGCCGTCCATCACTAAGCCCATCGCCGCGCATCCCAGCCTCAGGCGCAACGAACTGGGATTGACTGTCCGCGACTACGAAGGCTCCATGTCCACGCTGTGCGCCGGCTGCGGGCACGATTCTATTACCGCCGCGCTCGTCCGCGCCATCTGGGAGCTGGACCTGGCTCCTCAGAACATCGTCAAAGTGAGCGGCATCGGCTGCTCGTCCAAGACCCCGGCCTACTTCGTTAGCGGCGGGCATGGTTTTAACGCTGCCCACGGCCGCATGCCGCCCATTGCCACGGGCGCCAATGCCGCCAATCGCGAGCTTACCTATATCGGCATCTCGGGTGATGGGGATTCGCTCTCCATCGGCATCGGCCATCTCTGCCACGCCATCCGCCGCAATGTCCGCATGCTTTATGTCATCGAAAACAATGGCGTCTATGGGCTTACCAAGGGCCAGTTTTCCGCCTCCGCTGACCTCGGCTCCAAGAGCAAGCGCAAAGAGGCGAACCGTATGGCGCCCATCGATCCGGTTTCTTTGGGCCTGAGCCTGGGCGCGACTTTTGTCGCCCGCAGCTTCTCCGGCGATAAAGATCAGCTCGTGCCCATTCTCAAGGCCGGAATGAAGCACCGCGGCTTCGCCCTTGTGGACGTGCTGTCGCCCTGTGTGACCTTCAACGACCACGAGGGTTCTACGAAAAGCTACTTACATGTTCGCAAACAGGCGCGCGCCGCCACCGAAACCGATTTCGTTGAGCCGAGTTCGGAAATTCTAGCCACCATCGGCCAGAACGGCGCGGCCAGCGTCACGATGCACGATGGCACCGTCGTCGCGCTCAAAGGTGTTCCGCCGGACTACGACCCTACCGACCGCGAGCGCGTTTTCTCTTATTTACAGGAGCGGCAGGCCAAGGGCGAAATCGTAACAGGCCTCCTCTACATTGATGAAAGCGTCCCCGATCTGCACGAGCTGAGCGGAACTCCGGACGACGCGCTTATCAAGCTGCCATTCGAAAAGCTCTGCCCCGGCTCGGCCGCCTTAGCCGAGCTGCAGGAAGAGTACCGATAGCCTGATTTCGTGGGCCGGACGCTCTCGTCCGCGCCGGACCCTGGTCCGGCAAACCGAGCGCGGCAGGCCGACGAGGGCATCGGCCGTGGTCCAGGGGGACCGCCCCACCCTGTTACCTTCGTGGCCTCATTGCCGGCAGCGCCGCGGGAGCTTGAATCGCCGCCTGCACCACATCTTCCAACCGCGCGGCCTGGTAGCCGGCAGGCACCTGGAAAGCCGCGTCGGGCACCGCATCGGTCGAAATCTCGGTCACGTCCGTTAGAGCTTCCCCGAGCGGGCCGTCGGGATCGAAACCAAGCGGAGCGCCGCCCGCAGCCAGTTGCAGTAATTGCGAAATGGCAGGCATGTAGACCGCCGTCGAAACCTTCAGCGTAAGGCCGCTATTCGTCTTGCTCAGATTCCCGAGCGCGTTCGCCAGTTGCTCGCCGACTCCCGGTATGGTGGTAAGCACTTTGTTGAGGAACTCCGACGGATCCAGGGCGCGCGTGCTCCGCTCGGTGTATTCGGCCAGTTCCTTCAGGGCCGGCACCCGTCGGATCTCAGCCGCTTGCGCTACCCA
Source organism: uncultured Solibacteraceae bacterium (assembly GCA_964556085.1). Classification (GTDB taxonomy): domain Bacteria; phylum Acidobacteriota; class Terriglobia; order Bryobacterales; family Bryobacteraceae; genus PSRJ01. Next base: position 15,810 of record CAZKVF010000241.1, read on the forward strand.
CGAACGAATCTCCAGCCGCATGGTGGAGGGGCCGGCCTCGCCCGCAAGGCCTGGCGGCCCCTGCGTCATGAGCGGCATCTGCATGGTGATTTCGGTGAGCGACTCCTCGGCTTGAATCCCTTGAATCGGCCCTGTCTGGCCGGTCTTTTTTGTGGCGACGTCGAAATGTAGATTTTCCCCGAGTGGCTGCCCGGCGCCGCGCAATACGGATGCCTTTAAGGCAGCCGCGAACCGGTCGCCGAATTGGGCTAAAGGTACGGTGGCGTAACGCTTGCCCTTGAGATCGAGAACAGTTACCTCGTTGCGCGCGTAATCGGCGATCGCCGCCAGCGGTCCGTAACTGGCGTACGCCTGATCGCCCCTAATGCGCAGAAGGGTTTCGGCGGGCATACCGCTCTGGATCTGCTGGCGCATTTGCGCTTGAAATTCCGGCGGAATGAAAGAGGGGAGCTTGATGGTGGAGGCCTGCCGCAAGGTGACGTCAGCGGCCGCGGACGTCGAGAGCAGCAGGAGGAGGGCGAGCACGAGAAGGCCGCGATACACCATCTTTTCAGTCTAGAGCACCCCTTGGCAGGCGAAAGCGCCTGCCCCACCTGGTCATCAGACGACCCGCAGCACGATCTTGCCGCGCGTGTGCAGGGTCTGGTTCATCTCATGTGCCCGCGCCGCTTCGGCTAATGGCAAAACGGTATCGATAATGGGCCGGATTTTACCGGCATCCGTGAGATGCGCCAGTTCCTGCAACTGTGCCGGGTTAGGCTGCACAAACATGCCCACGCCGCGCACGCCGTGCCGGTTGGCATCGTCCTGGGAGGGCTGACCGAGAATCGAAACCAGGATGCCGCCTTTCTTCAGCACCTGCCAGGAGCGGTCGCGGGTCTCGCCGGCCATGGCGTCTAAGACCACGTCCACATCGCGCACGGCATCCTCAAAGCGAGTCGTCTGGTAATCGATCACTTCGTCAGAACCCAACTGCTTGACGAAATCGTGATTGCTTCTTGAGGCAGTGCCGATCACGTAAGCGCCTTTCCAGTGGGCGAGCTGTACGGCGAACGTGCCCACGCCTCCGGCGGCCGCGTGAATCAGGATGCGCTGGCCGGCCCGCAACTGCCCGGCATCGAAGATAGCCTGCCATGCCGTCAGAGCGGCCAGCGGAATCGCCGCCGAATGCACGTGGTCGAGCGACTTCGGTTTGTGCTGGATCTCCGAAGCTCTCACCGCGATGTACTCGGCATAAGTGCCATTGCGGCCGATATCCGGCCGCGCATAGACTTCGTCCCCGGTTTTCCAGGCCGGAGCCACACCGGGCCCGAGCTGATCGATCGTGCCCGAAAAGTCCCAACCGAGAATGAACGGCATCGGGTAGTCGCGAAACCCACGCATGTATCCCTGTCGAATCTTCCAATCAACGGGGTTAACACCCGCTGCGT
>CAZKVF010000242.1:0-11725 GCA_964556085.1 uncultured Solibacteraceae bacterium
CCTCGAGAACTATTTCGAAAAGGTCGTCAGGCCCGCGGCCCAGGCCGCGCACCCCGGGGAGCCGGTAACCCTGGACGATTACCGCAGCCAGATCGAAGAGAAGCTGGCCGGGGAGCGGGCAGACCAGGAACTGGATAAGTGGCTGAAGGAAGCGCGCAACCGTACAGAGATCGATGTCCACGGGGAGGCCTTCCAGTGAGCCACCGCTGGATCCGATTCCTGCTCGCCGGCGCTTTGGCCGCGCTCACGCTAGCCATCGTGGCAGGCGTCTTCGTCCTTCGCAGCGACTGGCTGCGGCAAAAGATTCGAGACGCAATGATTGCCGCGATTGAGGATGCCACCGGAGGGCGTGCCGAGATTGCCGCATTCCACTTCGATTGGAGAAAACTGCGTGTGGAGGTGGATGACTTCGTCCTGCACGGCAAGGAACCCCTCGAAAAGCCACCGCTCGTCCAAGCCGCCTCCGTTGCTGCCGGCTTCAAAATTGTATCGCTGGTGCGCCGTGAGGCGGACCTCCAGTATCTCGAAGTGAACGTTCCGCGCATTTACCTGATCGTCAATCCCGATGGAAGTACCAATGTGCCCGAGCCGAAGGTGAAACACAGCGCGCGCTCGCCGCTCGACGCCTTGGTGAAGATGGCCATCGGGCGCTTTCGCATCGATAACGGCATGTTCGAAGTGGAATCGCGCGGTCGAACGCCTTTCAATGCCAGCGGACGGAATCTGCGTGCGCAGTTCCGCTACGAGCCGGCCGGCAAGAAGTATCGCGGGGATATAGCGATCCAGCCACTCGACCTGGCATGGGGCAGCCGCCGCATTCCCTTCGATGTGGACATGGCGCTTGCTCTAGAGCCAAACCGCATCAGCATCAAATCGGCGCGATGGGCTACCGGGCCTTCCGAGGTTACCTTCTCGGGCGCAATCGACGATCTCCTTTCCCCACGCGTGACTATCAGCTATCAGGCACACGCCTCCCTGCCGAGCCTCGGAGCGATCCTCCCGTTGCGAGGAGTCCTGCGCGGAATTGTTGGTACCACTGGCGAAGCCTTCTATCGAGCCGTTGACGATTATTCCGTAACCGGCGAATGGCACGCAGCAGACGTAGACTTCCGGCAAGACCTTGTTGACGTCCGCAATCTTCGCGCCGGCGGAAAATTTCGCCTGGATCCAAAAGGCGCCGATCTCACCGCCATCCGTTTGACGGCCGAACCCGCCTATAGCGCCCGCACGCAGCCGCTCGAAGGCCGCATGTCTTCGATTACGCTGCGCGGCAGCGAGGTGAACGCCCGCGGCATCGCCCTCGAGTTGCTCGGAGGGACTTTCGAAGGTGACGCGTCTTTCGTGACCGGCTCGCGGTTTCGCGTCAGCGGCGAAATTAGAAGCATCGAAGCGAGACGCGCAGTGGAGGTGTACAATCCGCGCGAGCCACTGCCATGGAACAGCCTGGTTTCCGGTTCGGTCGGTGCTGAAGGCTCACTGCCGCGCGCGACCGATCTGCGCGTTTCCACCAGGCTCGTCCTCAGCCCCGCGCCTTCCGGAACCGCCGTTTGGGGAGAAGTCGCCGCCACCTATGATGCTCGCGCCGATACACTCGATCTGGGCACGTCGGTAGTCAACCTGCCTTCCTCACGGCTGGTGGTATCGGGATCCATCGGCCGCCAATTGCGCGCCTACCTGGAGACTCGCGACCTGAACGATTTCCTGCCCGTGCTCGGCCGAAGGGCCGGGGCACTCCCACTCAGGCTCGAAAAGGGCTCGCTGGTGTTCGATGGGGCCGTTACCGGCAAGCTTGAAAATCCCCAGGTAGCGGGACGCGTGAACCTCAGCCGGTTTTCCTGGTCGGGTGAGTGCGCCGATTCGTTCGAGGGAACGGTCAATGCGTCGTCAACAGGCGTCCGGCTCCAGAACGCGTCGCTGGTTCGGGGCCCCGTCCGCGCCCAATTCGATGCCACCGTAGGCCTGCGGAACTGGCAGGCGGATAACAGCAGTTCCATCGCTGCCCGTGGGGCCATCCACAATGCCGCTGTGGACGAGTTGCTCGCGCGATTGGGGCGGAAGGATGTTCCGGCGTCGGGCACTCTGAGCGCCACCGCGCAGATCTCGGGAACCGTCGGCGCGCCCCAGGCCAGCGCTCAGATCGAGATCACCAAGGGCGCATTGGCATCCGAGCCCTTCGACCGCCTTGTGTCGCACATTACTTACGACGCACATAAACTCGAAGCCAACGCCGGTCAAATCACCGCGGGACCCAAGCAGGCAACCTTCGACGTCACGTTCGACCACGCACCGGGCAGGCTGGATACCGGCAAGCTTCGCTTTCAACTTCAAACCAACAGCATGCCTCTCGACCGGATCGAATCCATTGAAAAAGCCCGGCCAGGACTGAAAGGCGCGGTGCAGATATCGGCCCACGGCGCCGCTGATCTGGCACATGGCGATTTCCGCATCGCCGCACTCGATGCCGATTTGACGGCTCGTGGCTTGCAGCTTGCGGCAAAACCTTTGGGAGACGCTCATCTGATTGCCATGAGCGAAGGCCCGCTGCTGCGAGTAAATGTGGACTCCACTGTCGCCAACTCCATGGTGAAAGGCCAAGGCGAATTCCGTCTCGAAGGCGATTATCCGGGCACGGCCAACCTCCGCTTCTCCAAACTCGATCTGGCGGATCTGCGCAACTGGATGGCCCCTGCCGGGCAGCAGACCGCGGCTCCGTTTCAGGGATTCGCGGAGGGAGAGGTTCGCCTGGACGGTCCCGCGCGCAAGCCGGACCAGATGCGGGCGATGCTGCGGATCGAAAGCCTGGAACTGGGCCCCGCATCAACTCGCGGTGGGCCGCCCGGAACTGCACTACCATTCGCCTTGCACAACGCCGGCCCCATCGTGGCAAATGTCGCCAACTCCATCGTCACCATCGAAAGCGCCCGGCTGACAGCCCCGTCCACGGATATCACCGTCGGCGGCCGCGTGCTTCTCAACCAGAAAAACCCGCTCGATCTCCGCGCCAACGGCAAGCTCGATCTGAGTCTCCTGCGGACTCTCAGTTCCGATCTCACCTGCTCCGGAACCGCCTCTCTCGAAGCCAACGTGCGGGGTGCGCTCCAGGCGCCCCAGGTCACGGGGCGCGTAGATATCGAGAACGCTGCGGCCACGATCGCCAATTTTCCAAATGGCATCTCAAACGCCAGAGGGGTAGTGATTTTTACCGGAGACCGCGCCACGATTCAGAGTCTTACTGGCGAAACCGGCGGTGGTCAACTCCGGTTTACCGGCTTCGCGGGGTACGCCCAGGGCCAGCCCGTATTCCGGCTGAACGCCGAAACCAAGGCCGTACGCCTACGCTATCCAGAAGGCATCAGCACGGTCTCTAACGCCGATCTGACGTTCACGGGAACTGCCGAACGAAGCACGGTGGCAGGAACCGTCTCGGTACTGCGCGGTAGCGTGAACCTGCAATCGGATTTCGGTTCGCTGCTAGCTAAATCCGCCGAGCCGGTGCGAACGCCGGCTGCGAATACCGGTTTCCTCGGAGGGATGAACCTCGATATCCAGATCCAAACCGCGCCGGATGCAGAAATCGAAAGCTCCCTCACTCAGGGCGTCCAGGCGGACGCCAACCTGCGGCTGCGGGGCACCGCCACCAATCCCGCTCTGCAAGGCCGCGTCAATATCACTCAGGGACAGGTTCTCTTCTTTGGCACCAAGTACACGATTAGCCAAGGTTCGGTCTCCTTTTTTGATCCACTCAAGATCGAGCCCGTCCTCAATATCGACCTAGAGACGAGGGTGCGTGGGATCGATGTCACTATGACGGTGGCCGGGCCGCTCGACAAGCTTACATTATCGCCACGCTCGGACCCTCCGCTGCAGTTCAGCGAAATCGTTTCGCTGTTGGCTACCGGTTCCTCTCCAACAACTGACACTGGTCTGCGCGTGCAACAGAGCGCTATTCCTCAACCGGCCCAGCAATCGGCGGCCACCGCCCTTCTCGGCCAAGTAATCGCGAGTCCGGTTACGGGACGGCTGCAACGCTTCTTCGGGTTGAGTGGGATCCGCATTGATCCCACTCTGCCCGGCATCGAGTATGGCGCCCAGGCGCGCGTCACACTCCAGCAGCAGGTGACGCCGGACGTGACCTTTACTTACATCACTAACGTCTCCCAGGCGAATCCGCAGGTGGTGAGCGTGGAATGGGCCATCAACAAGCAATGGTCGGTGGTGACGCAGCGCGAAGAGAACGGCATGCTGGGCCTGGACTTCTTCTATAAGAGGCGGTTCAAATAGCCCTGGCTTCGTTTGGCTCTACTCATTTTAGACCTCTCCTCTGGTGCTGATGTCCGTCTACCATAAAGAGAAGAGGTGACAGTTTGCATCGCGCCTGGATTTTGGTTTTGACCTGCACCGCCGCCCTGGCGCAGGACCACGTTTTGGTGGACCGCGTAGGTTCCACCGGCTTCCTCCAGTTGGAAGCCCCAAGTTTTGAAAAGCTTTCGCCGCGCCAGCAGGCTCTGGCCTACTGGCTCTCGCAGGCGTCGATTGCCATCGACCCGATCATCTACGACCAGAATTCGATTTGGGGGCTTCGCCAGAAGCGGCTGCTGGAAGCTATCATGCGGACTCCGCCGGCCGATGCCGCGGTACGAACCAAAATTACTGATTTCGCCAAGCTGTTCTGGGCCAACCGCGGGAACCACAACGACCAGACCGCGCAGAAATTCCTACCCGGCTTCACATTCGAGGAACTCCAGGCTGCCGCGAAGCCGTCCCTCGCCGCCGGCGGCTTTTCTTCGGGCGCCGGTCCTGTGACCAACTTCGGCAATTACCCTTACAATAACAACCTGCCGACGAAGGCCTACGGCCTTCCTGCCATCAGCACCCAGGCCGATCTCGATCGCGAACTGAACGAGTTGCGGCCCTCGCTCTTCGATCCGGCCTTCGAGCCAACCATCACTGCGAAAAGTCCGCAGGGCAAGCTCGACATCCTCCAGGCCAGCGCCAATAATTTCTATGCCGGTCTCAGCCTGGCCGATATAAAGGATTTTCACGAGATGCACCCGCTCAATTCGCGCCTCGTGAAATCGCGCGATGGCAAGCTTGTGGAAGAGGTGTACCGCGCCGGCACGCCGGACGGAAAAATCCCGCCGGGGCGCTACGCGCTTTTCCTGGGCAAAGCCATCGGCTACTTACAAAAGGCTCGCGCCGTAGCCGAACCGGGGCAGGATGTGGTGATCGATGCCCTGAGCCGCTACTACCAGACAGGCGACCCCGCCGATTGGATTCGCTTCGGCATCGCCTGGGTGGGAAATAATCCGCCGGTCGATTTCGCCAACGGCTTTATCGAGGTTTACCGCGACGCCCGCGCCGCCAAGGGCACTTCGCAGAGCTTCGTCACCATTACCGACCAGAAAATGAACCGTCTGATGACGACTCTGGCAGCCAACGCCCAGTACTTCGAAGACCACGCCCCCTGGCTCCCGCAGTACAAGAAACAGGGCGTCAAGCCGCCTCTGGCCAAGGCCGTTGAAACCGTGGTCGAGACGGGCGATTTTCATGTCTCCACCGTCGGCGACAACTTACCGAACGAGAATGAGGTTCGGGAAAAGTACGGCAGCAAGAGTTTTCTTTTCACCGGAAGTTCGCGCGCTATCGATGCCGCCCGCGGCTTCGGCGCACTCGAAGAGTTTGCGGCCACGCCCGAAGAGATCGCCTTGGGCAAGAAGTATGGCCAGGAGGCCAACGACCTGATGACTGCGCTGCATGAGATCATCGGCCATGGTTCCGGCAAGCTGAACCCAAAATTTCCCAACGGCACGGAATCGATTCTGAAGGAGTATTTTTCCGCTCTGGAAGAAGCCCGTGCCGACCTCATGGCTATGTGGAACGTCACCGATCCCAAGCTGAAGGAACTCGGGCTGATCTCCAGCCCCGATGTGGCTAAAGCTATGTATTACGCCCGCGTTCGTGTGGCGCTCACTCAGCTTCAGGCCAATCCCAAGGGCGACACCCTCGAAGAGGACCACCAGCGCAATCGACAGTTGATCGTCAACTATATCATGGATAGGACGGGCGCCATCCAGAAGATCGAGCGCAACGGCAAAACCTACCTTCTGCTCAAGGATTTCGACAAAATGCACCAGGGCGTTGGCACGCTTCTCGCCGAGCTGATGCGCATCAAGGCCGAAGGCGATTACCCGGCCATCAAGGCGCTGATGGACAAGTATGGCGTGCATTTCGACCCGGCCGTGCGCGATCAGGTGATCGCGCGCTACAAGAAGCTGGACATACCGGCTTACTGGGAAGGCATCCACTCCAGCCTCACCCCGCAGTTGGATGCCTCCGGCAACGTGAAATCGGTCGCGATCTCCTATCCCCGCGACTACGTCAAGCAGCAGCTCAGCTTCGCGGACATGTACCGGTAGGTGAGCGGCGTAGCGACCCTTATAATCAAATCGTGGATCTCGAAAAGACCCTGCTCCGCAAGGTGGGCGAGGCAGTATCCTGCTTCAAAATGATCCGGGACGGCGATCGGGTGGCCGTGGCCGTTTCGGGCGGAAAGGATTCAGCCACTCTGCTGGAGGCCTTGCTGCTGCTGGCGCGGCGCGCGCCCATCGAATTCTCGGTGTGCGCCTTTACCGTGGAACAGGGGAAATTCCTGCGCCCCATCGAACCCATGGGCGAGTACCTCAAAGCGCGCGGTGTGGCCTGGACCTATTACCGCGACGCGCCTTCCCTGCGCCTGCTCGAAGATCAGCCGGACCATGGCTGCGATCTCTGCAGCCGCTATCGCCGCCGCGCCGTTTACGAGATTGCCCACGATTTGGGCGCGAATGTGATCGCCTTCGGCCACACTGCCGATGATTTCTGCGAGGCGCTGCTGCGTAACACGCTCTTCACCGGCAAGCTAAGCGCTCTGCCGCCGGTCACGCTATCGCGAAACGGCGAGTACCGGCTGATCCGGCCGCTCGTGTATGTGACCGAGGACATCACGCGCGCCTACGCCGAAGCGCGCGGTATTCCTGTGATCCCCTGCGGCTGTTCGCAAAAAACAGGCACGGTGCGGCGGGCGCTCCGCGATCTGTTTGGCGGCCTGGAGCGGGAGCACCCCCACCTGAAAGAAAACATCCTCGCGGCCATGGGCAATGTGGACACGGGCCGCCTGCTCGACCCGCGGTTTCTCGACCTTGAAAAACCGGGGACAGACACCTCCGTCCCCGAGCTCCTACCTATTCTCGCGGATAATGGCTAAGATTGAGCGCGCCCGCGAATTGCTGGCCGAGGCGCAATCCGTCGCGGCGCTCACCGGCGCGGGCATTTCCGCCGAGAGCGGCATTCCGACGTTTCGCGGCGCGGGCGGGCTGTGGAACAATTATCGCGCCGAAGACCTGGCTACTCCGGAAGCGTTTGCGCGCGATCCAGGCCTTGTGTGGGAGTGGTACAACTGGCGCCGCGAGATCATTTCCAAAGCTGCGCCCAACCCCGCCCACCACGCGCTGGTTCGCCTGGAAACTGTCAAATCCGGCTTCACCCTGATCACGCAGAATGTGGATGGCCTGCATGACCTCGCCGGCAGCGCGCGCATCTTGAAACTCCACGGCGACATCTGGCGCATGCGCTGCACGGCTTGCGGCGCTCACTGGCCCGACCGGCGCGCGCCGCTGCCCAAATTGCCTCCTCATTGCGGCTGCGGCGGCTTGGCTCGGCCGGGCGTCGTCTGGTTCGGCGAGCCGCTGCCCGACGGCATCATGCAGGAGGCCGAACATGCCGCCGTCTCGAGCCAGATTTTCCTGGTGATTGGCACTTCGGCGGTAGTCTATCCGGCGGCTGGGCTTATCCCTTTCGCGAAGCAAAGTGGGGCTGCCGTGATCGAGATCAACCCCGAGCCAACCGCATTTTCGGCCATGGTGGATTTCTCGTTTCAAGCGCCTGCCGGGGAACTCCTGCCCAAGCTGCTCTAAGACAGCAACGCCGGCGGACTTGCCGCCGGCGTGGGCCGAGTCAATACAGAGGGCGTGGGCCCGGTCAATCCATAAACGCCTACCCTACCTTCTCCCACCAGCCGCCGCACGGGGAAGCTACCTTGGTGAAAAAGCCCATCACGCCATCCTGAGTCGTCGTCGGGCTTGGCGTCGTAAAATTCGCAGGTGCCGTGTCTTGCGGTAAAGCCGCCCAGAAGTTGGTGCTAGCGATGCGGCTGCCGATGGCAACCACCCCGGCCGGACCTACCGCGGGTACCTGCGGAATCGGGGGCATAGCCATGACAGGATCGCCGCCCTGAATCACGTAAGTCCAGCCATCGGACGCCGTGGCAGCCATGTAGCCTCTGGGAGGGCGCGGCGGATCGGTGTTCGGGATCTTGCCGGCCATCACCAGCTGCGACCAGTTCTTAAAACCGGTCACGTAATTACTCTGTAAGTTATTATTAAGGACAGCAGCCACTCTGGCAGCCTCAGTTGCATAGTTTGCCAGCGCCTGTGCAATATCAGGATTGCTAGGAAGTGGCTCCTCCGGGTTCGTTCCGATCTGGTCCTTTATGGCGTGATCGATTTCGGTTTGAGTCATCAAAGTGCAAAACTCCTCCATTACATAAGTGCGAGGAGGAATCCGATACTCTCAACTAAACTTACCAGAGGACTTTGACACCGAACTGCACCTGCCGCGATGTCGTCGCCGTCGAGGAAATCACTCCCGCCGTGGGCGAAGGCGTCGCTGACGCCGACGCAAATACCACCGCGTTCGGTGTACCGAAATTGGCGCGGTTGAACAGATTGAAAAACTCCGCGCGGAATTGCATACGGAGCTTGTCATTCAGCGGCGTATTCTTGGCGATCGAAATATCCGTCGTTGCCAGTCCCGGCCCGGTGAGCACATTGCGCCCGACGTCGCCGTAAGTTCCCGCCGCGGGCACCACAAACGCAGCGGGGTTGAAGTATAGGTTCGGACCGCCCAGAACCACCGGACCGCTGAAAGACGGGTTCCACGAGGGCCGGATCGGGTTGCGGCTATCGCCGTTGTTCGTGGGATTGAAACCCAACTGCGGCGTGAAGGGGAAGCCCGACTGTAGTGTTTCGATAGCGCTCACCGTCCAGCCTCCAGCCAGTTTTTGCCCCCATTTTCCAGCGCCGCGGAAGGGCAATTCATAGGCAGCGTTGATCACACCCAGATTACGGACGTCGGAATTCGAAGGGCTCCAGTCGCGCTTGGGATCGAGAGGATACATCACGAAACCCGGCGCATTGGCCCCCACGCTGCTGTTCAACGCCGTACCGTCGTCGAGGCTCTTGGAAAAGGTGTACACACCCCGGAGTTGCAGGCCCCGGCTCAAGCGCCGGCTGACGTCCACGGTGAGCGCGTTATACGAGCTGAGGCCTTCCGAAAGCCACGTCGTGGTGTTTGCCACGTTGGGGTTTGCCAGGGGGGCCCCGGCCGCGTAATATACGCCGCCTCCCGGCAGAACCGTCGGGACGGGCTCATTAGCGTCTCCAGAAAGCAATTCGTGATAACCGTGGGAGCCGGCGTAACCCAACGCTACGAGTGTAGTCGGCGTAAGCTGCTGCTCCACTTTGAAAGTCCAGGAGATTACGGTCGGTGTGAACGCATCCGGCTGGATACCACTTGGTGAAACCTTGCTGCCCGCGGGCAGCGCCGCGCCCGGCGTGATCTGAAGCCCCGCCACCGGAATATTCTTGAATGTGGCCACACTGTTGAATGGCGCGGTCTGGTCCAGGCGGTAATCGACGTTGTCCAGCAGCGCCCGATAAATCCCGAAGCCGGCGTGGATCACGGTCTTGCTCTTGCCAAACGGATCCCATGCAATCCCCACACGCGGCTCGGGCAAAAACTTCGCCCGGTTTGTGGTGAAGACCGATTTGCCACCAGTCGGATTGGTTTGGATGACTCCGCCATCGAAGAGATAATTTGAGGCCCTGCCAAATGGCTCATTCCAGCCGTTGGTGGACTCGAAGCGGAATCCCACACGCAGTTGCAGGTTGGAGCGCAGCTTGATGTTGTCCTGAACAAATCCGGCCGCTTCGAGCGAACGCCAGCCCAGCTCCGTGGGCGAAGGAACAACAGAAAATGTGGCAATGTTGCCCTGCAGGAATGTGCTCAGGCTCGTAAACGACGCCTGGCCGTATTGGCTTTGCGCCGTGTTGTCATTGGAACGGAGTTGCTGAAACCACACACCGGCTTCTATCTGATGCGGGCCGTGCGAGACATAGATGTGGTCGTCATAGGTAAAGAGGTTTCGCGCCTGCCGCGCATTGCTGCTATTGTTGGCGCCCGCCCCGGTGATTTGCGATGCACCATTCGACGCCGTGCCGCCACCGATGACGATAGCGCCTATGGGCGCCCCAGAGACCCATCCGGGGATATCGACCGGAACAATCCCATTAAAGAAGTAGCCCGCGCGCGAAAAGCCGATACGCGCGGTGTTGAGCACGGTCGGTGAGAACGTATGCTGTTCCTGCAGGCTGACCACTTGCTCCCGCTCGGTCTCAAGAATCAGGCTCAACGGGTTGGCAGAAGGAGTATTGGCAGTGCTGTCATCGATCGTGTAGACCGCAAAGAGGCTGTCGCTGTTGGAAAGGTTGTAGTCAAAGCGTGTGGTGCCAAAATCTTCGCGAATCGTCTGCAAGGGGTGGCTGTAAGCTACGGCGATACCGCTGCCCAGCTCGGGCCCGTTCGGCGCGGGCCATAGCGCGAGCAGCGGCTTAACGGCGGGCACGGACTGCGCGCGCGCGGCATTGTCCGGCACCAGCGTCACGTCGCTGAGGCCCAGGTGCTGCCGGAAGCCCTCATAGTTGCCGAAAAGGAAGATCTTGTCCTTTTTGACCGGCCCGCCCAGGTTACCCCCGAACGAATTGCGCTGAAATTCCGGAATCGCTCCCTGGTCGAAGAAGTTTCGGGCATCCAGAGCGCTGTTGCGCAAGAACTCGTAGAGCGTTCCATGAACTGCATTTGCGCCGGAAGCCGTTACGATACTGACCTGGCCGCCCGGCCTCTTGCCGTACTCGACGCCGTAGGTGTCGGTCACGACATTGAATTCACGAACGGCATCCACGCCCAGGAGTTGCCCGCTTGCGCCCCCGGGCGTGTTGTTGATCACCGAGGCGCCCGTGTACTCGACCCCGTTCAGCAGGAACAGGTTCTCCTGAGGGCGGCGGCCGGAAATGGCGAACATGTTCCCCACGGCGGAGTTGGATGTCCCCACTCCTCCCGAGCGCTCGCTGGTGTAGTTCACGATGCTGGGATTCAGCGTGACGAGTTGGTCATAACTCCGGCCGTTCAGCGGTAACTCCTTCACCTGCCGCTCATTTACCAGCCCCGAAATCTGCGTCGTCGAAAGCGTGACCGGAGTCGGCGCTTCCTCGATCGTGATCGTCTGCTGGACCTGACCGACCGGTAGCGTGAGATCCACGGAAACCGTCTGCCCGACCGCCAGTTCGATTCCGGTCCGGCGGCCGGCTGCGAAACCGGCCTTTTCGGCGGCGAGATCATACCTGCCGATAGGGACAGAGAATATGGCGTAGCGGCCGGCTTCGTCGGTCACGGCCTTTCGTTCCGCTCCGGTTTCCCGGCTCTTTACCGTAACGTTAGCTTGCGGAATTGCACCGCCCGAGTCGTCTTTTACGGTCCCCGTGATCGAGCCGCCTACTACTTGACTCCACGTAAGTGTCGCATATCCAAATAGGTACAGAAACAATCGCGTGCCAGATCGCATAATCCAACA
>CAZKVF010000243.1:0-11373 GCA_964556085.1 uncultured Solibacteraceae bacterium
ATCCGCGTAAGGTGGCGCGATATGGTGATGACAAAATCGCAGCCCTAATGGCCGACCCGGGAATTGTGCGTAACCGTCTCAAGATTGACGCCGCGATCCGCAATGCGCAGGCTTTTCTGAAGGTCCAAAAGGAATACGGCAGCTTCCATCATTTTCTCTGGAGTTTTGTGGACGGCCAGCTATGCAAACACACCGCAACGGAAGCAAGGATATTCCGGTTCGTACCGCCGAATCGGATGCCATGAGCAAAGATCTGGCAAAGCGCGGCTTCAGTTTTGTGGGCTCGACCATCTGCTACGCCTTCATGCAGGCGACCGGGATGGTGAACGACCACATTTTGGACTGCTTCCGGCATGCGGAGCTCGCGCAGAGACGCTAGCGCTTTAGCGCGACGTGGCTGTACGCGCGCCGGCCAGGGGGAGTCGCGCTTGCACGTTCTGCGTGGTCAGGCGCACCTTGCGCCCACCCTCGCGGGGGTAGAATGACCCCAGGAGGGGCAACATGGCCGACGCTCCGGGGTGCGCCTTGTCCCAAAATGGTTCGAAAAAGCGCCTCATCTCTCTTCCCCAATTCATAGGGGCTTCCGGTTGGTTCTGCGGCCTGATTATCCTGAGCGTTGCCGCCTGCGCCGCACAGGGTCAGGAAGAGCCTAAGGAACTGCTCTGGCGCCTGCGCGAAAACGTGATGAGCACCGTCGGACGGCTTCCCAAATACGTGTGTACGCAGACCGTTGACCGGACACGCTATGAGCCGGCTAACCCGGAGTACGGAACAAATGGCACCCGCCGGCGGCGCTCCTGCGATGACACGGTGGCGGATGCGCACCGGGGAAGCTGGAAGCGAAGCCTATCGTCGGCCGACCGGCTTCGACTGGACGTGGCAGTGAATCACGAACACGCCGGCATGGAGAATGAGATGTACTCCTGGACGGGCGAAAACCGCTTCAACGAGCGCGACCTTTTCGACTTTGTGCGCGGCGGCGCAGTTTCGACGGGAAGCTTCACGTCTATGCTGACGTCCATTTTCGGTAACAGCACAGCCCGGTTCACTTACAACGGAGATAGCACCCACGGCGGCCGGCTGCTCTCGGAATTCGGCTTCCATATCCCACGCGAAAAAAGCCAGTACCTGTATGTTTTCGGGCCCTCGCGCGAACGAAACGTGGCTATGGCATATGATGGCACCGTTTTCGCCGACGGGGAGAGTTCGGACCTGGTACGACTGCAAATCCGCACGGAACAACTCCCGGAGGAAACGGGCGTTTGCGAGCTTAATCAGGATCTCCAGTACACCCGCGTGCATATGCACGACAGCGATTTCCTCCTTCCCTCCGAAGCGCAGGTCACGGTCGTTCACACGGATGGAACCGAGGCGCAAAATCGAATTACCTACTCCGCTTGCCATGAGTTTCATGGCGACTCGACTGTACGGTTTGACGATTTCTCAGGGGCGGAACGAACCGTGGCCGAGAGGCCGCCGGCCGCGCTATTCTCGCTGCCTGGGGGCCTGCCATTCAAAGTGATTTTCACAGACCGGATAGATGCAGCTACAGCGGCCGCAGGAGACCTGGTCCGCGGCCGGCTTAAGACCGCCATACGTGACCGCAGCGATAAGCCCCTTGTGGCGGAGGGAACACCCGTGACCGGCCGCATTCTGGGCATCAGCCGGTTTTATCCGCAATCGAGCAGAGTAGCCGATTGGCGCAAAGCGCCATCCCGCGCGCCGTCATTGGTGATCAACGTCAGGCTGGAGACGCTGGAGATCGGGGGGACGCCCCAACCTTTCAAGGCGACGTTTGATTCCGGTTTAAAGAGATTCGTTAAACAGAGCGGCCCGTTTTCGGTGAAGGTCGATATCGGGTCTCTCGACGAACTGCATGATCACCCGCAGGATTCCGATACCGCTACCTTTGAGTTCTGGGAATCGAATCCCGATCGCGCAATCAAGGGCGGCCTGGAATCGAACTGGCTTACAGCCGGACATTGAGTGCCCTTCAACGGTCCGAAGCCGGGAGACGGGACTCCTTGACAATCGCTAGAAACCTGCGAGCCAGTTCCCCGATTCGGTGTTCCTGCCGGCGCTGGATCGCCTCGTGAGGGATCAACTCCCCGCCAATTCCCAGCGCGGTGGCGCCCGCCAGGATGAAGTCGCCCGCAGTCTGCTGATTCACGCCTCCGGACGCGATCAGGGGGATGTGGGGGAATGGCGCATGCAGCGCCCGAATATATGCGGGGCCGCCGACAGAAGCGCAGGGAAAGATCTTGATGAAGTCGGGCTCTGCTTCCCAGGCCGCCATGATCTCGGTGGGCGTCAACGCCCCGGGAAATACGACCACATTCTTTCCGACCGCGAAGTGTACGATGTCGAGATTGAGGCCTGTGCTCGTGAGAAATTGCGCCCCCGCTTCGATGCAGCGGCGAGCTGTCTCCACACGGGAAACCGAACCGGCGCCCGTAATCACACTGGAATTTTTGGCCGCCAGCTCCGAGATGACGCTGATTGCGCCGGGAACGGTCATGGTAACTTCGACGATCGGTATTCCATGCCTGCAGACGGCCTCGGCGGCAAATAACGCCTCTTCGGGCGACGACACGCGAATTGCGGGGATGATGCCGATCTCCTCGATACGGCTGCGTACTTGTTCTCTGGTCATGCCTGGAACAAGTATTTTAAGCCTGTTCCTCGAATTCCAGTTCCGGCGCCGGCAGCACGTCGCCATCGCGCGCCATCCACACGTACAGACTGGGCAGCAGGAAGATGCTCATCAGCAGGGCCGCCAACAGGCCGCCGACAATCACGATGGCAAACGGCCGTTGGGAATCGGAACCGATGCCGTGCGAGGTAGCCGCCGGAACCAACCCCAGGGCTGCCACCAGCATGGTCATCATGATCGGGCGTAGCTTCAGAACCGCGCCTTCCCGGGCAGCATCCAAAATGCGGTCGCCGCGGGCGCGCAACTGGTTGATGCATTCGATCAGGATCACACCCACCTGTACGGAGACACCGAACAGGGCGAGAAACCCGATACCCGACGAGACGCTCAGGTTGGTTCCGGTGAGGTACAGCGCGGCCAGGCCGCCCACCGGCGCCATGGCCACGTTAACCAGGATCAGCGCCGCCCACTTCAGCGATTTGAACATGGAATAGAGCACGAAGAAGATAAGCAGCATCGTGAGCGGAATGATAATGGCCAGCCGCTTCTGCGCGCGCTGCTGCGATTCATACTCGCCGGCCCAATCGATGTGGTAGCCGGGCGGCAGCTTCACCTGGGCGTTGACTTTCTGGATGGCTTCCTGAACGGCGCTGCCCAGGTCGCGCCCGCGCACGCCGTACTTAATTGCGACGTACCGTTGGTTGGCCTCCCGATAGATTTCCGATGCGCCGTCGGCGATGTGGATGTTGGTGACCTGGGCGAGAGAAACGCGTTCGTTGCCGGGCGCCAGCAGGCGGATGTTCTCGATGGCTTCCTGGCGATCGCGGTATTGAGGCAGGTAGCGTAACACCAGATCGTAGCGCTGTTCGCCCTGCAGCACCTGGGTGACGGCGTTCCCGCCCACGGCGGTCTGGATGGCGTCCTGCACGTCGGCCACGTTCACTTGATAGCGCGCGGCCTTCTGTCGGTCCAAGGTCACGGTTAAATTCGGCTGGCCGATGACGCGGAACAGACCGAGGTCCTGAATGCCGCGGATGGTCCGCATAACACCCACAATCTGATCGCCCTTGGCTTCGAGCGTCTTCAGATCGTCGCCAAACACTTTGATCGCCAACTCGCCTTTGACACCGCTTACCGCTTCCTCCATGTTATCGGCGATAGGCTGCGAGAAATTCCAGATCACGCCCGGAATCTTTTCCAGTTCGCGATCCAGGGCGGCGATGACTTCCTCTTTGTTCTGATGAAACTCGGGACGCCACTCTTCCTTGGGTTTCAGGTCGACGAAATATTCGGTGTTGAAGAAGCCTGTGGTATCGGTCCCGTCGTCGGGCCGGCCCACCTGGCTGGTGCACTGCGGCACTTCCGGGAAGGAACACAGAATCAGGCGCGCCTGGTTAGCGATGGCGATACCGCGCGCCTGGCTGGTGCTGGGCGCGAGTGTGCCGCGCACCCAGATGGCGCCTTCATCGAGATGCGGCAGAAACTCCGAACCCAGCACCGCTACTGCCAGATAAACGGCCCCGCCAAAGCCGGAAAGGGCCGCCAGCAGCGTGATCCAGCGCCACTGGATAGCCCAGCCCAGAATCACGCGGTAGGCCTTCGTGATTAAGGCCAGCAGAGGGTTGCGCCATTCGCGCGTGCCCTTCCGGAAGAGAAGGCTCGAGAGCGCCGGCGCCAGCATCATCGAGAACATCAGGGCCCCGAGCAGTGCGAATGCCACGGTCCACGCCATGGGCTTGAACAGGCGCCCTTCCACGCGCTGCAGCGTGAAGATCGGAAGATAGGCAATGATAATGATGCCGATCGCCCAAAACACCGGCCGCTGCACTTCGTGGCCCGCCAGACGGATGATTTCCATTGGCGATCGCGTATCGGACGCTTCGCGATGAGACAAGTGGCGGACAACGTTCTCCACCATCACGACCGCGCCTTCCACCACCATGCCGAAATCGAGCGCGCCCAGCGACAGCAGATTCGCCGGGATGTGCCGCAACTGCAGGCAGGTGGCTGCGAACAGCAAGGAGAACGGAATTGTCAAGGCGACAATCAGCGCGCCGCGTATATTGCCGAGAAACAGAAACAGTACGATCACGACCAGCACGATGCCTTCCGTCAGGTTGTGCAGTACCGTGTGCGTAGTCAGATGCACCAGATCGCTGCGGTCGAGAAAGGGAACGATCTTCACTCCGGGTGGCAGGATGTGATCGTTCAGCTCCGCCACCTTCTTGTGGACGCCCTCCAGCGTGGAATCCGAATCCGCTCCTTTGCGCAGGAGAACGATGCCGGAGACGACGTCGTCATTATCGATGATCGTTCCGTTCTTCAGGTGCCGCGCGCGCGCGAACTGCCCCAGGCGGATCTTCGGGCCTTGCGAAACATCCGCGATATCCCGGATGTGTACGGGTGTGCCGTTCTTGGTAAAGACCACGGTGCTCTCGATGTCACGGACGTTACGCACCAGGCCCACCTCGGCCACGTTGATCTGCTGCAAGCCCACTGAAAGGAAACTGCCGCCGCCGTTGGCGTTGTTGGCGGCGAGCTGCTGCTCCACCTGCGAGATGCTCAGCCCATAGGCGATCAGCTTGTTGGGATCGATGCGCACCTGGTATTCGCGCGTGGGGCCGCCGAAGCTGGCCACGTCCACCACATTGGGCACCGATTTGAACTGCTTCTCGATCACCCAGTCTTCGAGCGTCTTCAGCTCCATGACGTCGTACGCCGGGTTCGTGCTGTGCAAGGTGAAAAAATAGATCTGCCCAACCGGGCTCCAATCGGTGCCGATCTGCGGCTGTACGCCCGAGGGCAGCGTCACCTGCGACAGGCGCTCCAGGACCTTCTCCCGGTTCCAGTCGTTCTCCGAAGCGTCATCGAAGGTCACCTTTACCGCCGACAGGCCGAACAGGGAGAAGGACCGCAGCGATTCCAGGTGCGGGATGCCATTCATCCCGATTTCAATCGGGATCGTGACTTGCTGCTCGATCTGTTCCGCTGTAATCCCGGGCCATTGCGTGATGATTTGGACGTAGTTGTTGGCCACGTCGGGATACGCTTCTACCGGGAGCTGCTGGAACGAGATGGCGCCCCAGATGAACAAAAGAACGGCGAAGGCGAGGACCAGGATGCGGTTGTTTAGGGCAAAATCGACCAGGCCGTGAATCATGCCTCTATTGCTCCACCGTGCTCTGCAGCACGAGCGCGTTGGCCACCACGCGATCGCCGCCCTTCAGCCCGGAGCGGATCTCCTGCATCTCGTTGGGCAGCATGTCTCCCGCCACGACTTCCAGGCGCCGGAAGCGATCTTCGCCCACCGGCGCATACACCCAGTCGCGATCGTGCAGGTGCAGAATCGCAGCGGCTGGCACCTGCGCGCGCCGCTCCGCGGCCGGGCCGTGGAACGTGGCCGTCACGAACATGCCGATGCGCATGAGGCCCGGGTTCTCCATTTCCAGGCGCACCTTCGCCGTTCGGATATTGGGGTCGATCACCGGCAGAATGTTACTGATGCGGCCTTTCCAAACCCGGTCCGGATAGGCCGCAAGGCGAATATCGGCATACTCGCCCATATGCACCTGAGCCATATTGTTTTCGTAAACGTCGCAGACGATCCATACGTGCGATAAGTCCGAAATCGTGAAGGGATTGGGCGCGGTCAGAGCCTGCACTCCCGAAGAGTCGGTGATTTGCTGGTCGGTGATCACCCCGGCGACCGGCGCGAACACTTCGATGATCCCTGTGGGGTGCTCCGGGTCGGAGCCCAGCAACCGCAAGCGTTCGCTGGCCGTGTCAACGTCGACGATGGCATTGTCTTCGGCGTTCTGGGCAACCTCGTAGGCGCTCTTGGGGATCGCTCCGTCATCCAATAGGAGCTTGGCACGGTCGAGCTGCAATTTGGCCAGCTGCTCGTTTTTGACGGCCTTTCGGTAGTCGGAATATGCGCCGGCGATATCCGTGCTGCGCACCTTGAACAGCAGTTGGCCCTTTGTGACCTGATCACCCAGGCGGGCATCGATTTCGACCACGCGACCGGACGCAAGCGAGGGCACGGGCACTTGCCGCGAAACATCCGGTTGGACCACGCCAGTGACGTTTAACTCCGGCGTTGCGATATATTCTTTGGCTGTTACCAGGGGAAACTGCTCGGGATGCTCCACCTTGAAGTTGTTGGCATCCATATCCGCCTGAACGGGCGCGGGAGCCGGGCCGGTCGCCGCCATCGCGGTCTGCTGCGCCGTGACTTTCTTTTCACATCCGGTGACGATAAGGTTTAAGAGCACTGCGATTGCTAGTTGTAAGGTGAGGAAGCGGTTCACTCGACAACCTCCCGCCCCACCGCCATATTCATCTGGGCGGCGGCGCTCAAATAGGAACCAATCAAATTCAAATAAGCCAGGCGGGTATCGCGATAGGATTTCTCAGCATCGAGGAAATCCAGAAGCGACGCGCCGCCATTCTGGTAAGCAACCGTCATCCGGTTCCTGACGTCCAGGGCCAGCGGCAGGTACTTGGTTTTATATGGCCGCAGAAGATTCAAATTTTGGACCAGGGTGTAATACGCCGAATCGACATCGCTGAGGGCCTGCGCCTCGCTAGCGTCGCGTAATCTCTCATTCCGGCCGATGTCGATGAGGGTTCTGGCCTTCTCTCCCTGATTACGATCGAAAATGCGAAGCGGAATGCTTACGCTCGCCCCCACCGTGTTGTAGTCATAAGGGTTATTGAACGAGGGATTGTGAGTCCACCACCCGCTGAACGTAGGATCCGTAGAAGCATTGGCGATGGCCAGTTGATGATTGATCTTTGCAAGCTCGACGTTTTTCGCGGCCGCCTGCAGGTCGGGGCGCGCTTCCAGCGCTTCCTTCCGGAACTGTTCCAGCCCCGGCAATTCCTCCACAAAATCGAAGGGCCCGGAGACGTCGAACTCCTCGATAGGCGTGCGTTCGTTCATCAACAGGAGCAGTTGCGTTTTGGCCGTACGCAGGTTCACGACGGCGGTCTCGAAATCGGATTCAAATTGAATCCGCTGCAACTCCATGCGGTTCAAGTCGATTTGTGCCAGGTCCCCCGCCTTCAGCCGGTTTCGGTTCACCCCGAGTTCGCGGTCCCAGTAAGCCAGATTGTCCTTCGCATTTTCCAAGACCGCTTTGGCCTGCAGTGTCTGGACGAACGCAGTGCGCAGGTTGAACAGCAGGCCTCGCTGCTGATCGAGGTAGGTCGATTCGGCAATCGCCGTGGACTCACGCGCGCTGTCCCGGCGCAGCTCGCGCTTGTGTTGTCGTTCGTGGAGATAGCTCAGGCTGGATGTGAACTGCGTGCCGGCAAACGGCCGCCAGACTCCGTTATATGGTGTCAACTGAGTGCCATCGGATGCAAAACTGAAGTCGGGATTGGGCCGCAGATAGCCCGTTATCTCCGCCGCGCGAGACTCATCGATGCCGAGTTGGGCGGCTTTAAGGGTAGGATTGGTGGCCTCGAAACGCTCCTTCACCTCGCGCCAAGTGACCGCTTTCTGGGCGGAAGCTTGAGACGGCCAGAATCCTAAGATCGAGATCAGACACCCGGTCGTCCAATTCTGCAAGTTCATTCCTCTCCTCAAATGATTTATTACAGGCACGCCACGAACAGAGGACGCGACATAGGAGATTAGATAGCCCTTACAGGACGGGAGGGGCCCGCAATGGCCGGCCGAGATTCCAGAGATGCGAGGAATGGCCATCCGATGCGGACGCAAGAGACGCCCCTGGAGTTTCCGGAGGCGGCACTGGCAGGCCAGGGCTTCCGGTCGAACACCCGCCCCCGGGCACAACGCACGACGTGTCGACCCGCTGCGGCGCAACTGGACCCTCTGCCGCTTCTTTGCTTTCCTGCCAGATCGCATTAGAGTAAATCGCAGCATCGCCCGGGCTAAACCTGCCACGCCCGTCGTTGATCCAGACGCCTACCGGCTCCCGGCCGAATTCGGTGGTAATCACCAGGTCGAGGTACCGATCGCCATCGATGTCCCTGGCGCTAACGTGAAGGCCGCCTCCGGAGGGACGGTACGCTACTTCAAAAGTAGTCCGCGGCTGCGCACTCAGCAGTACTTCGACCTGGTAGTGATAAACTCCGTTGACCAAGCCCAGCGGTTTGGCGAAGGCAATATCTGTGCGGCTATCGCCATCAAAATCGGCCAGGCCCGCGGTGCTCCGCATTCCCAGCGCAAATCCGGAAGCCCCGGTCGCTAAGAAGCCTTCCCTGTGTCCGCGCGGCAAGGTCTGGGCCTCCGCTGGGGCACCCAGCAAGAAGCCAACCGCACAGAAGATTGGCAGGGCACGGATCACCCCCGAGCGGCCGCCTTTTTGCGAGATTTCCAGAGAAGCAAAACCCATCCGGTTGGGTACCTACACTGCTGCCTGCTAGTCGCTATCGCACATTTTACTATGCGGCCCGGGTCGTGAAAAAGTCATGACTTCCACGAAAGAAAAACTTAGCTGGCCGATAAAGCACACGCCATAATAGTAGACATCCGAGTCTACGAGCCCCGGATTCGACAATGGCGCCGGCCGGCTCGTAACCGGATTGTGGGCTCCCCGGGCATCAAATTTCCAGCTTGCCCTGGAAAACCATCTCCGACAGGTCGAAGAGTTGCGTCACCACAATACGGCCGATGTGCGCTTCAAACTCCACCTGCTTGTCTTTTGCGGAGATTTCCGCGGATGAAGGAAACACGTAAACAGCCGCCCAGCCGTCCGGGTAGGGGAAGACTTCGACGCTCGACGGCTTCACGTCTTTTTTCCCTTCGCGCCGCAATATACCGCCTTCCTTCAGTGGATCGCCCAATTTCTTGGGATCGCCTTTGAAATTGCCGCCCGGGATGCCGTACACGGCGATTTTATAGCCGTCTGCCTCGAGCGTAGGCGGATCGAATTCGTGGGACTTCAACTCGGCGAGGCGGACCGGAAGAGCGCTTTCCCAACGCAGCCTGAGGCTGATAGCTTGAACCGTCGAGCGAACGCTGCGGCCGCCATTTGGTGCGGGAACGAAAATATCGGTGACCTTGTTCGGTAGCTTCGGCCCAGTGCCCTTCGGATCGACGCCGTCGTAGCCGATGCCCTTCGGCTGGCCCATCTGTCCGCCGTCCCTCAACTCGTCCTCGCTCTGGCGGCGGGCAAGCCCGGCAGTAATAGCTCTCGCCCAAGGCGAATTGTTGAGGATCTGCCTTGCATCATCCTCGGTCCACTGGGGAGCAGGCTTGGTCTTCCAGGTGGCATCGGCGGCTGAGAGCGCGGTACCGAAGATACACGCCAAGCAGAACACCAATTCCGGGTAAGTACGCATTCACTACCTCTTGAGCGGAACATAATTCGCGGGTCACTTCCCGATGGCCGGCCGGTAGGCGCGTATCTGCGAGTGAGTAAGTTCCTTCGGGTCCAGTTCGCCGCTTTTGTCTTCGTCCAGTTTATCAAATTCCGCTTCCATGAAGCTCATGAACTCCTGCTTGGAAATCTTTCCGTTTTTGTCGGTGTCCATCAGCAAAAGCCGATCCTTGACGTCATCCTCTCCTAGAACGAGCGCGCGTTGAGCCTTCGGCACTCCCTTATCGCTTTTTTGGGCGATCGCGGCCGGGGGCAAGATCCCGGCCGCGAATAACCCCAATACGCATGCCCCGGCTAATGCTAAGAGAGGCTTCCAATAATCGAATGTCATCAATTCCCGCCGCACAGTTAATAACTTGACCCGGAACATGCCGCGCTAGAATTTGACCATCACGCCAAACCAAGCGAAGACGTGCTTCTGCGCAGATCCGGGAACCATACGTTGCGCAGGTCCACGGCACGCGGCGGTCGCTGCCGTCGAATCCGACCTGTGGTTACGAAATGATCGGGACGAGCCATTAGAAGAATAAAATCATGTCGCAGCCAAACGTGACCTGGTTCTTCTTGCTGCCGTTATCGTAAGCCGTGGTGTCGTAGGAGCGCTCGAATCTCAGTTCGGGTCGAATTAGCACTGTTGATCCGACCCAATGCCCCCAGCCAATCAGATGCTCGGTGTAGCGCGTCTTGAATCCGGTTCTCTGGCCCTTGATGTCGTCGAAATACTCGTTGCGGATTGTAATATAGTCGCGCGGAGAGATCTGGTCTACCAGATAATTGACGATGGCCCACTCGGGAGCGAAGCACGTGACTTCGTAATCGTGATTGCAGAAAGCCCCGTTGGCGTTGGTCTCGATCAGACTCGCCCCTACTGGGTTATTGACGTTGGGAGTGTGCTTTTCGTATTGGTACCAGGATTCCGTATCGCTGTGCCAGTGGGAGGTCGCGCTAAACTTGTGGTACCAGGTGAAGTAGTAGGCGGTCAGATTGTTGTAGGCATATCCCCCGTCATTCAGCGTGTTGTCGCAAAGGTAAACCTGGTCCAACCCGGTTCGCCAGGTATAGCTTCCGCAGGCATTCAGAGTCAGCTTGCGATCCGATTTCACCCACGGAGCGACATCGCACCCCGAAGAGAGGCCGACCTGCACCATCCAGTGGTTGCTTAGTTTTGTCGTCGAATTGATACCGGTTTGCGTATAGCAGTCGAAGGTATAGAGCAAGGAATGGCTGTAGGTATAGTTATTCGGTGCCAATTGCGCTTCGATGTCTGGAAGCGAAATATACCGGCCGATTCTGATATCCATTCCCTGCGCCACCTGCGGCACGTATAGATCGAAGTAGGCCATAGGAACGTCGAAGCCGTTCTCCTGG
>CAZKVF010000244.1:0-8398 GCA_964556085.1 uncultured Solibacteraceae bacterium
CGATCTGCCCGACGGCGCCCACATCAAACAGGCTCACGTTTAAAGTCCCAAATGCCGTGGGAATACAGCGCTGGGACGGATCGTCCTTATCCCCCAGGTTTTTAGCTTTGGCCGCGGCGCCAGGTTGGTACAAACCGGCGAAAGATGGCGGCGGCGCCGCGCCTCGTCCACCGCCGCCTGATAGCACAAAGCCTCGTCCGCCGATATCGGCGCCACGCCACCAGACCCCTGACAAGTCCGGATGGCCATCAGGCATCCGGGGTGCGGGTCCGTTGGCGGCAGGCGCCGTTTTTGTAGTCTCGGAGGCTGTTGTCTGCGCTGCCAGACGGTCTGTGAGCGCCGTAGACCACAGTAGCGCGCCTGTGATCGCCGCCGTCGCGATTGAGCGCTTCATATTTCCCTCCATCTGAAAGACCAGCCGGCTCGCCGTTACTGACCCTGCTGACTGCTCTCCTGCGGACCAAAGAGCCCAAAAACCCGCCCGTCGGACATCACCAGCTGCCGCAACATCCCTTTGTTGTCGGCATCCTTGGCAGCGAAGCCTTTGATGGTAACTTCGTCGCCCCGCTTGATGGCATCTTTCCGGTATCCGTTGCGGATCATCCCGCTCGGCGTTCCGGCCTCGAAGTACCATCTCTGCAGCTTACCGGCTGCGTCCTTCACGTCGAGGACGAAAAAGGAATGTGGGTTTTCCAGCCGCACCTCGACAATCGTGCCGTGAACTTCGATCGCCTTCTTGAGATCATACTCGGCGGCGAATGAGTGATGCGCCCACGCCGCGATCGCTCCACCAAAGGCAATCAGGCACCAGGCTGTAACGGCGAAGAACTTTCCTCTCATATCTCCTCCCGCTTGCGCCCTCTGAATGGCACGCGACCAGCTTAACATTATCGCGACTACGTCAAAACGGTCCTGACCCGGCTCTACGGCGCACCGTAGCTTTAGAATCCGCCTACCGCAGCGATCTCCCGGTTCCAGGTCGGCCCAAGCGGCGCGTTGGGACACATTCGTCTGTCCGCTGGCGCCGGGAGATAGGCAGGTCTCATCCGAAAGATAGCTTGTGTCCTTGGGTCGCATAGGCCGGCCCGTGTATTTGCAGACGTCTACAGCGCCTTTAAGGTCTGGTTTGTTTGGGCGCGCACGCCCGGAGCCCTTCAAAAGATAGCCTTGGGCTTGAGGAAAGATAAAGCGCCGCCGGTCCTCCCTGACCTTATAGTCAAGTTGATTGGGTATTTCCGAGGCCATGTTGCGCCCGGAGATCTCTGCTAACCAACGTTCCATTTGCGCTTCAAGAAGCACGAATCGCCTTAAGGGAGGGAAGATGCAGCGCCTGTTGTGGCGGCTGTCAATAACGATGATGCTGGCGGGATTTCCCGGCGCGGACGCGTGGGCGCAGACTTCCTGGACATGGCAACAGGTCAAAGAGAAATTTGTCGCCACCAATCCGAACCTGAAAGCGGATCAGCTCAGCATCGACGAGTCTCGGGCGGCCGAAATCACCGCCTTTCTTCGGCCCAACCCGGATTTGACCATCACCATGGACGGTTTCCAGCCTGCCCCGAATAACGGGATCTGGCGGCCGCTTAGCGGTTCCACGCAAAGCCCCGGCGTCAGCTACCTGCACGAGCGGCAGCACAAACGCGAACTGCGGCTGGCGAGTGCCAAAGAGTCGACCGCCATTACCGAATTGACTTACCTGGACCAGGAACGCGGCCTTCTGTTTAACTTACGGAACGCCTTCGTGCAGACGTTACAAGCCAAGGCGTTCCTCCAGAATGCGATCGAGAACCTGAATTACTGGGACCGCGAACTGGGGGTGTTCCGCAAACGGTATCAGGCGGGGGATCTCGCCCAAGTCGATCTGGACCGCCTGGAGTTGCAACGGCTGCCCTTCGAATCCGACTATGAGACAGCGCTGGTGAACCTGCGCACGGCCAAGATCCAGCTTCTGACGCTCCTGAACGACCGGACGCCCATTGAAGGTTTCGACGTCGACGGGCAGTTCGAGTTCAGTGAACAGTTGCTGCCGCTGGAGGAATTCCGGAACGCAGCCCTGGAAGCGCGGCCGGACCTGAGGGCAGCTATGCAGAACGTGGAACTGGCGAAGATCAACCATCAGCTTGCAGTAGCCAACGGCTCAACTGACCCTACTTTCAGCGCGTGGTATACGAACAACGGTTCGTTCAGCAACCCGCTCTCCACCCGAACGATAGGCGGGAGCATTAGTATCCCGTTGCGTATCTTCGATCGTAACCAGGGGGAGAAGGCCCGTACGCAAATCGACATCAGCAGAAACGAGCGACTGCTGGATGCTAGCAAATCGCAGGTCTTCAGCGACGTAGATTCCGCTTACTGGACGATGGTGCAGTCCGTGAATCTGTTAAAACCTTACAAAACTAAGTATCTGGAACTGGCCGCGGGCACCCGCAACAAAGTGGCCTTCTCCTATGAGCATGGCGGCGCTTCGCTGGTCGATTATCTGGACGCCGAAAAGGCTTATCGAGATACACGCTTGTCTTATCTGAACCTGATCGGCGCATATCTGACCGCCGCCGCTCAAATGAACCAGGCCGTCGGACGGGAGGCTATTTAACTCATGAACAATCGTACGATCCCGTTGGAAATCATGCTGGCCGCGTCTCTCGTTGTGGCTGCGACGCTGTTTCTAACCGGCTGCGGATCGAAGGTCAACGCTCAGGGGCAGGCGCAGGCAGCCACGGCGGGGACCGGCCCCCTGCCCGTGAACGTGGTGCCTGACTTGGACGCCAACAATTTCCAGGTGGAGCATGCAGAGCGGTTTCCCCTGGTAACGGCGGGAGCATATGTGGCCACTCCTGAGCTGAACGTCACCGGCGTGGTGAACCCCGATGTATCGCGGCAGGTGCCAGTGCCTTCACTGGCTACGGGCCGGATCGTCGAGATCGCCGCCCGTCTGGGCGACGAGGTCAAAAAAGGCCAGCTGCTGTTTAAGGTTCGCAGCACCGATATCGCCGGCGCGTACTCTGACTATCGCAAAGCGGTTAAGAACGAAGATCTCGCCGTTAAGAATGAGGAGCTGGCCAAAATTCAATTGGATCGCGCCAAGCTCCTGTTCGACAACGGGGCTATCCCCAAGAGCGCTCTGGAAATTGCGGACAACAACGAGAAAGGTGCGCAAACCGCGCTCGACAATGCGAGGGTTGACACCGAGACCGCAACGGAGCATCTCCGGCTGCTCGGTTCCGATCCGGATCATCCTTCCGGCATCGTCGAAGTCTACGCGCCGGTTTCCGGAGTAATTACCGACCAACAAATCACCGACCAATCAGGCGTACAGGCCCTGACACCGCCGAATCCGTTCACCATTTCCGACATGTCCCATGTGTGGATCGTGTGCGACGTGTGGGAGAACGATATGGGCCAGGTGCGCATCGGCGAGTATGCAGACATCCACCTGAACGCCTACCCGAATCGCGTATTCAAGGCGCGGATCAACAATATCCTGCCGGTTCTGGATCCGAATATTCGTACCGCCAAGGTGCGCCTGGAGATGGATAACCCCGGCCTGATGCGCCTAGGCATGTTTGTCACGGCCACCTTCCACGGCATGCAGGCGGAAAGCCACGCCTCGGTGCCGGCGACCGCGATTCTCCACCTTCACGACCGCGAATGGGTTTACACGCCCCTGGGGGACAACCATTTCAAGCGCCTGGAAGTAACCGCCGGAAACATGCTGCTGGGTAACCTGCAGGAAGTCATATCGGGGATTAAGCCGCGCGACCAGGTGGTCGCCAATGCGCTGGTGTTCCAGAACACCGTCGAACAGTGAGGAGATGGCCAGTGAGGGGGCTCCGTAAATGATCAGCGCCGCGGTCGATTTCGCTCTGAAGAATCGCTTTCTGATCATCGCCATGGCCCTCATGCTGTTCGTGTGGGGCGCGATTTCTTTCCATCAGCTTCCAGTCGAAGCCTACCCCGACGTTGCGAATAACTACGTGGAGGTGATCACGCAGTGGCCGGGGATCTCCGCGGAGCAGATCGAGCAGCAGGTCACCATTCCCCTGGAAATCGTGATGAACGGCATTCCGGGAGTGGTGGCGCTGCGCTCCTTTTCGCTCTTCGGGCTCTCAGATCTCAAGCTCATTTTCGACGATGGCACCGATAACAACTGGAACCGCGAACGCGCCCTCGAACGGCTATCGCAAGTTACGCTGCCACCCGGCGTGACTCCACAGATGGGCACCGACTGGAGCCCGGTCGGTCAGATTTACTTCTTCACCCTGCACAGCACCAATCCGGCCTACGACGTCATGGAGCTCAAATCGATCGAGGACTGGGTCGTCGAAAAGAATCTGAAACAGGTGCCGAATGTCGTGGATGTGGCAAGTTTCGGAGGGCCCACGCGCGAGTACCAGGTACGTCTCGATCCCAACAAGCTGATCTCTTATGGTCTGAGCCTCTCCCAGGTCGAGCAGCAGCTTACAAACAATAATGCCAATGCCGGCGGCAGCTTTATCGAGGCAGGATTGCAGCAGATCAACATCCGCGAAGTTGGTCTCGTGCGGAACGTCCGCGATATTCAGAATACGGTGCTCTATACCAAGAATGGAACCGCGCTTCACGTGCGCGATATAGCCACAGTTGCCCAAGGCCCGAAAATCCGGCTCGGCCAGTTCGCCCGCGCAATCCGGCGCGACGACGGAAGGCTGGTGGATAACGATGACGTGGTTTCCGGGATTGTGCTGCTGCGTAAGGGCGCGGATGCGGATACGGCCCTGCAAGGGCTCCATAAGAAGGTGGAAGAGATGAACAGTGTCATCCTTCCAGCCGGCGTCAAGATCGTTCCATTCATCGACCGCAGCGACCTGGTTCAGTTTACGACTCACACCGTTCTGCACAACCTGACCGAGGGCATCATTCTCGTTGTCATTATTTTGTTCCTGTTTTTGGGCAATGTCCGCGGGGCGATTATCGTTGCCTTAACCATCCCGTTCGCGCTCCTGTTCGCGGCC
Organism: uncultured Solibacteraceae bacterium; assembly: GCA_964556085.1. Lineage (GTDB taxonomy): Bacteria > Acidobacteriota > Terriglobia > Bryobacterales > Bryobacteraceae > PSRJ01. Next base: position 4,992 of record CAZKVF010000244.1, read on the forward strand.
ACTTGCCTGAACCTGAAAGGCATTCCGGCGAACCTGCTTTCCCTGGGCGCGCTGGATTTCGGCATGGTGGTCGATGGAGCGGTGGTGATGGTGGAAAACATCGTGCGCCACCTCAGCCGCCCGCATGAAGAGAACAAAACTCCAAAGGAAAAGATTTTCGAAGCCGCACACGAAGTCCAGCGACCGGTGTTCTTCGCCATCGCCATCATCATCACCGCCTATCTACCGATTTTTACGCTTCAGCGCGTAGAAGGACGGCTGTTCAAGCCGATGGCCTGGACTGTCGCATTCGCGCTTTTGGGGGCGATCACCTTTTCGATGCTGGTCGCGCCCGCGCTTGCCAGCCTGTTGTTCCCTAAGGGTACGAGAGAGTGGCACAACCCGCTGTTAACCTGGCTGACGGGCAAATACCGCAACGCGCTTCGTCTGGCTATCCGGATGCGCTACGTCACCGTGGGCCTGGGACTGGCCGCTTTTGGCCTCGTGCTTTTTCTGGCTCTGGGTGGCGTCATCGGGTCCGAGTTTCTGCCGCACCTTGATGAGGGCGCGCTTTGGGTCCGCGGCACGTTGGCGCCGAGCACCGGCCCCACAGAAGGCATCCGGCTCTCGAACCAGGCTCGCATCATGCTCTGCTCGTTCCCGGAAGTCAAGCAGTGCACCAGTCAGACCGGGCGTCCGGACGACGGCACCGACACCACCAGCTTCTCCAACACGGAGTACTTCGTCGATCTGAAGCCCAAAGAGGAATGGCGTCCCGGCTTTCATCAGAACAAGGACGCGCTTATCGCGGCCATGGACCATGAGTTGGAGAAGGTCCCTGGCGTGGTCTGGGGTTTCTCCCAGCCGATCGCCGACAACATGGAAGAAGCGGTGAGCGGCGTCAAGGGAGAGCTCGCCACTAAAGTTTATGGCGACGATCTGGGAGTGCTCGAGGAGAAAGCCGAACAGATTGTCAGGATCATGCGACAGGTGCCCGGAATCGCGGATCTGGGAGTCTTGCGTGTTCGCGGCCAGCCTAACGACAACTTCGTCGTGGACCGCCAGCAGGCGGCGCGGTATCAGATCAACGTGGCCGATGTTCAGGACGCCATCCAGACGGCCGCCGGGGGCAGCGCCCTGACACAGGTTCTGCAGGGCGAGGCCCACTACGACCTTGTGCTTCGGTATCTGCCGCAGTACCGCAGCACAAAAGAGGCCATCGAGCAGATCCGCCTGCTATCGCCTGCCGGCGAGCGCGTTTCGTTAGCCCAGCTCTGCAAGATCGAGGAACGCGACGAAGGTTCGGAAATATTCCGCGAGGGCAATCAGCGATATGTCGCGATCAAGTATAGTGTTCGCGGCCGCGACCTGAATGGCGCCGTTGAAGAGGCCATCGCCAAGGTGAACAGCGGCGTGCAATTGCCGCGCGGCTATCACCTCAACTGGGAGGGCGAATACCAAAGCTCCAAGCGGGCTGCGGCTCGCCTGATGGTAATCATCCCCCTGACCATCCTGCTCATCTTCCTGATCCTGTACATGATGTTCCGCTCGTTCAAATGGGCTGGTCTCATCCTGGTCAATGTGGCACTAGCCCCCATGGGCGGGCTTCTGGCGCTGCTGTTCACACATACCAACAACAGCGTTTCCTCCGGAGTGGGCATGCTCGCACTGTTCGGTGTCTCGGTGCAAACCGGCGTCATCATGCTCGAATACATCAATCAGCTTCGAGCACGCGGTCACACAATCCTGGATTCCGCGGTGGAAGGGGCCGTTCTGAGGCTTCGGCCCATCATGATGACGATGCTGGTAGCGACCTTGGGATTGCTGCCCGCGGCCGTGTCCCACGGCATTGGCTCCGATTCCCAGCGGCCCTTTGCCATCGTGATCGTGGGAGGGCTGATGTCCGCCTTGGTCATGAGCATTTTCCTGCTTCCGACCCTGTACACCTGGGTGGCCGGGGAGCATGATGTGCTGCCCGAAATTGTGATGTCGGAGGAGGTATAGCGTGACTTGCGCTGCCTGCCAGCGACTGGCCAAGCATGAACGCTTGCCCCACGGGTGGAAACGGCTGGGCGACGCGGCCTACTGCGAGGCGTGCTGGCGCGAGCGATACAGCCTCCGCTCGATTGCGCTGCCTGTGGTCGAGCCCGTTGGCGAGGGCTGGGCAGCCTTTCGCGAAGCAGTCAAAGACGGTTGGACCCAGGCTACGGCCGCGGCGAACTGGATGGTGACGGAATTGTACGCGCGCGATGTGCGCCGCAACGGCCAGGAGAAAATGCCGCGGATGGCCCGCGTTTACTTGTATCCGGAAGCCCGGCTGCGTTTCCCCAAACTGGCATCCCAAACAGTGGTCAGCATTGAAAATCACGTGCAGGCCGCTTACCGTATGGCTCGCTACGAACTGATCTGGACCTGCTCCGCCAGCCTGCCGGTTCATCGATATCCATTTCCGCTGCCGGTGCACAATCAATCCTGGGAGGCCCTTACGATCGCGGACCGGCCGGTGGTGCGGGTCCGTTTAGGCGATCGGTGGTGGGGCCTCCGGCTCAAGGGCGGCCCGCGGTTCAAAGCGCAAACCGAGGGTTACCGCCAGATGGTCTCGGGTGAAGCGGTCCGGGGAGAACTCGCGCTCTATCGCATACGCGCTCACGAGGGCAAACTGGCCGCGCGGCCGAACGGAGATCAAAACGTCAAATATACGGTCATGGTCAAAATGGTGGGCTGGTTCCCGCGCAGCGAGAAGGGCCCCGCTCACCCGGCAACGGATAGCCTCAAGGTTGTGACCGCCACGGATGCCCTCCTGGTGGCGCTAAATGCCCGGGATGAACGGGTCTGGCGCTATCACGGCGACCACCTGCGGCGCTGGGTAGCCGAACACCGCCGCATGCTCGGAAGGCTGGCCGACGACCAAAAGGCCGAGCAGCGGCCGGCGCCGCCATTCGCCGACCGCCGGAGTGCCGCCGCAGTGAAGTACGCCAACCGGATGTCCAGTGCAATTCGGGAGATTGCCTCGCAGTTGGTGGGGTATGCCGCCCGCCGGGGCTTTGGGGTGCTGGAGTACGACGACTCTGTTAATGATTTTTGCCCCGAGTTTCCATATGCCGGTCTGAGGAAGCAGATCTCCAGCAAGTGCGAAGCCGCGGGCTTGAAATTCAATTACGGGAACGCAAGCCCGCAAGAAACCAGTTTTGATTCAGGTCGGTTGAATCGGTTTTCCGGGCCACCGGTAGGCCCAGCGCGATCAACGGCAGACACGCTTGCCGGTCTGTCCGCTCGCGGAAGGCTGTAAAAACACTCGCGATATCCGGGCCCCACCCGGCAGCCGCGGGAACGATCGGGATGAAGCCGGTCGTTCCGGTGATCGCAATCAGGGATCGACATGCTGATTCGGAGCTCCGACCGCGAAGACAATGGTCGGAGCAGACGTG
>CAZKVF010000245.1:0-12573 GCA_964556085.1 uncultured Solibacteraceae bacterium
CTCCTCGTTTTCCATTCGCGTGGAAGCAATCCGCGATATCAGCGGCCCGGTGCTCTCCGCGGCCGTTTACTTCCCGCTCGTGGTCGCGGGTACCAGCACGGAAGCGACCGTCGAGGTCAGGTTCCCCAGGCGCGGCGTCTATCGCCAAAACAGTTTTGCATTCTCCACATCGTTTCCCTTCGGATTTCTACAAAAATTCGCGCGCGTCACTTTGCGCCGCGAAACCATCGTCTACCCGGCGCTCGATCCCCAGCCCGGCTTCGAAGATCTGCTGCTTGGGATTGCGGGGGAAATCGAGACGCATTACCGCGGCCTGGGTAAAGACTTTTACCGCATTCGCCCTTATGAGGCGTTCGAGAGCGCGCGCCACGTGGATTGGAAAGCCACCGCCCATGTGGGCAGCTTGCAGATCCGCGAATTCGCGCGCGAGCAGGAACAGACGGTGGAAATGTTTCTCGACCGGGACATACCACCCGAGATGGACTCCTGGTTCGAGCGCGCGGTGGATTGCTGCGCTTTCCTGGCTTGGGAACTCGCCAGCCGCGAGACGGCCATCGTGTTTGGGTCGCAGGGCATCCGCTTGCGGCTGCCCGAGGAGGCCGATATTTACACGATTCTGAAATACCTCGCGCTGGTGTACCCCCGGGGCGGAGGCGCGTTAGAAGGGCCACTCGAGGATTCGAATTACAAACTGATCTTTACGCCCTCGCCGGAGCGGTTCTTTGAAGTGGGCTGGGCCGGCGCCCGCGTGCTGGGCAGAGATGAGATCGGCTCAGCGGCTCCGCCGTTTTGAGGCGGGCAACGACTCGCGCATGCATGGCGGCGATGTCTTACTCCTGCGTAAGGCCGCGGTACCGGCCCGCGAAATGGATCAGTGGCGAGCCGTCGCGGGCCGCCGCGCGCACCACCTCGCCCACGAAAATATCGTGGTCGCCGGAAGTGAAGCGTTGGTAAAGCCTGCATTCCAGGGTGCCCAGAGCGTCCTGAATCAGAGGGGCGCCGGTGTCGCCAGGGCGCCAGGGCACTCCCTCGAAATGGTCATGTCCTTTGCGGGCGAACTGGTTCGAGAGGTGAGCCTGGTCCTCGCGCAGGAAGCTCAGGCTGAAGTACCGGGAGCGCCGGAACTCATCGATGTTGGTAACCGCGTGGCCGAGACTGATCAGAATGAGGGGTGGTTCGAGCGATACAGAAGCGAACGAACTGACGGTCAGGCCGCGTGGAACGCCGGATTCATCCATAACGGCGGCGATAGCCACGCCGGTGGCGAAACGGCCACATGCATGGCGGAAGGCCTCCGCCGAAACGGGCGCCATCCGGCTCTCAACACCCTCACTTGACATGAGAATAAAACCAATCCTATCATAAGGTTGTCGGGAATGGGGTGGCCTGGCCCCCAGGCGCGGAGGAAATTCTTTGATCAAGCTCGACATCATAAACGAGGTTGTCAACAAAACCGGCATTACCAAAACCAAAGCGGAAATGGCGGTCGAGACCGTTTTCGAGTCCATGAAAAAGGCTCTGGAGCAGGGCGACCGCATTGAGCTGCGCGGCTTCGGCGTCTTCAACGTTAAGCCACGGAAGACCGGGATCGGCCGGAACCCTCGCACTGGAGCGGAAGTCTCGATTCCGCCGGGCAAGGCTGTGCGCTTCAAGCCCGGCAAGGAGCTGCAGACGCTGCAGTAGGCGCTCGACGTCGGCTTTTCATTGTGTCTCTTCGGGATTTTTCACCGCCGCCTTACCCGGATTACGCGCAGCCGTATACTCCCGGTTCGGGCAACGGATACGTGGGCGCGGAGGTCCGCCGCAACCAGCGCTACTGGCTGCATGGTCTGCTGCTGCTGCTTACGCTCCTGACAACCACCATCATCGGGGTGGCGCTGCAGTACGATTTCGACCGCAATCTGCCATTCGAGGCCAGCCATATTTTTTTCGATGTGTACCAGCGTGTCTGGCAGAACCCGATCGAGCTGTTGCAAGGCCTGCCGTTCTCGTTGACACTGCTAACCATCCTGCTGGCGCACGAAATGGGCCATTACCTCGCGGCAGCGTATTACCGGGTGGATGCGAGCCTTCCTTATTTCCTGCCTGCCCCCACAGTTATTGGGACCTTTGGCGCATTCATCCGGATTCGCTCGGCGATTTATTCCAAGCGGGCCCTGTTCGACATCGGGGTCGCGGGTCCGGTGGCGGGCTTTGTCTTTCTGCTGCCGGCGCTCTCGGTGGGCCTCGCTTTTTCGAAAGTGGTGCCGGGCATAGGACACCAGGGAGACATTCATTTCGGCGTGCCGCTGTTGCAGTGGCTGCTCGAGAGAATCATGTTTGGCGGCCCGGCCGGGGGCGATCTCTACCTTCATCCCGTGGGCCGTGCCGCGTCGATCGGCATGTTTGCCACGGCTCTGAACCTGCTTCCTGTCGGGCAACTCGACGGCGGGCACATCGTATATGCGCTGGCGGAGCGCAGGCATCGCGCCATCTCCAACGTGGCCCTGGCGGCGCTGCTTCCGCTGGCGCCGTTCTGGTGGGCCTGGTTGTTCTGGGCGGCCATCCTGTTCTTCTTCGGCCGGCGGCATCCTGTGGTGTGCGATTCAGGCGATCTGGGGCGCGGCCGCCGCCAGTTGGGCTGGATCGCTTTAATCATCTTCATTCTCTGCTTCACTTTCGCTCCCGTCGGGACATGAAGATCACCGCGACGATCATTACGCTCGATGAGGAGCGGAATATCCAGCGTGCGATCGAGAGTTTACGCTGCGCGGATGAGATCTTGATCGTTGACAGCGGCTCGGTGGATCGTACGGTGGAACTGGCGGAGAAACTGGGCGTTCGCGTGATCGAAGCCGGATGGCGGGGCTACGCCGGACAGAAAAACTGGGCCGCCGGACAGGCCAGCCACGATTGGATTCTTTCCCTGGATGCCGATGAGGCCTTGAGCGAAGCGCTGGAAGCGGAGATCTGGAACCTGAAGAAGAACGGCCCGCAGGCCGACGCATACACGCTGCCGCGGCTGGCCAAATACCTGGGGCGCTGGATTCTGCATTGCGGGTGGTACCCTGACCGCAAAGTGCGTCTTTACAACCGGAACAAGGCAAAGTGGGTGGGCGATTTCGTGCACGAAAGCGTGCAGGTGAACGGCCGCGTAGGCCACCTTCACGCCAATATCCTGCACTTCACGTGCGATTCGCTATCCGAACATGTCAAAACGTTGGAACGCTACACAACGCTTGCGGCGCAGGAACTGGCGGCCCGCAAAGCGCCGATCGGCTGGGCGCGGCTGCTTTTCGATCCGGTGTGGACATTCACCAGCACCTATTTTCTGAGGCTGGGTTTTCTCGATGGGCTGGAAGGATTGATTATCGCCTACATGGCAGCCTTTTACACTTTCCTGAAGTACGCCAAAGCGAGAAACATGAGCTGATGCGCGTTCTGCACCTCGATGCCGGCAGGGAGATGCGGGGCGGCCAATGGCAGGTGCTTCGTTTGATGGAAGGGCTCGACGCGGCCGGAGTGGAATCGATCCTGCTGGCGCGGCGAAGCGCTCCTCTTTATGTGGCGGCCCGTGCCCGCGGCTGGCGGGTAGAGCCGTGGGGTTTGTTTAGAGCCGCAACTCTGGCGCGAAGCTGCGATCTTATCCACGCGCACGATGCGCGCAGCCATAACCTGGCGATATTCGGCCGCGCTCCCGTGGTGGTGGCGCGGCGCGTGGCGTTTCCCTTGCAGTCCCGCTGGAAATATCGCCGGGCAGCACGATTTATCGCCGTGTCCAAGTTCGTAAAGTCGGTGCTGCTGGCAGGCGGAGTGCCGGAGGAAAGAATCGCCGTGGTATACGACGGAGTCCCGCTATTGCAGCCCCCAGCCATCGGCACGGTTCATGTGCTCGCGCCAGCCAATGCCGCTGATCCGCGGAAGGGCGCAGCGTTGGCGCTCGAAGCGGCACGCCTTGCGTCAGTGCCGCTTCAATTTTCGGACAACCTGGAACGCGACCTGGGAGAAACGTCTCTGTTCGTCTACATAACCTACAGCGAAGGCCTGGGATCGGCGGCACTTCTGGCGATGTCGGCGGGGCGCCCCATAGTTGCCAGCGATACAGGCGGGCTGCGGGAGGTGATCCGCCACCGCGTGGACGGGCTTCTGGTCGAGAACTCAGCCGGGGCGATCGCCGCCGCCATTCGCGAGCTGGTCGAGAGGCCCGACTTCGCCCGCCAGCTTGGATGCGAAGCGCGGCGCACGGTCGAAGCGCGGTTTACCTGCGACCTGATGGTGCGCGGGACCATGGACGTGTATCACGAGGTACTCTCGTGATCGAGGCCGTTCTGGCGTTTGTCTTCGGATTGTTGATCGGTAGTTTTCTGAATGTCTGCATTCACCGTTGGCCGCGTGATTTTTCCGTGGTTCGGCCGCGGTCTCACTGCCCGGCGTGCGAGAAGACCATCGCCTGGCACGACAATATCCCGATCGTGAGCTATCTCGCGCTGCGCGGCCGCTGCCGCTATTGCGGCGCGCGCATCTCGTGGCGATACCCGGTGGTGGAACTTCTCACCGGGTTGCTGTTTCTCTACTTCGTGCGAGATCTTGGGGTGACCCCGGCGGCACTCAAGATGTGCGTGTTTAGCGCGATGCTGGTGGCACTGGTTTTCTCCGACCTGGAAACGCGAATCCTTCCCGATGAGTTGACGAAGGGCGGAACGCTTGTGGGGCTTCTGTTTTCGATTTTCGTCCCCGTACCGGAGTCTATCGTTCAGACCACGCTATGGTTCGCCGGGATTCAGGTTTCCGGACGGGTGCACTGGATCGTGGAGTCGGTCGCGGGCGCAGCCATTCCCGCCTTTCTGCTGTGGGTAGCCGGATGGATCTACGAACGGCTGCGCCACCGCGAAGGTCTCGGCTTCGGGGACGTGAAGCTGATCGCTATGGTGGGCAGTTTTCTCGGTTTGAGTGGGGCTCTACTGACGCTGGCAGGCGGCTCGCTGGCCGGTTCCATTATCGGCTATGCGTACATCCGCGCCACAAAGAAGAATCCCAGCACTTACGAGCTGCCGCTAGGCACGTTTTTGAGTATCGCGGCGCTGGCGCTAGGTCTGGCAGCGCCAAAGGTTCTGAACTGGTACGGAGGGCTTTGAGTCGCGGTGCAACCGCTCCCGGATGCGAAAGCGCCTGTCCCGCTACCCCCCGGCGCGCCGCACTTTTCCGTTATCGGAAGCGAGAACCTCGCGCACCTGCTGTGTGAGGGTGGCAGGCGTGAACGGTTTCTGTAAGAAGTTGCTCGGTTCCAGACTGCGATTTACGAAGGCCAGGTCGGCGTACCCCGACATATAAAGCACCTTCGTTTCGGGGCGCTGGTGGACGATCTGCGCCGCGAGTTCGCGGCCGCTGCTGTTGGGCATGACCACGTCCGTGATCAGAAGTTGAATCGGCCCCTTGAAGGCATCCGCGATGCGGCGAGCTTCCACCGGCTCGGGCGCATCCATCAAGCGGTAGCCTTCCTGTTCCAGAGTCTGGCGCACCAGGCGGCGCACCATTTCATCGTCCTCCACGACCAGAATCGTCTCATGGCCGCGGACGCCGGCGCGCTTCACCATTTCGGTCTCAGCGACGACGGGCTGATCAACGGCCGGGAGGTAAATTTTCATGGTAGTGCCCTTACCCGGTTCGCTCCGCACATCCAGGCTGCCACCGCTTTGTTTGACAATGCCGAAGACCGTGGACAGGCCGAGACCGGTTCCCTTGCCGGCGTGCTTGGTGGTGAAGAACGGCTCGAACACGCGTGCGCGAGTCGCTGCATCCATTCCATGTCCGGTATCGCTCACGGCGAGCATCACGTGCGGACCAGCCTTGGCCGCAAGAAGCTGGCCCGGGGACGCTTCCTTCACGTTCGTGTTTTCCGTCTGGATAGTTAAGGTGCCCCCGTCGGGCATGGCGTCGCGCGCGTTCACCACCAGGTTCATCAGCACCTGTTCGAGTTGGCCCGCACTGGCGCTCACGCGGCTCAGTTCCGGGTCCAAAACCAGGCGCAAATCGATATGCTCGCCAATGAGCCGCCGCAACATGGTGGTGAGCGTTTTGACCAGGAGATTCAGATCGAGCACCTTCGGCTGAAGCACTTGGCGCCGGCTGAACGCCAGCAGTTGCCTGGTAAGCTCGGCCGCGCGCTCGCCCGCCTTGACGATCTGTTCCGCCGAGTGCCGGTTGGGATCACCGGCCTGCAGGCCATTGAAAATGAGCTGGCTGTATCCGGTTATGATCGTCAGCAGATTATTGAAGTCGTGGGCGATGCCGCCGGCGAGCATACCCACAGCCTCCATTTTCTGCGCCTGGCGGAGTTGTTCTTCCAGCCGGAGGCGTTCCGTCACATCCATCAGGACCGCAAGACCGGCTTTGCGCCCGCCGTAGGTGATTTCGTGGATCGCGGTGTTGACGTCAATCAAGTTGCCAGCTTTGGTACGGTGTACCCCGAGGCTTGGGGCGCTCTGGCCAGTCATGAGGCGGCGGACCTCTTCGTCCCCCACAATGCCGCGCAAATGCATGCCGCGGAATTCCTCCGGTTCGAAACCATAGAGGGACACCGCGGCCTTATTTACTTCCAGAAATTCCTGGCTTTCCAGGTCGAAGATCCACATCGGCTGTGGATGATCGAGAAAAAGCAGCCGGAATCGTCTTTCTTTATCTCTCAACAGCCGTTTGGCTGGCACAAATCGCTCCGTTCGGGGGAGGCGGAAAAGCTAGCTTCCAACAAAATTCAAACGGTGAGGGAACCGCAAAAATTGGAACGCGAGACCGTTCACCCTGACATCAGAATATCTTTTCATCACACGTCCCCTCAATGGCGACAGTCAAATAGGGTGTGCGAGGATGTTTAGAAATGTACAGGATGGCCAGTTTTCGGTACTGGAACAGTACTTCAGGTTACAAGCCGGGACTGGCCATCACAGAGTTTTGCATGCCGGCCGATACCGGTTCGCGGCGCTTGCCGCGGAAAGCGGACCAGGTGCACAGCAATGAAGCCGCCAGCAGACCGCCGTCGCGAAGCAGCGTGATAGGCGAGATTGCCTCGCCAGGGCCGAAACAGCCACAATCGATTCCTTCGCCGCGCACGTACGAACGCACCATCAGAGAGAAAAACACGGCGAGCAAGAGGGAAGCAGCGGGCATCGTGATACGCTTCCAGATACCCGCGAGCAGCAATACTGCCAACAGGAGTTCCATCCAAGGCAGTGTGCGCGCCACGGCTACGGCCGCCCATTCCGGAAGCACGTGGTAGGCGTCCACAGACATCGCAAACAGCATCCAAGGCTCGCGCAGCTTGATCCACGCCGCGTAGCCGAAAACACCTGCCAGCCCCAATCGCAAAATCAGCAGACCGGCGCGCACCACGTTGTGCCGGGAAGCCGCCATAACTGGTAAGTTCGGCTTACTTTGTGAGTCCATCGAGGAAGCTCCGCAGCAGATTGTAGTTCAGGCCGCCTGCGATGGGATATTTTTTGGCGCCGTGAATGATCAGCATGGTGGGGGTCGAGTTCACGCGCTCCGCCTGGCCCTCCTGCACTTCCTGATCTACTTCAGTCATAACCGCTGGGTCTTTCGCCAGCACCTGTACCTTTTTCTGCTCCGCGGGAGTGAGCGCCGACGCGACGGTTTCGAACACCTTGCCGTCGTTGGACCACGAGGGCTGGTTTTGGAACAAGGCATCCGCAACCTGCTCGTACTTACCCACGCGGGCGGCCGCACACGCGTAGGCCGCCGCTTCCCTGGAATGGTTGTGCCCGGGGAGCGGGAATTCCCGGTACACGAGATAAGCCTTTCCGGGCACAACGTAGTCTCGCATGATCTGCGGCAGCAGGCCCATATGGAGCGACCGGCACGAGGGACACTGGAAGTCGCTGAACAGCTCGATGGTAATGGGCGCCGACGGATTACCGAAGGCCTTTCCCTTGTCAATGGGAGGAGCCGCCACGAGGGCAGGGACTAGCGAAAGCAACGCGGCAACACGAATTCTCATAACCAACTATTTTACGTTCAGCGGCTCCGAAAGCAAAAGGTCAATAGGGGCCGTAGTAATAGGGCGTATAGCAACTGGGATCGGCATGCCAGTAACCGTAAGCGTCATAGTAGCCGCAGGCTGAAGGTGCGTAGCCCGGGCTGTAGTAATACGGCGCGCCATATCCAAAGTAGAAGCTGGGACCGCCACCGTAATATCCGCGGTACCCCCGGCCCCAATCGTATCCCCGTCCGGCGAAACCACGCCCGCCGACAAAGCCACCACCTCCACCGCGATAGGCGCCGCCAACGCCGCGGCCGCCAGCGAAAGCATGGCCTCCAGAGTAGCCGCGGGCTCCATGGCCGCCGCCATGCTCCCGGGCAAACACCGCCGCTGGAGCCAGCAGCAGCAATGCCGCCGCCAGCAACCCTGCTAATCGAAATCTTTTCAACATAAAACCTCCCCTCAATCGGGTCCCTCTGGAGTGATAGACGTACAATCGCTTGAAGAGGTTTTTGGCGGCCTGAACCGGCCAGGAGTGGGCGATCTGACGGCAAGGCAGCTTGTATCAGAGCCCTGCCGTGAGAGCGAGCAGCCGGGAGGTCTTGGGCGCGCGGCTTTAGCGGGGTGCGATTCAGGGCGCATGCTAGGATGAATACTTGTCAGGTCTCGGGCTCCGTGCAACGGGCGGCCGCAAACCCCGCCAGGTCCGGAAGGGAGCAACGGTAGTGGTGCGGCTCGTGTGCCGCGGATTACCCGGGGCCTGGCAGATCGATTCGGCGGCAAGCCGCCCATGTATCAGGTCATCGCCCGCAAATACCGGCCGCAAACTTTTCAGGACGTGGTCAACCAGGAACACGTTAAAACCACGCTTGAAAACGCCATCGCGCAGAAGCGCATCGCGCACGGCTATATCTTTTCCGGGCAGCGCGGTACAGGCAAAACCACAGTCGCCCGTATTTTGGCCCGCTGCCTGAATTGCATTGAAGGGCCAACGGTCACACCGTGCGGCGTGTGCGCGAGCTGCCGCGAAATCAGCGCCGGCGGCGCGGTGGACGTCATCGAGATCGATGCGGCCTCCAATCGCGGCATCAACGAAATGCGGGAGTTGCGCGAGAACGTACGCTACCAGCCGGCGCGAGACCGCTACAAAGTCTTCATCATCGACGAAGCGCACCAGATCACGAGCGAGGCTTTCAACGCACTGCTAAAAACGATCGAGGAGCCGCCGCCCTGGGTGGTTTTCGTGCTGTGCACCACCGAAGCCCACAAAATTCCGGCGACTATCAGCTCGCGCTGCCAGCACTTCAGCTTCCGGTCGGTGGGTTTCGAGGAGCTGACGGCGCGCATGGCCTGGATCTGCGAACAGGAAGGGATCGAAGCCGACACGGAAGTGCTGGCGATTCTGGCGCAGGCGGGTGAGGGCAGTGTGCGGGATTCGCTTTCGGCGCTCGACCAGGCGATCGCGTGCTGCGGCGCCAGGCTCCAGGCCGCCGAGGTAAGGGCTTTGCTGGGGGCCTTCTCGCTCGAATCGCTCGAGCAGGTGAGCCGGGCGCTCCTCGAAGGCAACTCCGCACGCATGCTCGAAGTGGTGGAGGAACTGGAGCGCAACGGGCACAACCTCCAGCACTTCAGCCGTGAACTGGCGCGCTACTTCCGTAATTTGCTCGTGGCGCGGATAGGGGCGGACGGCCTCAGCGATCGGCTGATCGCGGCGTCCCCGCCCGAGCGTCAAAAACTGGCGGATACCGCTGCGCAATTTTCCGAAGAGGATTTGACGCGGTACGTTCAGCTCAGCCTCGATCTGTTCCGCGACCTGCAGACGTCGCTGCAGCCCCGCTTTCACCTGGAGATCGGGCTGGTGCGACTCGTGCACGCTGGGCGTCTCGAATCCATCGAACAGGCCCTGGCCGGACTGCCGAGTGGTGGCGGTCCAGCCCCCGGCTCCCGACCGCTCCCTCAAGGTGGGGCCGGCGATCTTGTCGCCGGCGCGGCGTCACCACCGCCTCGCGGCTCCAATAAACCGAATCCGAGCTGCGACCGTCAGGGAGCCGTCAGTGCCCCGTCCCTCGTTGCGCCAGCCTCCGATCAATCCGCCCGCGAGCGTCTGCACGCCCGTCTCATCGAGAAGGAGCTGACGCACCTGGCCGATGCCGTCGAGAATTCGCGGATCACCCTCGCCGGCGCGGAGCTGCAAATTCAAACGGCCAAATCGTACGCCCTGTACTTCCGGGACGCCCAGCTGGCTGAAGCCGTGCGCGAGGTGTTCGGGCGGCCTCTGAAATTGCAGGTGACGATCGACGACGCCGCAGATGTGGGCCAAGCGCCCGAAGGTCCGCTACAGCGCGGAGACGCGCCCCGGATTTCGCCTGGCAATCCCGCTGAGCCCAATGCCAGCCAGCACAACGACGATGTCACGCGGCGGGCCTTGTCGAATCCCGAGGTGCGCCGTTTTCAGGAAGCTTTCCCCGGCAGCAGAGTATACAAGGTTCGAAACCTGAAGGAGTAGCGACGTGAAGTTACCGGGCAACATGCAGCAGATGATGCGCCAGGCGCAACAGATGCAGGAGAAACTGCAGCAGGAAATTCAGCAGATCCGGGTGGAGGCTTCGGCGGGCGGAGGCATGGTCACCGTGCAGATGGACGGCCAGAAGAACCTGCTCTCGGTCAAGATCGATCCGGAGGTCGCCGGTGATGTCGAGATGCTGCAGGACATGGTGGTGGCCGCAGCCAATGAAGCGGTGAAGAAGGTGGACGAACAGATTAAGGGCAAGATGGGCGGGATGCTGGGCGGCATGGGGCTGCCGCCAGGTATGTTCTGATGCCGGATTTCGCCGAGCCGCTGGCGCGGCTCATTACGGAACTCAAGCGGCTGCCGGGGATCGGCCAAAAATCAGCCCAGCGCATTGCCTTCCATCTGCTTCGCGCCACGCCGGATGAAGCCGGGCAGTTGGCGGCCGCCATTCTGGAAGTGAAGCAGAAGCTGGCGCAGTGCCGCGTCTGCAACAACATTACCGACGGCGACCTGTGTCTCTACTGTCGCGACGCGAGCCGCGACCCCAAGGTGCTTTGCGTGGTGGAAGAGCCCAACGATATCGTAGGCATCGAGACCACGCGGCAGTACCCGGGCCGTTATCACGTGCTGCACGGCGCGCTCTCGCCGCTGCGTGGCATCGGTCCAGATGACCTGAAGATCAAGAGCCTGGTGGACCGGATCGGCGAGGGCGAAATCCAGGAAGTGATCGTGGCGACCAATCCAACCGTGGAAGGCGAAGCCACCGCCATGTACCTGGCGCGGCTTTTGAAGCCGCTGGGTGTGCGTGTCACGCGCATCGCCATGGGAGTTCCGGTGGGCAGCGGCCTGGAATTTGCCGACGAGGTCACGCTTTCGAAAGCAATGGAAGGACGCCGCGAGATGTAAGTGGGGTCAGCCCTTCCAGGCTGAGTGGGGCAGGCTGGTAGCCTGCTGGCCGATTGAAAATCGGCCTACGCCTGCCCTCCTCCTACTTCTTTCCGCCGCTTGCTGTGGCCTTCTCCTGCGCCTGCACCGGGTTCACTTCCGTACCTTCGCCCAGATCGCCGGGGTTCGGGATGATCGTATCACCTTGCTGAAGGCCGCCGAGGACTTCGAGGCGATCGCCGTAATCGCGGCCGGGCTCGACTTTTTGCAGATGGACGCGGTGGTCGGGACGGACTACGGCAACCAGGGTTCCCTCGGCTCGCACGATGAGGGCATCGGAGGGCACCAGTAGCGGCGCGACAGCGCGGGCGTCGCTAAGATCGACTTGCGCATACATGCCCGGCAACAGGGCACCGTCGGTGTTCGGCACCTGAACCTCCACCAACAGCGTGCGACTGGCGGGATCGAGCGCGTTGGAGGTACGGGCCACACTGCCGCTAAAGGTGCGCCCCGGAAAACTGGAAACCCGCAATCGCGCCTGCTGGCCGGGATGAACAAAGGTAGCGTTCGTCTGCGGCACATTGACATAGGTGCGCAGCGTCCCGGTTTGCGCGATGCGGAACAGGAGCGTATTTCCCGTACTCACGAGCGCGCCTACATCCACATTGCGCACAGTGATGACTCCGTCGAAGGGAGCCTTCACCATCAGGAAGCCTTCCAATTCGGCGAGCCGGTCCAAGTTGGCCTTCGCGGCCGCAACGTTGCTGCGCTGCGCGGCCACGGCCTTTTCAAGCGCCTGCAAGCCGGCTGTCTGCGCGCGAAAATTCGCCTGATACTGGTCGTTATCCTGGCGCGACACCACCCCCTGGTCCGCGAGCGTGGTCCAGCGTTGGGCCGTCACGCGAGCCAGTTCCAGGTTGGCTTTGCCCTGTTCCTGGTTGGCAACCGCTTGCTCCAGGGACGCCTCCGACTGCTGCAGGCTGGCCTTTGCCTGGGTTACCTGCTGATCAACGTCAGGGGCGGCAATCTCAGCCAATAACTGCCCCGCTTTGACGCGATCCCCAATGTCAACCAGGCGGCGTGCGAGGTAGCCTTCCGCGCGAGCGAGGATCGGCGCCTCCGTAATGGCTTGGATGTCGCCCGGCAGTTCCATATCGTTTTTGGCCTGGCCGCGGCCCACCTGCATGACTTCGACGCGCGGCAG
>CAZKVF010000246.1:0-16842 GCA_964556085.1 uncultured Solibacteraceae bacterium
GGCTGGCCGTCGAAGAAGATCCGGCTAACAATGCTGTAGTCCGTCGTGCCAAAATTGCTGCCGGCTATGGTTACCGTGCCATCGCTGTTGGATGTGACCGAAGCGATCGCTGGCGGATCCTGCTTCACCAGGTTGACGCCATCGGGCAGGACGTATAAATCGCCGTTGGGCAGCGTGAACAGCAAGTGCCGTGGACCGGTCCCTACGCCCAAACTCCCGCTGAAGTAAATTGCGAGCCCGGTATTGGGGTCCGTCGTGTTCGCCGGGAGCCGCTGTCCCGAATTGACGTTATACGGTTCAAAGCACGGCAGGGCGGCGTTCTGCGCAGCACACAGCGTGGCAGTTCCAAAGCCGCCCAGGATGGTAACGGACTGGGGGACCGGAGTGACCAGAGGCTGGCTGGCCCGGGCTTCGATGGTGAACTGGGCCGCCGTGCTGTTCACGTACGCCGGACTGTTCCAGCAATTTGGCGTAGAGCTTGCAGCACACGCCTGAGAGTCGCTATAGCTATACGTCACGATGTCGTACATCGAAACCGCGCTCTGCGGAATTACCGTAAAATTCTGGCCGGTAACGGCGGTGCCGGGACTGGGGGAAAAGCTTGCGGGCTGTTGCTGATTGTTGGGATTCGGCAGGAAGATGGTAAAAAACGGTCCCGAAGCTTGCAAGGCGTTGCCATTCTGATCGACCGGTAATCTCAAACCCCATGACGCATTAGCCGGGATGGCATCCGGCGGCAGAGGATGCACGTAAAGCAGATAACTAATATTGGGGGGCAAGCCATTGATGGTGTAAGTTCCATCCGGGTTGGTGAGCGCGCTAACGGCGGGGCCGGACGGAGGAATCGCCACTACCGAAGCGAGAGCGACAGGCTGGCCGTTGGCCGTAACCTGCCCTGAAATCGAACCGAAGTTGGAAGTCCACTTGGCTTTTCCGTAGAGGACGGAGAGCCCGGCGCGATCGTCGGCATCCAGCGGCCGGGCGCGCGAAGTATTGCGAATCACATCTTGTGCCATCGCCGCCGATGTCCAGGTGTGCTGCAGCCCCAGGGCGTGACCCATCTCATGGACTGCGGTGGTGAAAAAACTTTCCAGATAGCTGGGCCCGGGAGCTTCGCTGGTATCGTTCGTAAGCTGGATGATCGAGCGCGTGATCGGGAAGAACGGCTTACCGTTGGCATCGTTCACTGGCGTCTCGGTGGCGGGTACGTTGGTGCCGCCGAGACCGAGGAGGCCCGGCGGGAGATCGACAAAGACAACGTCTCCGCCGGGACTGTTTTCGGCCTGTCCTGCCGATTCGAGGCCGCCGAAAGCCACCCGCAGATCCGCGCTATCGACGGAATTCCAGGCCGCGGCCGCCTGCTGGATCTGGCTGAGAACTGAGGGGAAGTCGTCGTTCGTGGCATAGTTCTTGGCGCCTGTATCGGTGACCAGGAACGTGACCGTCTTGTTGGGTAGAGCGGTGAGATCGAACTTTTCGTAAACCGGCGCGCCGAAGTTGCCGTTCAGATAGTGAATGTAGTGGTAATAAGCTTGGGCGGGAGTTGCGGCAATGGCGGCAGCCAAAAACAGGGGCCAAAGGCCGCGCCGCCGAAAAAGGCTCTGACGGACCGGGAGGCCTGTCCCACGCCGCAGGGTCACTTGCCGCCCCCGCTCAACACAGCCGCGATGTGCGCCCGCAGATCGGCAAGGGTCATCACGATGGTCTGGTCTTTCACCTCACGCCCGGTCCCCTTCTCGAGCATGACTTCGCGGCTGGCGGCACGCGTGGCATTCGGATTGTTACCCGACGCGGGCGATAACGCAAACAAGCCCTGGGTCAAGCCGATGATCTGCGTCAGGCCGGAGCGGCCGGTCCAGAGGAAGAAGACATAATCGTCGCCGATTTTGAACTGGGGAGTTCCAGGGAAAGTTTGGCGCACGTTGTTGGCGGTTCCGCCCGGCACCACGACGTCCACCGTGCCCTGCGAGTTGCCTTTGAAATTCTCCGTAACGCGGATGGTGTAGTGCGTGTAGATGAGCGGACCGTTCGCCTTGGCGCCCGAGAGTGCAACGGTGCCCCGGACGATGGCTGTAGACTTCTGGATCATGTCATCGAGCGAAAGCTGCTCGAGGGTCGCGCCGGCGAGCGGCAACAACCCGAAAGCCAAGATCAATCCGCTCGGTACACAAATCCGCACGGTGCTGTTACATGCATCTCGAAGTCCAATGGAAGCCATTCAGAATTAACGGTTTACCGTAGACTTCGGATATCAGGTGTGTTCCTCGGACACAGTTTTGGGGCAGGGTGCCCCAATCAGCCCAGCGCCTCCGCCAGGCGGTCCATATCCTCGCGGCGCGACATTTCCGTGGCACAAAGCAAGACCGAATCTGCCAGCTCGGGATAGAACCGGCCCAATGGCAATCCCCCGATAATCTTTTGCCGCAGCAGGACCTTGTTAACGGCCTCGACCGGCTTTCCGTCCACTCGCGCTGCGAATTCGTTGAAGAACTTGCCGCCGAACCGGGGCTTGGCGCGCCCGGCCAGGTAATGAGCTTTGGCCAGGTTTTGTTCGGCCAGCTCGCGCAGGCCGCTCTTGCCGTATACCGTCATGAACACGCCGGCCATGAGCGCGAGCAGCGCCTGGTTCGTACAGATGTTGGAAGTCGCCTTTTCCCGGCGGATGTGCTGCTCGCGCGCGGCGAGCGTCAGGCAGAAGGCGCGATTGCCGTTGGTATCAACCGTTTCGCCCACAAGCCGCCCTGGCATCTGCCGGACGAATTTTTCCCTGGTGGCGATGACCCCCGCATAGGGCCCTCCGTAGCTCGGCGAAATCGCGAACGACTGCAGCTCCCCGGCAACGATGTCCGCTTCTTGCGGCGGTCGGAGTATGCCAAGCGAGACGGCTTCCGTAAACACGACGATCAGCAGCGCGCCGAGGCGGTGCGCTATTTCGGCAGCCTCTCGAACCGGCTCCACAATGCCGAAAAAGTTTGGCGATTGCACGATCACGGCGGCGGTCCTGTCATCCACCTTCTGCTCGAGTTCGCTGGTATCCACCGTGCCGAACTCCGGGTCGTAGGCGAACTCCTCGACCGGCATTTCCTGATTTTCGGAGTAGGCTCGCAGGACCTCGCGATATTCCGGGTGGACCGAGCGAGCGATCAGGACGCGGGCTTTTCCCGTAGCACGCACAGCCATCAAGGCTGCTTCGGTCATAGCTGTGGAACCGTCATACATGGACGCGTTGGCAACATCCATCCCCGTGAGCTGGCAAATCATAGTCTGGAACTCGAAGATGGTGGTCAGTGTGCCTTGCGAGATTTCCGCCTGGTACGGCGTATATGAGGTCAGAAACTCGCCGCGGGAAACCACCGTATCGACCAGAACGGGGCGGAAGTGGCGGTATGCGCCGGCGCCTAAAAAACAGGCGTAGTCGCTTGCGTTTTGGGCCGCCAGTTCGCGGAAATACTGAACGATCTCGTATTCGGAGATACCGGGCGGCAGGTCCAACGGCCTGCGTAGCCGGACGGCATCCGGCAGGTGCGCGAACAGCGCTTCCAGGGATTCCGCTCCGATAGCGTTGAGCATTTCGCGGCGCTCGGAATCGGATTTCGGCAAGTACCGCAAACTACTTTTCGGCTCCTATGTACGCTTCGTATTCGGCGGCGGACAGCAGCTCCACGAGATCGTCCGGCGATCGCAGCCGGATCTTCACCAGCCAGGCATCGCCGTGGGGATCCTCGTTTAACTTCTCCGGCGCATCGGCCAGAGAGCTGTTGATTTCGGCCACTTCGCCGGTAGCGGGTGAAAAGATTTCCGAAACGGCCTTCACTGACTCCACCGTACCGAGCGCTTTTCCTTTTTCGACTTGCGCGCCGGGTTTGGGAAGATCAACGAAAACGATATCACCGAGTTCGTTCTGCGCGTGATCGGTTATGCCCATGGTGGCGATGCCGTCTTCCACACGCACCCATTCGTGTTCCTTCGTGTATCGAAAGGTGTTTGGATACATATCTATTTCGCTCGCTTGTAGAACGGGGATTCCACGGTAACTGCATTCTCAGGCTGATTGCGAATCATGATTTGAATGGCGCGTCCGGGCGTTTGCATGCTGTCAGGCGGGAGATAACAAAGGCCGATATTTTTGCGGAGTGTGGGGGACGGCGAGCCACTGGTGACCCAACCGACCGGGGCGCCATCCAGATGCACTTCGCAGCCGTCGCGCGCGATACCGCGTCCGCGCATTTCGAAACCCGTGAGTTTCCGCCGGATCCCGCTTTCCTTTTGCCGCAGCAGGGCTTCGCGGCCCACGAAGTCGCCTTTACCGAACTTGACGATCCACTCGAGACCGGCCTCGAGCGGCGAAGTCGATGCGTCCAGTTCGTGGCCGTACAGCGGATAACAGGCCTCGAGCCGCAGCGTATTACGGGCGCCCAAACCGCACGGCTTGATTCCAAACTCGGCGCCCGCCTGGAGCAGCTTGTTCCAGATCCGCTCGCCTTCCGCCGGCTCGATGTAAATCTCGAAACCGTCTTCGCCGGTGTATCCGGTTCGGGCAATCCGCGCCGCAGCGCCGGCCACCTGCCCGTCAGAAAACCAGTAATACCGGATGGCTGCGAGATCGGTCCCAGTCAATTTCTGAAGAGTCGCGAGAGCCCGGGGGCCCTGGATGGCCAGCTGCGCATAGTGGTCGCTCATGAATTCCACGCGCGCATCGAACCGATTCGACGTGCGGATATGCGCGAAATCCTTCTCCTGGTTGGCTGCGTTGACGCAGAGGAAATAGTGATTCTCCGCCACTCTGTGAACCAGGATATCGTCTACTATCCCGCCGTGCGTGTACAGCAACGCCGAGTACTGCGCCTGGCCCATTTTGAGTTGGCGGGCATAATTCGTAGTCACGAAATCGGTCAGGGCGCCGGCGTCGGGCCCGTGGATTTCGATCTCTCCCATGTGGCTGACATCGAACAACCCCACCGAGGTGCGCACCGCGTGATGTTCTTCGATAATGCCCGAATATTGGATGGGCATCTCCCACCCGCCGAAATCCACCAGCTTGGCCCGCAAGGCCCGGTGTACGGCATTCAGCGGCGTGGCGCGAAGCGCGGATGCTGCGGCCATGAATTGTCAGGCTAACATACGGCGCGGAAGTTCAGTCCCGGCTCTGCTAAAATCGGCGCCATGCGCCACTCGCTTCTGCCTGCAACCATTATGGCCGCATCCGCGTTGATCGAAGCCACAGACTTTTCGTACCGGCAACCCTCCAAGGAAATTCAGCAAGTCTTGAATGCTCCGCCCACTCCTCTGATTTCCGTGAGCCCACAACGCGATTACGCCATCCTGATGCAGGGTGTGCGTTATCCTCCTATTGCCGAGGTCGCGCAGCCGATGGTGCGACTGGCCGGCATTCGCATCGACACAAAAACCAACGGCACGCACTTGGCGCCGTATTTCGTTTCGTTCGCCATCAAACACCTCGCTGATGGCGCCGACATAGCTATCGCTGCGCCGCAACCGGGAAAGCTGGGCGCCCCGGTATGGAGTCCCGATGGCAAAGCGTTTGTGTTTACCAACACCACGGCGGATGGCATCGAGTTGTGGATCGGATCGCCGGAAACGGGGAAGACGCGGCGCGTGACTGGAGTATCAGTTAACGGGGTGCGCATTGGAGACGGGACGCCGCTCCAGTGGCTGGGAGACAACCGCACCCTGATCGTCGCGCTTGTGCCGGGCGGACGAGGAGCCGTTCCGGCGGAATCGGTGATTCCTAAGGGCCCGCATGTTCAGGAAAGTCTGGGACACGCCGGTCCGGCGCCGACATTCGAAGACCTGTTGGCCACCCCACACGATGAAGATCTGTTCGATTACTACGCGACGATGCAACTGGCATACGTTGATGCGGCCAGCGGAAAAGTTACACCGTTTGGGCAGCCCGGCATCTACACCCTGACGAGCCCGTCGCCCGACCTGAAACATATTCTCGTGCGCCGCCTGCAGAAGCCATATTCGTACCAGCTTCCGGCGACCTCGTTCCCCGCGGAAGTCGAAGTGTGGGACCGCAACGCCAAGCTCGAGTATACGGTTGCGAGCCTGCCGCTTGCGGAACACATTCCTTTGGCCGGTGTGCGCACGGGCCCGCGAAACTACGAATGGCTGCCGGACCGCGATGCCACGCTTAGCTGGGCGGAAGCGTTGGACGGCGGCAATCCGAAAGAGAAGGTCCCGCATCGCGATCGGATCATGGTACTGGCAGCGCCGTTCCAGGGGGAGTCTATTGAAGTATTCAGGACTGAACAACGTTTCACCAGGATGCAGGGCTTGGCGCACGGAAAAGCACTGGTGGAGGACTTTGAACGCGTTCAGCGCGTGCGCAGGACGATTGAGATAGACATCGACAAGCCGGGCAGCCAGGCAGCGCGTGTCATCTTTAACCGCAATGATCGCGACGCCTATCACGACCCCGGTGCTCCGGTAATGGAGACCACGCGGGACGGGCGGCGGAGGGTGATGCAGAGCGGCGAAGAAATCTATCTTTTCGGGCAAGGCTCTTCGCCGCAGGGAGACAAGCCGTTTCTCGATCGTTTCAATCTCGCGACCGGCAAGGCGCAGCGGGTGTTTCAATCGACCAGCGGTTACGAGAATTTCATCGCGATGCTGGACGAGGTTGGCGGGCGGCTTCTTACGCGCCGAGAGAGCGCGACCGAACCGCCCAATTACTACATCCGTGCCGGCGCTGAACTGAAGCGCTTGACTCATTTCGAGAATTCCACGCCGCAGACGACGGGCATCAGGAAGCAACTCGTCAACTATAAGCGGGCCGATGGCGTGCCCTTGTCCTTCACTCTCTATCTTCCGAAGGATTACACGCCGGGCAAGAGACTGCCTGGATTGGTGTGGGCGTACCCCTATGAATTCAGCGATGCGGATACTGCCGGTCAGGTAACAGGCCACGATGAGCAGGCCTTCCCAGTGCTCAACTATCATCAGTTGGGCGTCCTACACGGATATGCCCTGATGGACAACGCTTCCATGCCGATCATCGGCGACGCGGACACCGTGAACAACACCTACATCGAGCAGCTTGTGATGGATGCGCAGGCGGCGGTAGACAAAGCGGTCGAATTGGGAGTGGTGGACCGCGACCGCGTCGGGGTGTTCGGACACAGCTATGGGGCATTCATGACTGCGAATCTTTTGGCGCACTCGAATCTGTTTCGGGCTGCCGTCGCGGAGAGCGGGGCTTACAATCGCACGCTGACGCCTTTCGGTTTCCAGACGGAACGGCGGACCTTCTGGGAGGCGCCGGACGTGTACACCAAGATGTCTCCGTTCTGGTTCGCGGATAGAATCAAGGCGCCGATCCTGCTCGTACATGGCGAAGCCGATGACAACACAGGCACGTTCCCGATCCAGTCGGAGCGCCTCTACGCCGCGGTCCGGGGCAACGGCGGCACGGTCCGCCTGGTGATGCTTCCGGCGGAGGCTCACGGGTACAGAGCGAAGGAGACCATGGAGCACGTCCTATACGAAGAGCTGGCATGGTTCGATAAGTACCTGAAGTAATTCCTGACGTGGGCGCCGCTAAGACCAGAAAATGCGACCGCTACTGCTCAACGACGCCGGGGCTCACGGAACGGGTTTCGAATGGAGACGCCGCGCACCACGCGCCCATCTTGCAGATCTTCACTCAAGAGATTCGCGCAACCAGCCGCAGCCGCCGAAGCCACAATTAGCGAATCATAGAATCCCCAGCCGGTTTCTTCAACAATGGCGAGTGCCTCAACGTACAACCGGGCATCGGGATACACTTCGCACATGGGCATCAGGATCCGGGTCAGATAAGTTCTGATGTCTGCCGGCAGCAGCACTACTCGAAAACGGCGTAGAGCAACATTCAGAAACTCCTGGACGACCTGATAACTGATCACTCCGTTGCCGGACTCGACGGCCTCTTCAATGAGCCTTTGCGCACGCTGCTGCTTTCCCGGGGCCGAGCGGTCGAAACTATAAACCAAAATGTTGGTGTCGAGAAAAAGACGACCGGCCATTGGGGTTTTATCTGGAGTTCAGTTCCTCGCGTGAGAATTTGCGGCCTGCATCGGCCCGTTTGAGCCTCCTCATCAGCTGGCGGTATTCCTCCACAGTTGGAGCCGCGCCGCTGTATCTCTCCAGCCACTCGCGGAATGCAATATTCAGCGTCGTTTTGCGTTCGATGGCACGCAGCCGTGCGCGCTCGATCAGATCTTCATCAGCGCTGAAAGTAATATTCTTCGTACAAATTCAGTGTACACGAACTTCGTGCAGTGCGCGTCGTGTGTACCGGAGTTTGGGAACCCGTTCCAGGTTCCCATGCTATGCTGCCGTTGCATGTCCGAATACTCTATCGGCGTTGACCTTGGGGGCACTAACCTGCGAGCGGCCGCGATCGATCGCTCCGGCGCCATGCTGGATCAGATCGCGGAGGCGCACTTTTCGTCGGGGAGGGAAGCGGTGCTTACCGGGATCGTGGAAACCATTTCGCTCTTGCGCGGTAGATACGGAGCGGAAGGCCTGGCCGGCATCGGCGTGGCAGTGCCGGGATTCATTCAACTCAAGGAAGGAATCGTACGCAATTCGCCGAACCTCACGCTGATTGAGAATTTCCCGATCCGTGACGAAATCGAGCGCCGGCTCGGAACCACCGTGGTTCTGGAGAACGATGCGAATGCGGCCGCACTGGGCGAAAAATGGATGGGCGCGGGCCGCGGTGTGGACGACCTAGTCCTGCTGACTCTGGGCACCGGCGTCGGCGGCGGTATCATCTCCGCGGGACGTGTGGTTCGGGGCTTTCTGGGGATGGCCGGCGAGGTTGGTCACCTGGTCGTGGTCCCGAACGGAAACCCGTGCGGCTGCGGCAGCCAGGGATGTGTAGAGAAGCACGCTTCGGCCACCGCCGTCACCTCCATGGCACGGCTCATGCACCTTGGCGATAACCTTGCGTCGAAAGAAGTTTTCGACCTGGCATTCGAAGATGGCGAAACGGGAACAAAAGCGCGAGAGATCTGGCGCGTGGTAGGCGAAAGCCTCGGCGCGGCCCTCGCCACCCTTGTGAACCTGCTGAATTTTCCGTTGTACCTGCTGGGCGGTGGAGTGCTCGCGGCCTGGGAGTTGTTCGCTCCTGCCATGTTCCGCACGGTCGAACTGCGCTCTGCTACGTACCGTATGAGCCGATCGATCACGCGTATCGAACGCGCCACACTCGGCAGCGAAGCGGGCCTTTATGGCGCGGCCTATTTGCCGTGGATCGAGGCGCCGGCCGATTGAACTTCCTCGAGGCGACGCTGGAGATAACGCCGCTCGCGGTCATTCGTGACCAGTTCCAATGCACGTGAATAACTCTGGGCGGCTTCCTGGCGCGAGTCGATGCGGCGCAGCAGATCGGCCCGGGCGGCATGGAAGAGATGATACTTTTCCAGATCACCGGCGGCCGCGAGCGCATCGATGATGGCTAGCCCCTCTCGAGGGCCTTCCGCCATCGCGACCGCGACAGCGCGGTTCAACAGGATGACAGGCGAGGGTGCGAGGCGCTCCAGCGCCTCATAGAAACGAACGATCCTGGGCCAGTCAGTGTCTTCGGGATGCGCCGCCCGGCAGTGTTCGGCTGCGATCGCAGCCTGGAGTCCGAATGGGCCGGGACTGGAACGAAGCGACTGTTCGACCAGCGGCAGCGCCTCAACGATCTGCTGCTGATTCCAGAGGCTGCGATCCTGGTGTTCGAGCAGAACGAGATCCCCCGCCTCATTGATGCGGGAGTCGCGGCGCGCATCATGCAGCAGCATGAGCGCCAGCAGGCCGGCGGCCTCGGCAGGAGGTTCTCCTTTGGGTCCCGGCGCCATGAGGGCCAGCACGAGGCGGCCGAGCCGGATGGCTTCCGCGGCCAGATCGGTCCGGATCAGCCGCTCGCCGCGGGTAGCCGCATAGCCTTCGTTGAAGACGAGATAGATTACGGTGAGCACGGTCTCGAGGCGCTCCGGAATCTCGTCTGCCTCGGGGATCTTGTAAGGGATCCCGGCATCCCGGATCTTGCGTTTGGCCCGCACCAGCCGTTGGGCCATGGTGGCCGTCGGCACCAGAAATGCCCGGGCAATCTCGTCCGTCTCGAGTCCGCAGAGAGTGCGGAGGGTGAGGGCAACCTGCGCCTCTGGCGCCAGGGCCGGGTGGCAACAGGTGAAAATGAGGCGCAGGCGTTCGTCGGCAATCTCGCTTGTTTGCTCGTCTGGTTCCGAGACGGTGCTTAGGTGATGCACCAGCTCCGCCTGGATCTTCTCGGCAAACAGTGTCTGCCGCCGCAATCGATCGATTGCCTTGTTGCGCGCGGCCTGTATGACCCAGGCTCGTGGAAACTGCGGGATACCAGTGGCCGGCCACTGCTGCAGGGCTGCAGTGAATGCTTCCTGGGCAAACTCTTCGGCGAGTTCAAAATCTCCCAGCAGCCGGATCAGAGTAGCCACGATGCGGCCCCAATCCGAGCGATACAATGCTTCGACGACGGCAGCGGCGTCCACGCCCATTACCTGATCATAGAATCTTTACCCGGCTGGCCTGTCGAAGTGGCCGTAACCCGTTCGATTCATTTATGGAGGAAACCGTGAAGTACATGCTTCTGATTTATCTGGAGGAGAATTCGCTGAGCGAATCGGAGCGCTCCAACTGTTATAGAGACTCCGCCGCTTTCGCCCGGGACTTGCACGCGCGGGGACAATACGTATCGTCGTCGCCTCTGCAGCCCACTTCGACGGCCACGAGCCTTCGGATTAAAGACGGGAAAAGGGTGATTACAGATGGGCCGTTCGCGGAAACGCGCGAACAACTCGGCGGGTACTTCATTATCCAAGCGGAAAACCTCGATCAGGCGATCGACATAGCTGGGCGGCTTCCGGCAGGACGTTGGGGAACGGTGGAAATTCGGCCCATATTGGAAATCGCCGATCTGCCCCACGAAACGGGAGCGGCCGGTGTGACCCGCGCTTGATCGCTGGTTATTGTCGCGTGTCGAGCGCACGGATATTGGCACGCCAATAGGGATCCGGGGACCGTCTGGTTACGCGCAATTTCCGGATCGGGAGCACTGCCACGATGCGAGGCCGGTAGTTCTGAACCTTACAAATCAGCTCGAACCCTTCCTTTCGGACATTCCCCGCCTTGGCGGGCTTCTCCTCGCTGTGGGAGGGCTCCGATTTCCTGGTGGAATGTTGGAAGTATGAGTGCAACAAGGCACGTTGGAGGATATTGAACATGGCCGCGCGCGAATGGCGCGCAGGGGTTAGCTTGAATTTCCGGTCATTGTTCGAGGCTGCGCCTTCATGCTTTCTTGTGCTTTCGCCGGACTTCTTGATCGTGGCCGCGAGCGACGCCTACCTGCGAGCCACCATGACAGAGCGGCCGGACCTGATCGGCCGCCATATGTTCGAGGTTTTTCCGGATAACCCAGGCAATCCCGCCGCCAATGGAATGGCCACCCTGCGTGCATCCCTGGAGCGAGTGCTCGCCGTGCGGCAGCCGGACACTATGCCCGTGCAGAAATACATCCGCCGGCCGAAGTGCGAGGGAGGTTCATTCGAAGAGCGCTGGTGGAGCCCTGTAAACTCGCCAGTTCTGGACGATTCGGGAAGCGTGGTCTGGATCATTCACCGGGTGGAGGATGTGACCGACCTGGTTCGGCTCAAGGGCACGCATTCCCGTGCGCCTTCCCTGACCAAAGGCCGCAGCGAGCACCCGGAGGGAGAGCTTTACCAGCGCGCGCAGGAATTGCACGGTGCCAACGAGGAACTTCGCGCCGCCGACCGAAAGCTGAAGCAGAGTGAAGCGGAACGTAAGAAACTCCACTCGCAGTGGGCGGAAGGGTCCGGGGACGAAGCTTACCGCCTGTTAGCTGCCCGGCTGCAGGAAATCCGCGAAGAGCACCGCGCCCATGTCGCCAGAGAATTGCACGATGAACTCGGCCAAGGCCTCACGGCCATAAAAATCGATCTCGCGAATGCCATCCAACGCCTCCGCACTTCCGAACCGCACTCCGCCATCGTACTCCTGAAGGACATATCTTCAGCCGTTGATGACCTGATTCGCTCGGTCCGGCGTATTGCCGCCGATCTTAGGCCCGTGCTGCTCGATCAGATCGGGCTCGCCCCGGCCGTGGAAGCGTATGCGCGCGACGTCGAACAAAGATCGAAACTCTTGATCGACGTGAAATTCAGCGTGCGGCGCGCCCCCCTCAATGAGGAGCAACGGGTGGCGCTCTTTCGCATTGTCCAGGAGAGTATCAGCAATGTCATTCGCCACGCCAAGGCCACACGAGCTGAGATCACGCTCGACTACGATGACGCGGCTCTGACCCTGAAGATTAGCGACAATGGCCGGGGCTTCCGGCGGGAGGGAGCTTCGTTGGGTTTATTGGGTATGGAGGAGCGCGCCAGCGGGATCGGCGCGACATTTTCCATCCACTCGGATATAGGCTCCGGCACTTCAGTGACGGTGACTCTGCCTTTGAATCAAGATGAGCTGCCGGATCCTGATTGTTGACGACCATGTAGCCATTCAACGCGGCCTGAGAGAGATTCTCTCGGCCAATCTCGAGATCGCGCGGTTGGGGTACGCGCGTTCCGGCCAGGACGCAGTAGAGCAGGCCTCGAATGAGGCTTGGGATGTGGCAGTTGTAGATCTGAACTTACCGGGCCAGGGCGGCCTGGAGTTGGTCCGTAGCTTGAAAGAA
Source organism: uncultured Solibacteraceae bacterium (assembly GCA_964556085.1). GTDB lineage: Bacteria > Acidobacteriota > Terriglobia > Bryobacterales > Bryobacteraceae > PSRJ01. The sequence continues at coordinate 12,731 of CAZKVF010000246.1, forward strand.
GCGCAGCCGGCCATGCGTATCCTGATTTACTCAATGCATGGCGAAGACCAGTTCGGGGTGCGCGCGCTTCGCGCCGGGGCCGACGGCTACGTTACCAAGGATAGTCCTGCCGAAGAGATCCCGAGAGCGGTACGGAATCTTCTGCAACACGGTCAGCACATCAACGCGAGGCTGGCGGCGGCGATGGCGCAGAGCATCGGTACGGGCTCCGACTACCTGGCGCACCTGCTTTCGGACCGGGAGCACGAGGTCTTGCGAATGATTTCCTCAGGCAAGACACCGGCCGAGATCTCACGGGAACTCTCGGTCAGTATCAAAACGGTGAACACGTATCGCGCCCGCCTGCTCGAGAAGCTCAACCTGAAGAACACCGCGGAATTAATTCGATACGCCATCGACCGCGGCTTGGCGTAACAGACCGGAACAGCGCTTGGCGAGACTTCGGTCACGGCCGTGTCGACCGCGGCAGCAATCCGTCGCTCGCCGGTGAACAAACTGATGCTAAACTTCTCCCAATGAATCAGAGCCTGAAACGCGCACTCCTTGTGATTGACGTCCAGAACGAATATTTCACGGGCAAGCTCCCAGTCACTTATCCGGGCGGAAGCCTGACCAATGTGCTCTCTGCTATGGATGCGGCCCGCGCCAAAGGCGTGCCCGTCGTTCTGATTCAGCACGCCTCGCCGCAAGCCGATGCTGCGATATTTCGCAAAGGCAGCAAAGAATGGGAACTCCATCCGGAGGTGGCAGTGCGAAGCCATGACGTCCTGATCCATAAATCCCTTCCTGGCAGTTTTACCGGTACGGAGCTTGAGATCTGGCTGCGGCGGCACGGAGTGGAGACAGTTGTAATTGCCGGCTACATGACGCAGATGTGCTGTGACACGACCGCACGCCAGGCGATGCACCTTGGATTCGGGGTGGAGTTTCTTTCCGATGGCACCGGCACGCTATCACTCAAGAACGACGCAGGGCAGGTCTCCGGTGAAGAGCTACATCGCGCGATTCTGGTTACCCAGCAAATGCGATTTAGCCATGTCATGAAAACCAGCGACTGGATAAACAAGCTGTGAATCAATAGACTGGCCATGATGAACGACAATCAGACACCACCGCGCGCTTACTTCGCCCGGTTAGGCGAGATGGAACTCAAGACCTGGGAGTTGAACGGCCGCTATGCATGGACCGTTACCAATTCCAAAACCGGCCAGGAAACTGCTAACGGGGAAAGCGTTGATCGGGAAAGTGCAATGGTCGCTGCCGCTCACGCGGTGCAGGCGGAATGGGGCGTCCTCCGATGGCGTACTAACGACGCGGAAGACGAAGACTGATGCCGTTCGGGCTGATTAGCCCCTACGGCAGGCAGCGGGCCGCCTTGTTCGAGGGGTCGGCGTTGGTGCCGCCTCGCTTGTCGCGGTACACGCGGTGGCAGGCCTGGCAGGCATCCGCGAGTTGATTGGTCGCGTCGCTCACGGCTTCCTGGCTCCTAGTCTGCGAGGCTCGAAACGCGGCGCGGCCCGCTTCGGCCAGTCCCTCGGTAAATTTGATCCAGTCCGGCCGGTCCACCGGGGCCGGGCGGCCGTTCTGGCATCGTCTCGGCGTTAATAGCAGCGGTGCTGATTCGGAAACCGCGATCGCGGCGTTATCCACCATGTCCCAACCCGTATAGATTCCGGCTCCCCACTGGATCCACGAGAAGCCGCCCTTGCCGGCCTCGCCTGGCTTCGCCGGCGCGCCGGGATCGTTCGTCTGCACGTTGAAGATGATGTTCGAGCTCGGGAAAAGTATCGCGGCCATCAATTGCTGCATGTTGCCGGTTGCCGGAAAGGCCGGCCCCTGTGAGCGCGCCGGCGTGCCGGCCTGCTGCCCGGACCCCGGGAGGGAAATGGATTTCAGTCCCTCCTCATCGGCGGCCAGTTCGCCTTCCCCGGATGGAAACTTGCCCGCCTGAAGAACATACGCCACCAGATCGGCCGCTTGAGAAATCGTCAGCTTCCCCGGCTCGTCGGCCGGCATCGTGTTTCGAATCTTACTCGCCAGCTCCCACAACGATCGCCCGCCCCATGCGCCCAGAAAAACCGCCCCCGCGAGTGGCGGCGCCAAACCGCCCGCGAGCGACTCCCCATGGCATGTTGCGCACCGCTGCTGATACAACGTCCGGCCTCGCGTCGCTTGCGCCGCGGAATAAACTGCGTCATTCGCCGTGCGCGCCGTTTGCGCACGTAAAACCGGCGAGAGCGAACCTACGGCGGCGGCGGCAACCGCAAACAAGCCAATGAGCGAGGTGCGAAACCGGTGCGAACTTTGCATGCGAGTAATGCTAACACGAGTTTCGCAGAGTCAAACAACTCGCACGTGAATCGCCGGCAGTCGGGCGGGATTGGATCGCAGGCGGGACATTTATTTCGGGAGGAGCGCTGGCATCGGGGGAATATGATCCATTTTTGAAATGACCTGTGGCTGGCGAACTTGGGCTTCCCTGTCCGCCTCCAAAATCAGCAGGAACATGTTCAGCACCGCCCAACTCGTTAGCACAGCTAAGCCGATAGAGAGAACACCCGCCACGGTCACCAGCGCCACAACTGGAAACACGGAAGCCTCCGCGGGGCGGTCTGGTCGTAAGACCAGACCGCTTCCTGACACCGGGGACCCGCTACTTCGGGCAGCCCAGGCCGCTCAACGACAGGGTGCTGGCGCTCTGGTTGTTGGTTACTGAGGTCGGCAATTTGCCGCCGCTGGGAACGAACCAGACGACTACGCGGCGCATTTCCGAAGCAACCGAAGAAGCTCCTCCCACCGACGACGCGCAGAAGCCTGACTCAAAGCCGACTCCATTCTGTTCTACGCCAGGCCAGCTGACTTCGACCTGCGTCTTTGGAATCGCAAGGCAGACTCCCGTCCCCGCGGTGATCACAGCCGCTGCATTCTGGACGCGCTTCTCCGCAATGCCGGCTGCTTCGCCGCTGGAGGAATGGCCGACCAGAACCACCGTGCCGCCCGGGTCTCTCTCGAAATACGAGCGTAGCTGTTCCAGCAGGATCCGCTTGCCGCAGTTGTTCACGCGCGAACTGTTTTGACTGAACAGAACATCCGGCAGGCGGATCGCCTCCGCTGGAACGGCGTCCTTGATGACTTCAATCGTCGTCGTTGCCGTCCCGCTACTCCTGTTGTCGATCGCCTTGGCGGTGATAGTCACGCTCTTACGCTGCTCTGCTTTGTTGGCAGGGTCGAACTGCACTGTTGTGGAGTCGAACTGATCGCCCTGAATCGTACCTTCCGATGCTGTAAATGTAGGTGGCTGGATCGGCCCACCGCACTGGCCAGTAAAGTTGGCTGACAGTGCGGACTTGTCTCCTACATGGATCTCCGCCGGGCTTGCCTGCACCGTACCGGTAGGAGGCACATACCCCCGAACGTTGATCGTCGTCTCGGCCGAACCAGGGTTGAACCCATTGCCGGTGGCATTTACCGCAATTTGGTAAGTGCCCGCAGCCTTACCTGTGCTGTCGAAAGTAAAAGACGGCTGCTGAGTGGCCTGCCCGACCGGCTGTCCGTTGACCGACCACGAATAAGCGAACACGCTGGAAGGAGCGTTGTTAGTAACCGTCACCTGTGCTGTCTCACCTTCGCATAGCTCATTTGGCGTTGCTGTAAGACCGAAGGTGGCAGTCAATTTCGGACAAGCCTGGTTTACCGGCACGATAGTCCCGTCCGGGCATTTCTTGGTCGCGGGAGCTGCTGGCGGCGGCGGCGGCGTGGGCTGCTCGCCTCCTAGCATAAAGTTGACGCCACCCGCATAGCGAAAGTTGTTCTGAGTAGTATTGTTCCCCGTAAGGAGGTCGGGCAGGCGCATCAGATAGTAATCCGCCTCGAATAGCCGGATGGCCACGTGCCTGCTGACCTTGAGGTCCAGGCCGCCGCCGGCAAGCAGGGCGAACCCGGTGCGGGAAGCATTGACCCGCACCGAGAGTGGCGAGTCTGGCGGTAGCACCAGTCCCGGTGGAAGAGCGGACGGAATCCCCGCTGGCAGCGCAGTCAGCCTTGTGCTCATCGTCGCATACGCCCCGCCAACTAATCCCTCGACGAAGGGCACCAACCGCGATCTATTGTGA